>CAYMKW010000095.1:0-12026 GCA_964391365.1 uncultured Microthrixaceae bacterium | reverse complement strand
GGGGTGGACGGGCCGCTCGACGACCTCGACCTGGGTACCGCCGAGCTCGCCGGCGACAGCCTCCACTCCGCCATGCGGCGGGCTCGGGAGCATGGACCGGTCGTACCGGTCCGGTTCCTGGGCGCCGACGCCGTGTTGCTCACGACGTTCGGTGCGGTGCGGGAGTTCCTGACCGACGACGATCAGTTCCCCGGCGGGGTGGTCTACCGGTATGCCACCCGTCCGAGCGTCGGCAGCACGTTCATCGACCTCGACGGCGATGAGCACCAACGGGTGCGACAGCTGGCGACCCCGGCGTTCCGGTCACGGGCGGTCCGCCGGTTCGTCGACGACGAGCTCACACCGCTCGCCGACGAGGTCCTCGACCGGATGCTCGCCGCCGGCGTCGACGACCTGGTCGACGGGTTCGTGCGCGTGCTCCCGTTCTGGTCGATCAGCCGCAAGCTGGGTCTGCCCGTCGGGACCGAGGAACGCCAACGGGCCTGGGCGCTGGCACTCCTCAGTCACCCGATCGACCCCGACGGAGCGGCACGGGCCGCAGCCGAGGTCACCGAGTTCCTGCGGCCGACCCTGGCGGAGCGCCGCGCCGCACCGCGTGACGACGTCATCTCACGACTGCTGAGCGCCCGGGCCGACGGCGTGGGACTCACCGACGAGCAGGTCGCCTCCCACGTCCGACTGCTCTACGCGGTCGGTGCGACCACCACCTCGGACGGACTCGGCACCCTGCTGCGGCGGGCGCTCACCGAACCCGGGCTCTGGGAACGACTGCGAGCGGATCGGTCACTCCTGCCGGCGGTCGTCCACGAGTCGCTGCGAAGCGAACCGCCGGTGGCGCTGCTGCCCCGGCTCGCCGTCGACGGGGGATCCGTGGCCGACGTCGAGCTGCCGCCGGGTGCGCTGGTGCTCTGCGGTCTCGCCGCGGCGAACCGGGACCCGGCGGTGTTCGGCGAGCCGGACCGCTTCGACCCGGAACGACCGGAGACCGAGGTGCTCACGTTCGGGTTCGGCTCCAAGTACTGCCCCGGCTCGCACCTGGCGCGCCAGCAACTGGTCGCGGCGACCGAGGTGCTGCTCGAGCGGTTCGGTGACGTCGTCCCCTCGGACGCGCCCGAGCCGATCGGACCGGTGCTCCGACGGGTGGACCGACTGGTGGTTCGCGGGCTGCCTGCGAGCTGACGCCATCGATGCGGAACGACCGTGGGCGACCTGAACCCACAACGCCACCGGGTACACATCACGCCCCTGCCCGCCGCAGAGAGGAATTCGGACACCCCGGGCCCGACAGACGCTACTGTCGGCGTTATCGAACACCCGTGTCACCTTTGGCGAGATACCACGGCACCGATCAGGGGGAGCTCAACCATGTCTCGATCCACCACTCGGATCATCGCTGTCGTCCTCGCGACCTGTCTCGTCGCGATCGGCTGCGGCAACTCGAACAGCAGCAGCCAACCCACCACGACAGCGGGACAGGGGGGGTCATCCGGCGGCGAGGCCTCGCGGGACGAGTTCGTGCCCCGACCCGGAGTGCCCGGCGTCTCCGACAAGGAGATCTCCTACGACGTGATCGGCACCAAGACCGGGAACCCCTTGGGCACCTGCATCCTGGACTGCTACGTCGAGGGCATCGAGGCCTACTTCGCCTATCGCAACTCCCAGGGGGGGATCTACGGACGGAACCTGGTGGTCGGCGAGGTGCTCGACGACGAGTTGGTCCAGAACCAGCAGAAGGCGCTGGACGTGATCTCCGCCGAGGACGCCTTCGGCGTCTTCTCGGCAACACTGGTGCCGGGCGGTTGGGGCGACCTGGACTCGGCGGGTGTGCCGAACTACACGTGGGGCATCCACGCTGCGGACTCCGCGAACCGCACGAGCAACTTCCCCAGCCTGGTGGTGCGCTGCCCGGACTGCCTCCGACGCGCCGTGCCATTCGTCGCTGCCGAGGCCGGTGCGACCAAGGCAGCGAGCCTCGGCTACGGCGTCAGCGAGAACTCCAAGGTATGCACCTCGACCATCGCCGAGGCCTTCGACCGCTACGAGCAGCAGAGCGGTGTCGACATGGTCTATTCGAACGCCGATCTGCAGTACGGCCTACCAAACGGCATCGGCCCACAGGTGAGCGCGATGAAGGCCGAGGGGGTCGACTTCATCTCCACCTGCATCGACCTCAACGGCATGAAGACCCTGGCCCAGGAGTTGCAGCGCCAGGGCATGGACGACGTGGTCCTCTACCACCCGAACAGCTACGACCCGACCTTCGTCAAGGAGTCCGCCGAGCTGTTTGAGGGTGACGTCGTGGTGGTCGGCTTCCGACCGCTCGAGGCCTCCCCGGAGGGCAACGCGCTCGCCGAGTTCCAGACCTGGATGGAGAAGCAGGGCAGCACCCCATCGGAGCTTGCCATGACCGGTTGGTTGAACGCCTCGCTCGCGTTCGAGGGACTGCTGCGGGCCGGTCCGGAGTTCGACCGGGCGAGCGTCATCGCAGCGACAAACGCCATCACCGACTGGACGGCGGGTGGCCTGCTTCAGCCCATCGACTGGAGCACCGCACACGTGCCATACACCGCCGATGAGGCCGACCAGGAGCCCGAATGCGTGACCCTGGTCCGGATCCAGGACGGCGCCTTCGTGCCGTACGCCAGCGCCGAGGAGCCGTGGCTCTGCTTCGACGGGGACGATCCGAACAGCTTCGAGCCGACCCCGACCAACTTCGGGTGAGCTGCCGGTGCCGGGCCGTTCGTCGGTGACGTCATGGAGGACTTGATCCGCGGGGTGCTCCAAGGGCTCCCGCCGGGGGCCGTGTACGGCCTGATCGCGATCGGCTTCGTGCTCGCCTACAAGACCTCGGGCGTGTTCAACCTGGCGTTCGGCGCCCAGGCCTACGTGTCGGCAGCGCTCTTCTTCCAGGCGCGCAACGAGTGGGGCTGGTCCAGCCTTCCGGCGTTCGTGCTCTCGGTCCTGGTCGTCGCACCCGCCATGGGGTTGGTGCTCGAGCGCCTGATCTTCCGTCGACTTCCCCCTGGTTCGACGCTCGCCAAGCTGGTGATCGCCATCGGCCTGTCCGTCGCGATCCCCGCCCTGTTCGAGATCCTCGTCGGGTTCGAGCCCGTGGCCGGCGCCACGCCCGAGGGCCTGCTCCCTGACGGAGCGACGGTCTTCTACGACCCCACGGGCCTCTACCCGTTCAGCCGCAACGAGGTGACAGCAGCGATCGCCGCACTGGTGAGCACCGCAGCCCTCGCAGCCCTGTTCCGTTTCACCAACATCGGCCTGCAGATGCGGGCCGTGGTCGAGAGCCCCCGAATGACCGAGCTCAACGGGATCCGCGCCGAGCGGGTCTCGGCGTTCAGCTGGGCGCTGTCGAGCACCTTCGCCGGTTTGGCCGGGGTGCTGATCGCTCCGCGGTTCAACACGCTCACCGCGCCCGACTTCTTCAACCTGGTGGTCGTGGCGGTTGCTGCCGCGGCGATCGGCAAGTTGGTCAGCCTGCCGCGGGCGCTGCTCGGCGGCCTCGGCCTGGGCGTGCTCATCTCGGTGGTCAACACGTTTCTCCCCGAACTCGCGACGAGGTTCCCCTGGCTCGCGCCGATCCAGGAGAACCTGACCCCCGCCATGCCGTTCGTGGTGCTGTTCGGACTGGTCACGTTGTGGCCGGCGCTGCGTGCCACCAACGAACACCTCGACCCTCTCCGCGGCGTCGATCCGCCGTTGCCGGCTCCGGCGTCACTCACCCGAAGCCCCCTGATGACCCGACTCACGGTGGTGTTCGGCGTCTCGTTCTTCCTGGTCGTCGGCATCAGCGTCATGACCAGAGCGGACGCATCGTGGCTGTTCCTGATCACCCAGGCGGTGATCATGTCGCTCATCTTCCTGTCGATCACGGTGCTGACCGGGTTCGCCGGCCTCATCTCCTTGTGCCAGGGGGCCTTCGCAGCAACGGGGGCGTTCGCCGTGTTCCAACTCGCGGACCGGTTCGGCGTGTCGGTGTTCACCGGCGCGCTCCTCGGTGCAGTCATCGCCGCAGCGGTCGCCGCCGTCGTCGCACTGCCCATGGTGCGCCTCGGCACCGTCTGGGTCGCGATCGCCACACTGGCCTTCGCTGCGTTCTTCGACACCGTTCTGGTTCGGATGCCATTCGTCGGCGGCGGTGACACATCCTTGTTGACGGGTCGGCGAGTTCCCCGACCGGTGATCGGCCCCTGGGACCTGGCCGACGACCGCCTGTTCCTGGCGCTGGCCGTGGTGGTGTTCCTGCTCGTGGCAGTAGGTGTGAAGCTGCTGCGCAGCGGCACGGTCGGGCGCACCCTTCAAGCCCTGCGCGGCAGCGAGATCGCTGCGCAGTCGATCGGCATCTCACCGACCCGAGCCCGGGTGACGGCGTTCGCGATCTCGGGTTTCCTCGCCGGACTCGGCGGCGCGCTTCTCGCGATCCATCAGAAGAACGTCAACTACACCCAGAACTTCACTCCCTTCGGAGCGCTGTTCTGGCTGGTGATCGTCGTCTCACTCGGCGTCGGGACCATCGAGGGTGCCAGCTACTCGGGCGCGTCGTTCGCGCTCATGGATCGGCTCATACTCCGCGGCGCGATCCTGACATGGATCCTGCGCAGCGAGGACCTGCTTCCCGGGTTCTTCCCGATCTCCCCGAAGTGGCGCTTCGTGTTGTTCGGACTGACCACGATCAGCTTCGCCCGACATCCCGAGGGCCTCATCGAGGCCGGCAAGCGGCGCTGGTACGAGCGGATCGAGCGTTGGTCGAGTCGTCGCGGGTCGCCGGATGACGACGCGCCGGCCCCGGAGCAGGTGCCCACCATGGAGGCGACGCGATGACCACGCCGGTCCTGCGCGCCTCCGGCATCACCAAGTCGTTCTCGGGCATCCGTGCGCTGTCCCACGTGAGTCTCGAGGTCAACGAAGGAGAGCGGGTCGGTCTGATCGGCCCCAACGGCGCCGGAAAGACGACCCTGTTCAACTGCCTCCTCGGCGTGAACTCTGCGTACAGCGGGTCGGTCTCGATCGACGGCGTGGACGTGACGGGCCGGCCCGTGCACGAGCGGGCCAGGATGGGCATCGGGCGCACCTTCCAGCGCATCGAGTTGTTCAGTGGCTCCACCGTGCGCGAGCACCTCCTCATCGCCGAGCGCACTCGCCGCGGCAATGGGCGGCTCTGGAAGGACCTCCTGGGACTGGGCCGACCGAGCACCGAGGAGGTCGCCGAGTGCGACGCCGTGCTCGACCTGCTCGGGCTGCTCGAGCTCGCCGACGAGCCGATCGAGCACCTCAGTCTGGGACAGGGTCGCCTGGTCGAGGTCGGCCGGGCCCTCATGACCCGACCGAGGCTGCTGCTGCTCGACGAGCCGTCATCGGGCCTCGATCGCGCCGAGACCGGTGACCTGGCCGCGACGCTGCAGCAGGTCCAGGCCGAGCGAGAGTTCGCGATCCTGCTCGTCGAGCACGACGTCGAGCTCGTCTCGAGCTTCACGGAGCGTTCCTACATGCTCGACTTCGGCGTGCTGATCGCCGAGGGGCCGACCCGGGAGGTGTTGGCCAACCCCGCCGTTCGACAGGCCTATCTGGGGATCGGGATGGACTCGACATGACCCCCGTTCTGGACCTGCACGGCGTGTCGGCCGGCTACGGGCCGTTCCACGCCCTCTTCGAGGTCTCGCTGACGATCGAGCCGGGCCGGGCCATCGCCCTGCTCGGCGCCAATGGCGCCGGCAAGACCACGCTGGCGCGCGTCGCAAGCGGTCTGATCAGCCCCGAGAACGGCGCGGTGCTCGTCGACGGCACCGACATGACCGGCGCGGCGCCCCATGCCTTCGCCCGCGCCGGGATCGCCCACGCGGTGGAGGGTCGCTCGGTGTTCGCCTCGCTGTCGGTCGAGGACAACCTGCGGCTGTCGTTTCGGCGCACGTTCGGTGCGCGCGGGGTCGCGGACGCTCTGGGGTCGGCCTACGAGCAGTTCCCGATCCTCGCCGAACGACGTGCCCAGCCCGCTGGCAACCTCTCCGGTGGCGAACAGCGCATGCTGTCGATGGCTCGGGTGCTGGTCGAGGAGCCGAAGCTGCTGATCGCGGATGAGCTCTCGCTCGGCCTGGCGCCGATCATCGTGGAGAGCATCTACCAGCAGCTGTACCGCCTTCGCGAGAAGGGAACCGCCCTGTTGATCGTCGAACAGCAGGTCACCCATGCGCTCGACCTGTGCGACCACGCAGTGCTGCTGGACCACGGCACCATCTTGTGGGAGGGCGATCCCGCCGACGCCGCCGAGCTCGTCGCCACCCGCATCTTCGACAGAGGCTGAGCTCACCCTCGGCCAGGGAATCGGCTCAGCGTGACGGGTCGAGCGTGACCTTGATCGCTCCGCTCCGCGCCTGATCGCCCAGGGCCGCGAAGGCATCCTGCCACTCGCTCAGGCCGAACTCGTGAGTCACCATCGCGGCCAGATCGATCTCGCCGCTCGCGGCCAGGTCCAGGTAGTGCTCGATGCCGTGGCGCCGCACCCCCCGAACCTCCTCGATCCCGAACGCATTGGAGCCGACCATCTGCAATTCCTTGAAGTACAGCGGGCTCCACTCCCAGCGATCCGGCGCGTGCACCCCGCTCTTGACGATGGTCCCCCGTGCGGCCAGCACCCGCGCCTCCACCTCGAAGGTCTCGGGCTTGCCGACCGTGTCGTAGGCCACGTCGATGAATCCCGGGTGGCACATCGGGATTGCATCGAGGCCCTCCATCGTCGGCCTGAGCACGCCGCCGGACCAGGTCGCGAGCAGCTCGACCATGTCGGCCTGTCCGAGCGGTCGGAACACTGCGTGGGCACCGAGCTCGGCCGCCAAGGCCGCCTGCGCATCGAAGCGGGCCACCACGCCCACCTCGACGTCGGGGTACAGGGCACGCAACACCGCCACGGCACTGCAGCCCAACGCACCTGCGCCCCAGACCAGGACCCGACCACCCGGCGGTGGTGGGTGCCGGGTGACCGAGTGCAGCGAGACTGCGAACGGGTCGGCCAGAACCGCCCGACGGTCATCGAGTCCGTCGGGCACAGCGAACAGCATCGAGGAGTGCGCCGGCAGCAGTTCGGCGTAGCCGCCGGTCGCGTCGGAGGAGGTGCCGGTGTGGATGCCCTTGGCCAGGTCACCGGAGGTGAAGCTCCAGCACAGGCTGAAGTCGCCGGCGCCACACGCCGGGCAGATCGGGTCGACCCCGCGGGTCACACACGTCAGCCACGGATTGAGCACGACACGGTCCCCGATGTCGAAGCCCTGGGCCTGCGGGCCGGCCTCGACCACCCGCCCAACGACCTCGTGGCCGAGCACCTGCGGGAACGAGACGAACGCGCTCATCGGACTATCGGCGTCGCCCTCGAAGTCCAACAGGATCTGCTTGGAGTCCGAACCGCAGATTCCGGTCAGCAGCGGCTGCACGACGTACCAGTCGGGACGCAACGGCTGAGCATCCGGCAGGTCGACGAGCGCGCAGGGAGTCGAGGCCAGGTTCCGAACCAGCTTCGGTGCGCCGGGTGGGGGGTCGTAGGGCTGGGTCGCCGTGCCGAACACGAGTGCCTTCAACAGAGTCCTCCTGTGCGTGACGACCTAGTCTGACACTCATGTCAGGTTCATGCAGGGTGACGGTGGGGATCGACATCGGCACGACCTCGGTCAAGGCGATCGCCGTCGACGACGACGGCGAGGTCCGTGCCAGGACCCGTGTTCCCCACGACCTGTTGAGCCCCACGGCAGGCACCTTCGAGCACGACGTCGACCGGGCCTGGCGCCGTGATGTCATCGCTGCGCTGGGCGCGGTCACCGGGAGCCACCACGTCGCAGCAGTGAACGTCTCGGCGATGGTGCCGTCGCTGTGCGCGGTTCGTGCGGACGGGTCGGGTTGCTCACCCGGACTGCTGTACGGCGATCACCGCGGCATCACCGACACCAACAGTCCCGACGAGGCCGGCGATTCGGGGGAACTGCTCGCATTCCTCGGCTGGCTCACCCGGAACGCTCCCGACGCGACCGGTTTCTGGCCCGCTCAGGCCGTCGCCAACCACGCCCTGTGCGGGGTGGGTGCCATCGACTCGACGACGGCCATGACCGCCCTGCCGCTGTTCGACATGACCTCCTGGGACGCGGAGCTCGCTGCGGCAGCAGGCACCACGCCAGACGCGCTGCCGGTGGTGGTCTCCGGTACCGCAGCGGCGGGCAGCGTCCGTTCCGGGCTTCCCGCCGCCGGCGCTCTGGTGGGCGGCGGAACGATCGACGCCCTTGGTGAGCAGATCGTGGCGGGCGCGGAGCAGACCGGCGACGTGCTCGTCATCTGCGGCGCGACGCTCATCACCTGGGGTGTCATCGACGACTGGCAGACCGTCCCCGGCCTGTGGACGGTGCCGCACACCGCGCCGGGCAAGGTGCTCATCGGAGGGCCCAGCACCGCCGGGGGCATCTTCATCGACCGGGTGCACCGCTGGCTGGGCACGGAGCCGTCGGCGCCGCTCACGGTGCCGTCGCCCGGTGACCTGCCGGTCTGGCTCCCCTACGTGCGGGGCGAGCGCGTGCCGCTGCACCGACGCGACCTGCGCGCCGAGCTCCACGGCGCCACGTTGCACCACGAGCCCGACCACCTTCGACGCGCGGCCTACGAGGCGACCGCGTTCGTGGTGCGGCGCCAGCTCGAACGGGGAGCAGTTGCAGGGTTGGCACCCCAACGGCTGGTCGTCACCGGCGGTGGCTCGAAGTCATCACCGTGGATGCAGGCGCTCGCGGACGTCACCGGCCTGCCCGTCGACGTCGTCGCGGTCCCTGAGGGAGCTGCACTCGGGGCGGCGTTCATGGCGCGCTGCACTGCGGGGCTCGAGCGCTTCACGACCGACGCCCGACGCTGGGCGCAGACCTCGCACCGGGTCGACCCCGACCCGGCCTGGCAGGAGCCCTGCGCCGAGCGTTACGAGCGCTTCGTCGAGCTCACCGCAGCGGCGCTCGCCCGGACCCCCGCAGGTCTCCCCTCCTGATCGTCGTCGGTGAACAACCGACGCCGAGCGAGGGTCATGACAGGAACTCGAAGTACTGCACCTCGAGCATCATCGGGAGGCGGTACCGCACGTAGAACGAGTGCAGCCGCAGCACCCCTGCGTGGTCCTCGTGGGACGGCTCGATCAGTTCGACCTCGTCGGGGAGCCGCTCGCGCCATGCAGCGGCGCGTCGGGCCACCTCGTGGAAGTCATCGAGACTGCCGACCGACAGACCGACGTGGTCCATCCGCGGCGCCCGCATGGGTTCGTCCTCCGCGACGATGAAGAAGAACTGCTCGTGGGTGTGCAGCCCCAGCACGAGTTGGGCACGATCCTTGGTGAGATCGGAGTACTCGGTGGCGCCGAGCAGGTCGCCGAGGAATTCGACGATCGCGGTCCGGCCGGCCTCGTCGAGCTCATCGGCGGACACCGACACGGCGAGGTGGTTGAAACACGGTGGTCGGGAGAAGGACGGTCCGGTCACGGTCGCACCAGTACCTTTCCGGCGAGCCGGCCGGCGGCCAGGTCGCGCATCGCTTCGAGGAGCCCCGAGAGGGGGACCTCTCCGGGTTCGAGCAGGGTCTCGACGGGCATCCGGCCCGACGCCAACAGGTCGAGCGCCTCGACGAAGCCTCCGGCGTCATACGTGTACGCGCCGGTGATGACGAGCTCGTTCAGCAGGATCCGGTTGGGGTCGAAGCGCGGCGGCTCGATCCCGGCACCGACCAGCACCAGGGTGCCGGCACGAACCAGCTGCGCCAACCCCGCCTCCATGGCAGAAGCCTTGCCGGAGCACTCGAGCACCACGTCGACCGCACCGTCGACGATGCGGTTCGGTTCGGCGATCGAGGGCACCTCGAGGTCCTCGGGCAGCAGCACCCGGCGCGCCCCCACGGCCAGGGCCAGATCGCGGCGGATCGGCGCCGGCTCGACGCAGACGAGGTCGTCGACGCCCATGGCGGCCATCGACGCCATCGCCAGCGCTCCGATCGGACCGGCGCCGAGCACCATGACCCGCATTCCCGGCTGCACCCCGGCCAGGTGTACGGCGTGCAGCGCGACGGCGAGCGGCTCGGCGAGCGCGGCCGCACGCGGGTCGAGCCCCTGGGGAAGAGCGAGCAACTCGTCGGGGGCGGCGAGCTTGTAGGTGGCGAACGCCCCGTCGGGCTCCTCGGTCCCGGCCGGGGAACGCCCCTCGCACAGCGCCGGCCGCTCCATCGCACACGAACGGCACTCACCGCAGCCGGGCGAGGGCCCGCCGACGACGCAGTCACCCACGGTCCACCCGTCGACCTCGGGTCCGGCCGCAACGACGGTGCCGACCCACTCGTGGCCCTGCACGGTGCCGGGGCGGGCCCAGCCCTCGAGCACCATGTGCAGGTCGCTACCGCAGATGCCGCACAGCTCGACCGCAACCAGAACCTCGTCGGGACCGACCCTCGGCGTGGGTCTCGGGCCGACGTCGACCACACCGGGACCGGCGAGGACCGCGGCGGTCATCGTGTCGGGGATCGGACCCGGGATCGAAGCGGTGGGACTGTCAGTGGACATGGGCTACTCCCCCACGAGCAGGGCCGCCGCGCGGTGGGCGAGGGCGGCGAGGGTCAGGGTCGGGTTGTACCCGGCCGAGGTCACGAAGACCGAGGAGTCGCAGACGACGACGTTGTCGAGGTCCCAGAGCCGCTGCTCGGAGGACACCACTGAGGTGGCCGGATCGGAGCCCATTCGGGCGGTGCCCATGACGTGACGCGACGAGGGCGCTACCCCCAGCGGGTTGGAGGTGGCGTGCATGTCGAGGTCACCCCGAGGTGGCGACGTCGCACTGAAGGCGAGCTCGGCCCCGGCATCGAGCATGACCGCCTCGTGCAGCGGAGCGGCGTGGTCGGACGCCGCCAGCTCGTGGCGGTGCGGTTCGTAGGTGACCCGTCCTGCGGGCAGTCCCCAGACGTCGCGCACCGAGGGATCGAGGTCGATCCGGTTCGTGGCCTGCGCCAGGTCCTCGCCCTGCATGGTGAACACCCACATGCGGCGCCGCAGTGCGCTGTCGCGCATCGAATCGGTGTGGTGGGCTCCGGCGCCGTAGGTGATGGCCTCCTCGATCGGCAACGGTCCCGAACCGTGCTCCACGACGCCGCCGCGCAGCCACGGCAGGCCGGCGACAGCAGCGGCTCCACGCAGCTCAGGGGTGTCGATGACCAGGTCATCGTGGAGGTGGGTGACGCTGCGCCCTCGCTCGCCGCCGGTCCCACCGGGAAACCCCTCGGAGGGGAAGATCCCGACGGTGAACGTCTGGTAGTGGTACGTGAGGAATCGACCGACAAGGTCACCTCCGAGGCCCTGGCGCAGCAGGAGCCGAGGCGTCTCGAACGCGCCGGCGGCCAGCACCACGGCGTGGCGGGCCCGGACCTCACAGGTCGAGGGCTCGGGGTACCCGGTCAGATCCAGGTAGCGCACCCCGGTGGCGCGTCGACCGGAGGCGTCGAGCACCAGTTCGGTGGCGTAGGACTCGGCGCGCAGCTCGCAACGACCGGTGCGCAACGCCCGCTGCAGCGCTGCGATCGGGTCGTTCTTGGCCTGCACCGGGCAGCCGTACCCGCCACAGAACCCGCAGTCGGTGCACGCCGGCCGACCGTCCGCCGCGATGCTGTTCACCCCGGTCGGCGCGCGGTACGGATGCAGCCCGGCACGCTCGGCGGCAGCGGCGGTCACCACCGCCATCGGCATGTCGGCGCCCGGGGGCAACGGGTAGGGCGCGGAGCGGGGCGCGGCGAACGGATTGGAGTCCGCCTCGCCCGCGACACCGAAGAGCTGCTCGACCGCGCTGTAGTGGGGCTCGAGGTCGTCGTAGGTGATCGGCCAGTCCTCGACCGAGGCCCCCTCCACCGGCCCGCGTTCGCTGCGCAGCGCGAAGTCCTCCTCGCGGAAGCGGGGCAGCTTCGCGTCCGCGTGCACGCCGCCGCCGCCGACGGTGGAGGGCAGGTTGTTGACCTCGCCCACCATCAACCGGTCGCCG
>CAYMKW010000094.1:0-12116 GCA_964391365.1 uncultured Microthrixaceae bacterium | reverse complement strand
CCTACCTCGCCACGAACGTGTCGGCCAGCGAGATCGTCGCCCAGGGCATGGTCGACGAACTGCTCGAGAGCCTGCGACTGGCGGGTACGGGACCGGAGTCGATCGTCGTCGAGCTCACCGAGGGGGCGCTCGTCTCGGCCCCGGAGCAGGCCGCGGGCCGGCTCACCCACCTCCGGCGGCTCGGCGTCAGGGTGGCGCTCGACGACTTCGGGACCGGGTACTCCTCGCTGTCGCATCTCCTGCGTTTCCCGGTCGACATCGTCAAGATCGACCGTTCGTTCGTGGCGGAACTGACGCCCGAGCAGGGCCCCAACAGCGTCGCCGCAGCCACCTACCAACTGGCGGAGACACTCGGGCTCGACGTCGTGGCTGAGGGCGTCGAGGAGCCGGCGCAGTCAGCGATTCTCTCGGGGCTCGGCGTACGACACGCCCAGGGGTACCTGTTCAGTCGGCCGCTCCCGGTCGCCGAGGCGCTGGGGCTCGGTGAGTACGTCGATCCGGTTCCGGCGCTGCAACTCGACGAACCGAGCTGAGTTCGCGGAGACGTTCAGGGATCGGAACGCGGGTGCTCGCGGAAGAACTGCCAGCTCGCTGAGGTTGCGTCGACCTCCATGGTGGTTCTCCCCACGACCTGCTCCAGCGAACGGGACACGTCGCTGCCCGGCCAGGAGTGCCCGCCACCCTCGATGACGAGGAACTCGACGTCCGCGCCCTCCGGGCACCGGTAGGAGCGGCGCAGCACGTCGCTCCCGGCGCGGGAGTCCTCGGGCGTGGCGTCGCAGCCGTTGCGGGCGGCCCAGGCCCGTACCGCTGCCGGGGTGCCCGGCCCGTCCAGGTCGGCGGTCGTCCCGGGCGGGATCGTGGGAGTGCCGCCCTGCAGCGCGACACCGAGGTCGCCGACGCCGCCGTTGAACAGGAGGATCGCGTCGTCCGTGCCGTGGTAGGCGAGCACGGGCACCGGTCGGACCGGGGAGCAGCCGGGCGGGTCGGAGAGCCCGGCCACGGCCGCAATCGACGCGATGCGATCGCTGAGTGTGCAGGCCAGGGCGCTGCTGAGCAGGGCGCCGTTGGACAGGCCCGTGGCGTGGATCCGTCGGAGGTCGATGCACGCGGTCGTCGCGATCTCGTCGATGAGCGCCTCGACGAAGGCCACGTCCCGGTTGGATCCGTCGGCAGCGATCCCCCACGAGACCGGGTTGCCCGTTCCGTTGGGGACGGCCAGGGCGAACCGCTCCGACTGGGCGAGCGCCGCGAATCCGGACATGGCGCCGTGGAACTCTGCACCCTCGGCCAGCCCGTGGAAGTCGAGCACGAGCGGCATCGGGGTGGACCCCGGGGAGTGTTCCGGTGCAGTCCAGAGGTACCAGCGTTCCGCGCCGTCCACCGCGATCGTCCGCCGGTCGTCGAGCGCCGCAGCGGTCGACCCGGCGGCACAGCCCGGCGATGGCTCGGCTGCGACCTCGGTCGACGAGGCATCCGAGTCGGTGGTGTCCGGATCGGACCTCGACGGAACCGGTGCTGCCTCCGGTCGCTCCCCGCCATCCGTGGCCGAACTGCCACCACAGGCGGCGACCGACGCCACGGCCACGAGCAGCAGGCTCGCCAGACCCGCCCGGGCGATCGACCTGCTGGTCCTGCGGCTGTGCTCGGGGTTCGCCACGTTGTGCTCCACGGGGAACTGCCGGCTCCGAGAGTCGATGGCCGGGCGCCGGACAGCGTGGCACACTCGCGGGACGGCACGGCGACGCGGGGTCGCCGAGGCGGTGCGGGAGGTCGGGTCGTGGCGTTCAGGAACGACGGGGGCCAGGGTGTCGCACCCGGGCGCGGCATCTCGAGACGTGACCTTCTGGCGGCCCTCGGGTTCGCCTCCGGAGCGGCCGTGGTGGTGAGCGGCTGCGTGGTGCCCTCGCCGGCAACGAACCCGCCGGGCCCGCCACCCGGGCTGCCGGAGCCGGGCGTGTTCCCCGACGGCGTCGCCTCGGGGGATCCCCTGCCGGGCGGATCGACCATCTGGACGCGGGTCCTGCCCGCCCCCGGCGACGGCTCCGTGCCGTTGATGTGGCTCGTGGCTGAGGACGAGGCCTGCACGTCGATCGTCGCCGGAGGACTCGTCATCGCCGAGGGGGCCTCGGGTCACACCGTGACCGTTCCGCTGGCCGACCTGCCCGCCGACCGGTGGTTGTACTACCGGTTCGAGACGACGGGCGACGGGGCGAGCACCAGCCGGGTGGGGCGACTCCGAACCGCCCCGGCGGCAGGATCCAGTCCGGATCACCTCCGGTTCGCCTTCGGCTCCTGCCAGCAGATCACCGGCACCTGGTTCAACGCCCACCGGTCGTTGTGCGACGAGCCGGACCTCGACTTCTTCATGCACCTCGGTGACTACGTGTACGTCAGTGACACCGGCACCCAGACCGTGCAGGACTACCGCGACGTGTACCGCCGGTGGCGTCGTGAACCGTTCCTGCGTGACCTCCACGCCCACCTACCCGTCGTCGCCATGTGGGATGACGGCGAGTTCTACAACGGCGTGGACGGCGTAGGCCCGCCAGCCCGCCTCGAGGCGGCGAAGCAGGCGTGGTTCGAGAACTTCCCGCAGGTGGACCCGGGGGACCGACGGCTCTACCGGGCCCTCCAGTGGGGCGACCTCGTCGACCTGCCGGTGATCGACGTCCGCTCCTACCGGGACCCGGCCATCGACGATTCGGTGCACCTGGGCGCCAGCGGTGTGGACGACCCGGCACGGACGACGCTGGGACCGACCCAGCTCGCGTGGCTCAAGGGGGTCCTGGGCGGGTCATCGGCCCGCTGGCGGATGATCGGGAACCCCTACAACATCAACCCGTGGCGTCTCGTCAACCTGGAGTTCCTGCGCTTCTTCCGTCCGGACCTGCCGCAGGAGCCCGGCGTGTACGCGCCGAACGAGGCCTGGGACGACTACATGGCCGAGCGTCGGGACCTGTTGCAGTTCCTCGATGACGAGCAGGTGCAGGACACGGTGTTCTGCAGTGGCCACACGCACATCCACCTGACGACGGAGCTGAAGCCGGACGTCGACCGGCCCGGCTCGCCGGTCGTCGCGTACGACTTCTGCACCGGTTCCCTCACGACGGATCCGGACCCGAGGAGCTACCTCGGGGACCTTCCCCGGGATGCCGCCGAGGAGGTGCTGCGGATCGCCGAGCGATTCGTCCTGACCCAGAACGCTCCGATGCTCCGCTACATGAACCTCGTCGACCAGGGGTACACGATCGTGGACGCGAACCCCGAGGAGGTGGTGGTGACCACCCGCCTCATCGACACCTACGACCCCGACGCCGAGGCCTACGACGCCGCTCGCTACCGGATCGTCCCCGGTGCCCGGCGGCTGGAGGAGCTGCCCTGCGAACGGCCGCGCGGTTCGTCCAACTGAGCCGCTCCGGGCGGCCTCAGCGGTTGCGCCGCCGCCAGAGGTAGGTCGTGTTGAGGTACCAGTTCACGATCAGGGCGACGACCGCTCCGATCAGGTTGTGGAGCGTCCTGGCGCCGGCATCGCCCAGCACCGACAGCAGCAGACCGATGTTCTGCAGGTAGGTGAACACGCCCACGTGGACGAGCGTCCCGACGATCGTCATGCCGACGAAGACCAGGAAGGCGGGCATCAGCTTCCAGCCCGAGTAGCGCTGCTCCCAGAACGTGAACTCGTTGTTGAGCGCGAACACCACCACCGTGGACACGGCGACACTCAGCACGAACGAGCCGTAGATGGGGTCGAGCGCCTCGTTCAGCCCCGTGGTGAACTGCGGAACGCCTGCGGCCTCGGCGAGTGAGAAGACCACCGAGTTGACGACCAGTCCGACGAGTCCGACCAGGACGTAGAGCAGGAAGGCCGGGTCGACCTGTCGACCCAGCCGGAGTTCGGCGACGGCGAGCAGGTAGGAGCGGATGACCGAACGGTTGAGCTTGGTCTCGCCGTGGACCCGGTTGCGGAACTCGTAGGGGACCTCGAGGACCCGCAGGTCCCGGTCGCGCCCGATGAACTCGAGCAGGATCTTGAAGCCACGCGGGTTGATCCCGGCCGCCCCGCGTTCGTAGGCGGAGCGCGTCAGCGCGAAGTATCCGCTCATGGGGTCGCTCACGCTGACCCGTAGGACGACCCGGGCGATGAACGTGGCGACCCAGCTGACCAGACGGCGGGAGGCGGCCCAGTCGCCGTAGCCGCCGCCCTCGGTGGCCCGGGAACCGACGACCACGTCGGCCCGGCCGTCGTCCAGGGCAGCGACCATGTCCGGCAGGATCGCCGGGTCGTGCTGGAGGTCCGCGTCGATCACGGCCAGGACCCGGCCTCGGGCCACCGACATCCCGTCGAGCACCGCTGCGGACAGGCCGTGGTCGTGGAATCGACGCACCAGACGCACCGAGGGGTCGGCCTCACCGAGCCGTTCGGCGATCTCCCAGGTCCCGTCCGGGCTGTCGTCGTCGGCGACGATGATCTCGTGGGGCAGGCCGGCGAGGGACTCCTGCAGGCTGGCCACCAGCAGCGGCAGGTTCTCGGCCTCGTTGAACGTCGGCGTCACCACCGACACCACGGGCGTTCCGGCGGCGGTGGGGGACTGGTCCTGCATCGCCGCCGGAGCGTACCGGCGCTCGAGCGCTCGGTCGCGGAGCATGCTCGGTCACCGTGGCCCCTCGTCGGCCGGTCCCTCATAGGCTGCAGGTGTGTGCGGTCGCTTCGTCTCCACCAGCCCACCGTCGGTGCTCGCCGCGTACTTCGACGCCGCCACGATCGACGAGGCGGTCGCCGCATCAGCGCCCAACACGAACACCGCTCCGGGCACGGGGGTCTCGGTGCTCCGGGTCGACGGGGGCGGGCGGCGGCTCGAGCGGTTCCGTTGGGGGTTGGTCCCGTCGTGGGCCAAGGACCCGTCGATCGGGAATCGCATGATCAACGCCCGGAGCGAGACCGCCCAGACGAAGCCCTCGTTCCGGCGTGCCGCCGCCTCCCGCCGCTGCATCGTGCCCGCTGACGGGTTCTACGAGTGGTTCCGGGTTCCGGGCGCCCGCACCCGCCAGCCCTACCTGATCCACCGTCCCGACGATGAGCCCTTCGCCTTCGCCGGCCTGTGGGAACAGTGGCGACCGCCCACCGTCGAAGGTGCCGAGCCGCTCGACTCCGATGAGGTGCTGCGGACGGTGACGGTGCTCACCACGAGCGCGAACGATGCCATGGGCGCGATCCACGATCGGATGCCGGTGCTGCTCGCTCCTGCGGACTGGGACGAGTGGCTGGCCCCGGAGCGTCTGGCCGACGGTCGGTTCGAGGAGCTCTGCGTTCCGGCCCCCGATTCCCTCACCGTGCTCCGCCCGGTGTCGACCGAGGTGAACGACGCCCGGCACAAGGGTGAGCATCTGCTCGACCCCGTCGAACCGGTCGACGGCGCGCCGCCCGGGACCGACGGCGCCTCACCGGTGGGCGACTGAGTCGGTCCCGCGCCGGTCCGTCCCGGCGTGGTCGGCTCACTCGGAGTGATCGGCTCACCCGGAGCGATCGGCTCAGTCGGGGGGCACCGACGCTCCACCGCCGAGGTCACGCAGCGCCGCCCGGATCCGGACGGCGGAGCGGTCGAGCTCATCGGCCGACGTCGACGGATCGGCGAGCGAGAAGTCGAGTTGTCGCTCGTCGTCGATGGGGATGAGGTGCACGTGGCAGTGGGGCACCTCCATGCCGGCGATGATCGACCCGACCCGGGTGGGTTCGAACGCCTGCTGGATGGCCCGCCCGACCTCGTGGGTCACCTCGCACACCCGGACCCAGACCTCGGGATCGAGGTCGGTCCAGCGGTCCACCTGGGCGACGGGGACGACCAGCGTGTGACCCGGTCGGATCGGTGCGATCGTCAGGAAGGCCACCACGTCGTCCTCACGCCAGAGGAAGCGGCCCGGGAGCTCGCCACGGATGATGCGGGTGAAGACCGTGGGCTCGGCAGGGGAGTCGGTGTCGTTCACCACGACAGCTTGGCAGATGCGACGGCCGTCCTAGAGTGCCCTCATGGCACCCGAGACGGATGAGACGGTCGTCGACGCCGGGCTCTGGACCGCGCCGAACCTGATCACCCTGGTGCGGCTCCTGTGCATCCCGGTGTTCGTCTGGTTGCTCTTCGGACTCGATGCCACCGCGGCGGCGGCGCTGCTCCTCGGCCTGCTCGGCGCGACCGACTGGGTGGACGGCTACGTCGCCCGCCGGTTCGGCCAGGTCTCCGAGATCGGCAAGGCGTTCGACCCGACGGTCGACCGCCTCCTCCTGATCGTCGGTGTCGGCTCGATCATCATCGTCGGGGCGGTCCCACTGTGGCTGGGGCTCGTCGTGGTGATCCGAGAGGTCCTGCTGTCGGTCTGGGTCGTCGGTCTCCTGGCCCTCGGGGGCGCCCGCATGGACGTGACCTTCGTCGGCAAGACCGGGACCTTCCTGATGATGGCCGCCTTCCCGGCGTTCCTGGCGGCGACGGACCCCCGCCTTCCCCAGTGGGCGGCGGACGTGCTGGAGCTGGTCGCCTGGGGGACCGCGATCCCGGGCCTGGCCTGCTCGATCGTGGCCTTCGTGGGCTACATCCCGCGGGGGCTGCAGTCGCTCCGGGACGGGCGCGCCGCTGCCGCAGCCACTGCGGGCGGCGCCGAGCCCTGAGCCACCCGGCCGCGTCACGGTCCGGTGCCGTGGCCCTTGCCTGCCGGTAGCGTGAGTGGTGCGCCCGGGCAACGGTTCGGGTCAGGAACCCGGGAGTCGACTGGTGAAGGCCGTGATCATGGCCGGCGGCGAGGGGACGCGGCTCCGGCCGCTGACCTCGAACATGCCGAAGCCGATGCTGCCGTTGGTGAACCGGCCGATGATGGAGCACATCATCGAGCTCCTGCGGGAGCACGGGATCACCGAGATCGTCGTCACGCTGGCGTTCATGCCGAACGTGATCCGGAACTACTTCGGCGACGGGTCGGAGTTCGGGGTCCAGATGGTCTACGCCACCGAGGAGTCCCCGCTGGGCACGGCGGGGTCGGTGCGCAACGCCATGGCCGAGCTCGACGACACGTTCCTCGTGATCTCCGGTGACGTCCTGACCGACGTGGACCTGGGGGCGATCGTCGACGACCACCGTGAGAGCGGGGCCACGGCCACGATCGGACTGGTCCGGGTGGAGAACCCACTGGAGTACGGCATCGTCATCACGGGGGACGACGGCGGGATCGAGCGGTTCCTCGAGAAGCCGACGTGGGGTGAGGTCTTCTCCGACACGATCAACTCGGGGATCTACGTGTTGGAGCCACGCGTCTTCGACTGGATTCCCGAGGGCGTCCCGGTCGACTTCTCCTCCGACGTGTTCCCGAAGCTCCTGCAGGCAGGACACCGGGTCACCGGCTCCGTTGCCGAGGGCTACTGGGAGGATCTGGGCACCCTGGACGCGTACGTCCGGGCCCACAAGGACATCCTCGACGAGCGGGTCCGGGTCACCGTGCCGGGCTTCGAGGTCTCCCCCGGCGTGTTCGTGGGCGAGGGATCGGACATCAGCCCGGACGCGCAGCTCGTCGGCCCGGCCGTCATCGGCGAGAACTGCCTGGTCGACGCCGGTGTCCGGCTGGGGGAGTACGCGGTGCTCGGCACCGGCGTGCGGGTCAGGACCGAGGGTGAACTCGAGCGGTGCGTGATCCACGACAACGCCTACCTGGGTGAGCGCGTGAAGCTCCGCGGCACCGTGGTGGGCCGGGCGGCCGACCTCCGTCGGGGTGCACGGTGCGAGGACGGAGCGGTTCTCGGCGACGAGGTGTTCATCGGCGAGGACGCCGTGATCTCCTCGGACGTCAAGATCTACCCGTTCAAGACCGTCGAGGCCGGAGCGGTGGTGAACGCCTCGCTGATCTGGGAGTCCCGCGGCGCCCGGAGCCTGTTCGGTCGTGGCGGTGTGAGCGGACTGGCCAACGTGGACATCACACCGGAGTTCGCCGCGAAGGTGTCGATGGCCTTCGCCACGTCGCTGCGGCGTGGCGACACGGTCGTGGTCTCCCGCGACTCGTCCCGTTCCGCCCGGATGCTCAAGCGGGCCGTGATCGCCGGGCTGAACGCCGGCGGGATCAACGTCATGGACCTGGAGGTGGCGAGCGTTCCGCTGACCCGGTTCCACTGCCGTGGTGCGCTGGCGACCGCTGGGATCACGGTGCGCCTCGACACCGCCGATCCGGACACGGTCCAGATCCAGTTCTTCGACTCGGACGGCGACGACATCCTCGAGGACCGACAGCGCAAGATCGAGCGCCTGTTCGGACGAGAGGACTTCCGTCGCGTGCGTCCCGCCGACATCGGTGACATCGACCTGGTCCCGCGGGCCATCGAGCAGTACGCGGTCGCGCTCGAGTCGACGATCGACGTCGCCGCCGTCGCCGAGCGACGGTTCAAGGTGGTGGTCGACTACGCGTACGGTGCGACGAGCTTCGCCATGCCCAGCGTGCTCGCCAAGCTGCGGGCGGAGATCCTGGCCATGAATCCGTTCGCTTCGACGGCCGGGATCATCGACTTCGACCGCGGTGCCCATGCCGCCGAGGTGGCGGCGCTCGTGACGGCCTCCGGGGCCGACCTCGGAGCGGTGATCGACCCGAGCGGCGATCAGCTCACCCTGGTCGACGACCGGGGCCACGTGCTCACCGACGCAGAGATGCTGTTCGCCTTCCTCGACCTGGTCTGTGATCGTCTGGTGGGTGACACGGTTGCGCTCCCGGTGGTCGCGCCGCGGTCTGCCGCAGCCATCGTCGAGGCGCACGGCTACCGGGTCCTCTGGTCCAAGACCTCGGCCGCTGCGCTCATGGACGCCGCCACTGCCCCCGGTGTGGGCTTCGCTGCGAACCTGGAGGGCGGGGTCATCCTGCCGGGGTTCCTGCCGGCCTTCGATGCGGCGGGCGGACTCCTCAAGATCCTGGATCTGCTCGCCGCCCGAGGAACCCGCCTCTCCGAGGTGGTGTCGGCCTGCCCGGAGGTCCACCTCCACCACGACGAGGTCGTCACACCGTGGGACCAGAAGGGAACCGTGATGAGGACCCTGGTGGAGCAGACCCACGGCCGTGACGTGGAGCTCGTGGACGGTGTCAAGGTCCACCACGACCGGGGGTGGGCACTGGTGCTGCCCGATCCCGAGGAACCGACCACGCACATCTGGGTGGAGGGGGACACCTCCGCCGAGGCCCGGACGCTGGCGCAGGAATACGTCCGGCGGATCCGCCAGATCGTGCGCTGAGCTCGCTCGGCGGCGGACGCTGCGGGCCCGCCATCGGGTCGGGTAGCGTGCTCGGCGTGAACGTTCCTGATCAGCTCTCCTACACCGCCGAGCACGAGTGGATCCGAGACGAGGACGGGAGATTCCGGATCGGGATCACCGACTACGCACAGGACGCCCTCGGGGACATCGTCTACGTGCAGCTCCCCGAGGTGGGCGCCGAGGTGCACGCCGGGCAGTCGTTCGGCGAGGTGGAGTCGACGAAGTCGGTCTCGGAGATCTACGCGCCCGTGCAGGGTGTGGTGATCGAGATCAACGCCGAGCTGGACGGCTCGCCGGAACTCGTCAACCAGGATCCGTACGGCGCCGGATGGATGGTGATCGTCCAGCCGGTGGACCTGCGGGCCACCGAGACGCTGCTGGATGCCGAGGCCTACCGGGCGCTCACCGAGAGCTGAGCCGGGTGCCTGTCGACCCGGTGACCTGCCCGACCTGTGGCTTCCGTAACGCGCCCGAGGCGAACTTCTGCTCGGCGTGCGGAACCGAGCTGCCGGCGCGGGACGAGGCCACGACGGGCACCATCCCGATCGTGGGTGTCGACGTGGCGGGGGAGGACGAGCAGGGGCAGCTCGTCGTGATCCGGGGTGACTCCGCCGGCGCCAGGTTCCCACTGACCGAGCCCCTGACCACGATCGGTCGCCACCCGGACAGCCGGGTGTTCCTGGACGACGTCACGGTCTCTCGTCGTCATGCCGAGGTCGTCGCCAATCCCGATCGAACCTTCACCGTCCGCGACGTCGGATCCATGAACGGCACCTACCTGAACGGTGACCGGGTTCAGGAGGCGGCGCTGCGGGAGGGGGCCCAGCTCCAGATCGGCCGCTACCGCCTCGTGTTCGTCATCGGCGAGTACGGCGGTGGCGAGTGAGCACCTCGGAGCCCGACACGGCCGTCGAGTTGTCGATCGGCGAGGTGCTGGAGCTGATCCAGCAGGACTTCCCGGACGTCACGATCTCGAAGATCCGATTCCTCGAGAGCCAGGGGCTGATCCAGCCCGGTCGGACCGCCTCGGGCTACCGGCGCTTCAACTCGGGCGACATCGAGCGGCTCCGTTGGATCCTCCGTCAGCAGCGGGACCACTTCCTGCCGCTGAAGGTGATCCGACACATGCTCGACGAGGGGATCGACCGGCTCGACGACGGCGACGGTGCGCAGCCGACGCTGTGGAGCCGCTTCGATGAGTCCGGGCGGGATGACGAGCCGGACGGCGACCTGGACGACCTCGACGATGACGCCGACCCGGATGACGAGGATCCCGACGACGACGGGCTCGACGTCGAACGGGATGACGACGATCCGGAGATCGATACGGAGGGCAGGGATCGGCTCGAGTCGCCTGCGAACGGCGGCCGCACCAACGGCGGTCGGAGCACACACGTGGCAGGCCGGGCTCCCGCCGCCCCGCTCGCCGTCGACCCGCCACCCCGTCGGGTGCTGGAGACCCCGGCCGACGTCGTGGCCGCGCTGCAGGAGGACCCCCGGCCCGCTCGAAATCGGCCTCCCGAGGCCCGCGAGCCGCGGGAGCCCCTCTGGGCGGGGCGGCCCGATGTCGACCAGCCGACGCACACGGCGGACGAGATCTGTTCAGCGAGCGGCATCGATGCGGACCAGCTCGCCGAGCTCGAACGATTCGGCCTGGTCCGGGCCGCACAGCGGGCCGGAGAGGCGTTCTACGGCGACTCGGCGTTGGAGGTGGCAGCCCTGGCGGCACGGGCCGCCGGCCACGGCATCTCCGCCCGTCACCTCCGCATGTACCTCGTGTCGGCCGAGCGGGAGGCGGGGTTCATCGAGCAACTGGCGATGCCGCTCCTCAAGCAGCGGAACCCGGCGGGCCGCGACGCTGCGATCGAGCTGAGCGCCGACCTGGCGGCCCTGGGTGCCGATCTGCACGCTGCACTCCTCCGCCGTGAACTGGGACCGGTGCTCGGCGAACGGGCCTGAGTCCCTGCCGCGATCCGACAACCGGGGCGCGTAAGCTCAGCGGGATGATCCAGGTCGAGCTCCTCGGTGTGCGCGTGGAGCCGCCATCGAACACCCCTGCGGTCCACCTCCGGGAACTCCAGCCGGCCCGACGTCGCTTGTCGATCTTCATCGGCGGGCACGAGGCGACGGCGATCGCACTGGCGCTCGAGGGCGTCTCGACCCCCCGCCCGCTCACCCACGACCTCCTGTGCAATGTCCTCGACGAGCTCGGCGCCGAACTGACGCGGGTCGTGATCACCGAGATCCGCGAGACGACCTACTACGCAGAGCTCCACCTCGACCTCGACGACGACGTCCTGCTGGTCTCGGCCCGTCCGTCGGACGCACTCGCCCTGGCCGTGCGGGTCGGCTGCCCGATCTTCGTCGAGGACGAGGTCATGGAGCAGGGTGGTTTCGTCGAGGCCGAGGACGAACTCGACGAGCCGTCGAATCCCGACGAGGTGGTGGCCGAGTTCCGGGAGTTCATCGACAGCATCTCCCCGGAGGACTTCGAGTCCGGATCCTGAGCGGGCGTCCCGCTCGGGAGCGCGGTCGCGCGAAAACACTTCCATCTCGAATCACCTTGGAGTAGTTTCGCCGAGCGCACTCGCCGGACGGCGGGACGCAGGCCGGGTCGGCCGGGGGGATGCCGGCCGCCGCGATCCCCGCAATCACATCCGCCTGGCCGGCCGTGCCCTCGAGCTTCACCGCCTGGCAGCCAGTCTCCTTCAGGATTCGCGCACACGACTCGACGGCCGTTCGCACGCCGAGGTGCTGCAGCGGAAACGGCAGGTCCACCACGACGAGCGCCCGCTCCGCGGCCCGGGCGACGATCTCGCCGTGGTAGATCATCTGCTCGAGCGT
>CAYMKW010000093.1:0-12612 GCA_964391365.1 uncultured Microthrixaceae bacterium | reverse complement strand
ATGGCCTCGACGGCGGCGGCCACGGCGGCCTCGATGCCCCGCTTCACGCCCATCGGGTTGGCGCCGGCGGCCACGTTGCGGAGACCCTCGCGCACCAGGGCCTGAGCCAGCACGGTGGCGGTGGTGGTGCCGTCACCCGCGACGTCGTTGGTCTTGGTGGCGACCTCCTTGACGAGCTGGGCACCCATGTTCTCGAACGGGTCCTCCAGCTCGATCTCACGGGCGATGGACACGCCGTCGTTGGTGATGGTCGGGGCGCCGAACTTCTTGTCGAGGACCACGTTGCGGCCCTTCGGACCGATGGTGACCTTGACGGCGTCGGCCAGACGGTTCACGCCGGCCTCGAGGGCCCGGCGGGCGTCCTCGTCGAACTTCAGGATCTTGGACATCAGCTTCTCTCTCGTGTGGTGGTGGGTGTCAGCGACCCGGGGTCACTTGACGACGGCCAGGACGTCGCGGGCGTTCAGGATCAGCAGGTCCTCACCCTCGATGGTGATCTCGGTCCCGCCGTACTTCGAGTAGACGACGGTGTCGCCCTCGGAGATGTCCATGGGCACACGCTCGTTGTCGTCTCCGAAGCGACCGGGGCCGACGGCGAGCACCTGGCCCTGCTGCGGCTTCTCCTTGGCGGTGTCGGGGATGACGAGTCCACTGGCGGTGGTCTCCTCGGCCTCGTTCGGGCGGACGACGATGCGGTCCTCGAGGGGTTGCAGCTTCACAATTGCCTCCATGGGGCGGTTGGCACTCTGACTTGGCGAGTGCCAAAGGTAGCACTCGACCATGGCGACTGCTAGTCGGCCACGGGGGGAATCCGACCCGGCGCCCCGGGGACCGCCGACCACCCACCCACGGGACGGATCCAGCGGCCGTGGAAGTCGACCTGGGCCACCAGACGGTCGCCACCGTCCGGCCACCTGCGGAGCCAGACCGCAGCACGCGTCCGGTCCCACTCGTCGGGCTCGTAGCGGACCCACGCCAGCGGATCGCTCGACGTGGCGAGCTCCCCCGCCTCCTCGATCGCCCGGGTCACCCGCCAGCGCTGATCGGTCGGCAGGTACTGCCACACGATCGAGTGCTGCACGAGCGTCGGCCCCGACCGACCGGCGAGCAGGTCGGCCAGCGCCACAGCCGTGTCGTCGACCTGCCGCAACTCGGCCGGCACCGCGGAGGCCAACTCGATGGCCGACCGCACCCGGGCCAGTCGCTCGGCCTGGTCCGGCCAGACGAAGGACTGCAGTGTGAGCGCACCGTCGGCCGAGGTCGCATCGACCGGGTGCGGATCCAGGCCCACCCGGCGGTCGATCCGGGGCAGCCCGCCGAGCGGGCCGGCCGCGGCGCGCATCTCGGGCACCAAGCGGACGGACGAGCCGGACGCACCCAGGACGACCCCACCCAGGTCGACCTCGAACCGGTCGAACCGCAGGTTCAACCCGCCCGAACACCCCAGCTCCACCAACGTGGTGCCGTCCGGCAGGGCCGCAGCCGCAGCCCCCAGGGCCAGACCGGCGGACCGACCGACCTCGTTCGTCTGCACCTCCCGCCCGAGGCCCGCCGAGAGGCCGTCGTGGTGGGCGGCGACCAGTCGGCTCCAGGCCAGGCCGAGCGACCCGTCGTCGGGCGGAACGGAACCGCCGCAGCTCGGGAGCACCGCCGCCCACTCCGGGGCCGAACCGGCCAGCGCCAGCCCGTGCGCCGCACCCAGCAGGCGGAGCGGGCCCGCCTGTCCGAACCGCAGTCCGGCGTGCGGCGCCAGGACGTCCCAGGTGACACCGCCGGCTGCGCAGTCAGCGGCGAGCAACCGCAGCAGGCGGCCGTAGAGGGGCGAGCCCAGGTCGTCGCACGCGGCCGACTGGACCCGGAGGCGATCCGCCCACTCCGCCGGACCGGCGGGCTCGGCGGCCTCGGTCACGGGACGATCGACAGGCGCTGGTTCGGGTCCGCACCGCAGTCCAGCGGCGTCGGGCCCTCTCGCTGCAGCCGGTACCAGCCCGCCGAGGCGATCATGGCGGCGTTGTCCGTGCACATCTGGCGGCTGGGCAGGAACGCGTGCAGCCCGTCCTCGGCGCACGCGCCCAGGAACTGCTCGCGGAGCAGCGAGTTGGCCGCCACGCCGCCGCCCAGTGCGAGCGCCACTGCGCCCACCTCCTGTGCGGCCCGCCGGGCCTTGGCGACCAGCACGTCGACCACCGCCTGCTGGAAGCTGGCCGCCACGTCCTCGGTCGAGGCCTGCGGATGGGAGCGCACGTGGTTGACCACCGACGTCTTGAGTCCGCTGAACGAGAAGTCGAGTCCGTCGTCCATCATCGACCGGGGGAACCGGATGGCATCGGGATCGCCCACCATGGCGGCGGCATCGATGGCCGGCCCGCCCGGGTAACCCAGGCCGAGGAACCGGGCCACCTTGTCGAACGCCTCGCCGGCGGCGTCGTCGAGCGTCTGGCCGAGCAGCCGGTAGCGGCCGTGGCCCTCGACCAGCACGAGCATGGTGTGGCCGCCCGAGACGAGCAGCACGACGAGCGGGAACCGGAGCTCCGGCTCCTCGAGGAACCCGGCGTAGAGGTGCGCCTCGAGGTGGTTGACCGACACGAACGGGACGTCCCAGGCGAGCGCCAACGCCTTGGCCGCCGAGACGCCGACCAGCAGCGCACCGATCAGACCGGGGCCGGTGGTCGCCGCCACGACGTCCACGTCGTCGCCGTCGATCCCGGCCTCGATCAGCGCCCGGGCCGTCACCGGGATGATCAACTCGCTGTGCGCCCGGCTGGCGATCTCCGGGACGACGCCGCCGTAACGGGCGTGCAGATCAACCTGCGAGCTCACGACCGACGACAGCACCTCGTTGCCGCCACGTACGCAGGCCGCCGCCGTCTCGTCGCAGGACGTCTCGATGCCGAGCACCACCGTCCGCTCGTCGACCCACCTGCCGCTGCCCGAGTCCTCGTTCACCGCAGCACCCCCTCCGTCGTCGGCTCGTCGTCGTCCGGGTCCCGCGCCTCGACCGCCACGACCAGCGGCGCCGGCAGTTCGGCCCGGATCCGGTCGAGCCGCTCGAGCTGGGCCGGCTGGTCCAGGTCGTGGAGCCACATGATCAGCGCATCCTCGCGGTTGTCCCGGTAGTAGGCCCGCCGGATCCCACCGGGGGCGAACCCGAACCGGCGGTAGAGCTCCTGGGCGGGGCGGTTGGTGATGCGCACCTCGAGCGTCACGGCGGTCGACGCCCGCTCGAGGGCGGCACGGAGCTGCACCAGGAGGAGCCGAGTGGCGATCGCCGCCCGACGCTCGGCGGCGTCAACGGCGAGCGTCGTGATGTGCCCCTCGTCGGGGTTGGACATGAGCCCGCAGTAGCCGACGACGACGTGATCCCGGAGCGCCACCAGGTAGTGGCGGCTGGTCGGCATGCGCAGCTCGTCGCGGAAGAGGCGCTCGGACCACGGCCGCGGGTTGGTGGCCGTCTCCAGCGCAACGACGCCCTGCAGGTGCCGCGGCCGCATGGGTGCCACGACGATCCCGTCGGGACGGCTCGACGGCACCCGAGCCGGAGCGGCGGCGCTCACCGGCCGTCCCGGGTCGACCAGTTGATCTCCGCGTCCGGGCGACGCAGGTACAGCGGCTCGATCGCGTCGGGACGCTCGAAGTCCTCACGGAGCGCCCGGGCGTGTGCGAGCTCGACGAGCGCCGCCGCCGACGGGTGCGCGTTGCCGGTGTCGACCAGCTCGACCTTGGCCATGCCCTCGAACGCCTCCTGGTAGCGCTGCGCCCCGTCGCCGACGAGCAGCACCTCCTCGCCCGAGGCGAGCAGCTCGCTCGCCAGGTCGTCGGGCGAGCCGACCTGGTGTTCGGTCACCCGCTGCACACCGCCGGGAACCTGGCGGTAGCAGGCGTAGTAGAGCTCGCCCCTGCGGGCGTCCACCGCCGTGACGATCAGGCGGTTGGAGAACCGGACGGGGAACGCGAGCAGGTCCAGGCTGGACACGCCGATCATGGGCACCCGCAACGAGAACGCGAGCGCCTTGGCGGTCGCCACGCCCACCCGCAGTCCAGTGAACAGTCCGGGGCCGACATCGACGGCGACCAGGCCGATCTCGGACAACTCGACCCGGGCCTGCTCGCAGGCGAACTGGATGCTCGGGACGAGCTGCTCGGCGTGACGCTTGCCCTTGGCGGAGTGCACCGAGGCGAGCACGCCCTCGTGTCCGCCGATGGCGCAGCCGACCTGCATGGTCGCGGTCTCGACGAACAGGATCAGCACGCGCCCACCCCCGGTGCGGTCCCGCCGGCCGGCGGTTCGGCGACCCACGTGGCGAGCGCCGTGCCCATCGCCCGCACCCGCGCCGACCACCTGGACCCGACCGGCAGGAGCTCCACGTCACGGACGTCGGGCGACTCGAGCGATGCGATCAGGTGGACCTCGAGGAAGTCGGGCGGGAGCACCCCGGCGATCGTGTCGCCCCACTCGATGAGCGTGACGCCGCCGTCGTCGAGCAGCTCGTTGAGGCCCAGGTCGAGCGCCTCGTTGACCTGACCCAGCCGGTAGACGTCGAGGTGGTTCAGGTCGAGCCGGCCCGTGTACGTCTGGACCAGCGCGAAGGTCGGACTGGTGATCTGCTCGTCCACGCCGAGCCCCCGGCCGAAGCCCTGGCAGAAGGCGGTCTTGCCGGCACCGAGGTCGCCGACGAGCAGGATCAGGTCACCGGGACGGGCCAGCTCGGCGAGCGCCGCCGCCAGGTCCCGGGTGGCGTCGACCGACGAGGTCCGGGCCCGCACGCCGCCGCTCACGCCGACGCCCCGCTGAGTAGTCGACCGGCGAGTCCGACGTCGTGACGGAACCGCTCCATGGCCGAGGCCCCGCCCCGCAGGACCGCAGCGGGGTGCAGGGTCGGGACCAGTCGGGCCGCTCCGAACTCGTAGCTGCGACCACGGAGCCGCGTGATGCCGTCCCGCGTCGCGAGCAGCAGTCGCGACGCGAAGTTCCCCACGGTCAGGACGACCGTCGGGGAGACGAGCGCCAGCTGCGCGTCGAGCCACGGGCGACAGGCCGCGACCTCGGCGGGCCGGGGATCCCGGTTGTCCGGCGGTCGGCACTTCACGACGTTCACGACGAAGCAGTCGTCGTCGACCAGGCCGGTCTCCTCGGCGACGACCCGGCGGAGCAGCTGACCGGAGCGGCCGACGAACGGGCGACCGGTCCGGTCCTCCTGCTCGCCCGGCGCCTCGCCGACGATCACGAGCGGCGAGTCCGAGCGACCCGATCCGAACACCACCTGGGTTCGGGTGGACGACAGCTCGCAGTTCGTGCACGACAGGGCACGGACTCGCAGGGCGTCGAGGGTCGCGGACACCCGAGCATCGTACCCAGCCGCCGTGACCGGCCCTCAGCTGGGGTAGGTCCGCGCCATGCGAGATCCGAAGCCGACGAGGATCTCGTAGGGGATCGTGCCCAGACGGTCCGCCCACTCCGAGGGGGTGACGCACTCGTCGCCCTGACGGCCCAGCAGCACGACCTCGTCACCGACCGCCACCGACGGGTCGCCCGTCACGTCGACCATGAACTGGTCCATGGTGACGACCCCCAGGATGGGACGGCGACGACCACCCACGAGCACCTCGCCACCCGTCAGCCCCAGATTGCGCGGCACGCCGTCGGCGTACCCGACCGGCACCACGGCGACGTCGGTCGGTCGGTCGACGACCCGGTGCCATCCGTAGCTGACCCCCTCGCCGGGAGGAACCCGGTTGAGGAACGAGACACGCGAGCGCAGCCGCAGCGCCGCACGCAGTTCGACGGGCGGACGGTGGGCCGCCGGTGCGACGCCGTAGGCGGCCAGGCCGACACGGACGAGGTCGTAGTGCGCCCGGCACAGGTGCAGGGCGCCGGCCGAGTTGGCCGCATGACGCAGACCGGGATCGATGCCGGCGGTACGCAGCGCGTCGAGTACGGCGTCGAACCGGTCGAGCTGGAGGGCGTTCTCGGATCGGTCCGGCTCGTCGGCGAGCGCCAGGTGGGTGAACACGCCACCCAGGTCCAGGCCGGCGTCCCGGGCCCGCCGGGCCAGTTCGACAGCCCCCTCGGGCGACACGCCGACCCGGTGCATGCCGGTGTCGACCTTGATCTGTACTTGCCAACCCGGCCGGATCGAGGCCGCACGATCGACCCCGACCGGCGAGTAGAGCGTGGGCGTCAGGTCCGCCTCGGCGGCCAGGCGCAGCTCCGGCTCGGACGGTTCCGACAGGAGCAGGATCGGCGTGTCGATCCCCGCCGACCTGAGTTCGGCACCCTCGGCCGCCAGTGCCACCGCCAGCCAGTCGGCACCGCCTGCGGCCGCCGCCGATGCCGCCGCCGCAGCGCCGTGGCCGTAGCCGTCGGCCTTCACCACGACGCACACCCGGGCCGGTGCCACGAACTCGCCGATCGCCGCGACGTTGTGTCGGATCGCGTCCAGGTCGACGTCGATCAGGGAGGGGCGGGGCACGAACCGCAGGCTAGATGGCCGCGCCGGTCGAATCGTCGCCCAGGTGGGACCAGGCGGCCGGGAGCGCCCGGGCCACGTCGTCGGCGACGGTGCCCCGCTCGGCGCAGGTCGCGGCCGCCCGACCGTGGAGGTGGGCCGCCGCGGCCGCGGCCCGGGCGGGCTCGGCCCCGCAGGCCAGGAACGCGGCGACGATCCCGGTGAGGACGTCGCCGGTTCCGGCGGTCGCCAGCCGGGCGTCACCCGAGCGCACCAACAGCACCGAACCGTCGGGATCGGCCACGATCGTCGTCGGACCCTTGAGCAGCACGACCGTGCCGGTGGCCGTCGCCAGCGACCGGGCCGCCTCCATGCGGTCCTCACCCGGTGGTGCGCCGGTGAGCCGTTCGAACTCGCCGTCGTGCGGCGTCAACACGGTGGGAGCGGGACGTCCCCGCACCGCGTCGACCACGTCGGCGCCGAGCAACCAGAGCGCATCACCGTCGACGACGACCGGGACCGCGGCGCCGTCGAGCACCTCGCGCACGCCCGCCCCTGCGTCGCTGCTGCGGCCCAGTCCCGGACCGACCGCCAGGACCCGGAACCGGTGCAGGTCCGCGAGCACCTCGTCCGCCCAGCCGCGGCCGGGGACCGGCACCACCACCGTCTCGAGCGGGGCCGGGACGTCGGACTCACCCGGAACCGACAGGCGCACGTAGCCGGCGCCGGAACGGAACGCAGCGGTGGCGGCCAGCGTCGGTGCCCCCGTCATGCCCGGCGAGCCGCCGACGATCCGGACGGCGTGGCGCCACTTGTGGTCGTCCGGAGCCCGGTCGGGCACCCAGGCCAGCACGTCGTCATCGGTGACGAGACCGGCCCGGCCACCGCTGGGGACCAACCCGATGTCGGCGAGCTCGACCGCGCCCGAGAACGCCGGCCCGTCCCCCAGCAGGAGGCCCGGTTTGAGCGCGGCGAAGGTCACCGTCGCCACGGCGTGCGCCGGCCGTCCGGACGACCGACCCGTCAGGCCCGACACCCCGGACGGCACATCGACGGCCAGCACCGGCGCGCCGTCGGTGTCCGGGAACTCGTACTCACCCCGGAAGCCCGTCCCGAACGCGGCGTCGATCACCAGGTCCGAGGCGGGCAGCACCGTCGGAGCCCCGGTCGCGTCCACCAGGACCGTCCGCACGCCCCGGTCGGCGAGCAGTCCGGCCGCCACCCGGCCGTCGGCGCCGTTGTTGCCCGGCCCGGCGACGACCACGACCCGACGCCCGTAGGTCCCACCGAGGAGGGCCACCGCCGAACGGGCCACCGCACCGGCGGCACGGCGGACCAGCACCTCGAACGGTTCGGGGGCCGCTCGGTCCACCCGCGCCATCTCCTCGGGGGTCAGCACCGGGATCACGACCTCAGGCTACGGGCGCACCCTGCCCCAGCGGCTCCGGTTCCGGAGCCCGGGACCCACGGCGCGGGACGCCTGATCCGGTTGGGGTCAGGTCTCGGCGAGGGCGGTCGCCTGGGCGAGCGCGTCGGTGTGGGTCAGCGACAGGTGCCAGCGCTGCACGCCCAACGCCTCGGCCCGTTCGGCGGCCCGACCGTGGAGCTGCAGCGTCGGCGGGTCGTCACCCCCGCCGAGCACCTCCACGTCCGTCAACGGCACCGCTGCCAGTCCCACGCCCAGGACCTTCAGGACGGCCTCCTTGGCCGCGAAGCGAGCGGCGAGCCCCTGCGTCGGGTCCCGTCGTGCGGCGACGAACCGCCGTTCCGCGTCCAGGAAGATCCGGTCGAGCACCCCCGGGGTCCGCTCGACGACACCGCGGAAACGCTCCACCTCCACCAGGTCCGTCCCGATTCCCACGACCGCCATCGGGAGCCCGGACTCAGCTGCGCCAGCGGTCGGCGAGCGAGAGGATCGAGTCGCACAGCAGGTCGACGACCGGCTGCTGGGCCAGGAGGTCGTCACGCAGGACCTCCTCGGTCTCGGTGACCGCGTCCTTCAGCGCCTGGTAGCGGCGGCGGTAGCCCTGCATGACCGCCCGGGCCGTCGACGCCGGCAGCCGGTCGGCGAGCTGCACGTGGAGGAGCACCAGCCCGGTGGTGACCCCGTCCTTGGTCTCGGGGACGATCACGACGGTCCGGCCATCGCTCCGGCCCCGGGCCACGAGCAGCTCCTGCTCGCGTGCCACCAGGGACTTGGTCCCCCGCAGCCGCGGGTCACGGTCCACCCGCGACGCCAGCCCGAGCGACACCCCGGCCCGGTCCAGGACGACCAGGGTGGCGTGCTCCGGGTCCTCGCCGTCCTCCACGCCGTAGCGGGTGGATCCCGTCACCTCGACGACCGCCGGGTCGAGCTCGCCGAGCGACCGGAGCGTCGAGTACGTGAGCCGGTCCCGGGCGGATCCGGCGGCCAACGTGGCGGCCACGAGCGGCACCTCGAGCAGCGACTCGTCGCTCCGGCTGATCCCGACGGTCACGGTCTTGGCCTGGTGCTTGATGGCGTCGACGGGACGGGTCAGCTCCTCGATGGCGGCGGTCAGACCGGCGGACAGGTCCTCGAGCACGACGCCCGGCGTACCCACCTTGCCGAACTCCAACTGGTACCCGTCGAGCCCGCTGACGCCCGTCGCATAGCGCAGGACGCCGGCCAGACGGACGGCGGTGCCGGCCTCGAGGTGACCGTTGAGGGTTCCCGTGCGGAGCGCGTCGTGGTAGGCCGCCGACGGACCGACCAGGTGCTCGCGCACCGAGGCGAGGAGCGCCGACGGGTCGACCTCCCCACCGGCGTCGGCCACGGCCTCGTCGATGGCGGCATGGGCCTGGCGCAGCGGCTGGGCCTGGGCGTCGATCGCCAGCGCCGCCTCGTAGCCGAACAGGTGGCCCACCATCGTCGCCGGGACGAACCCGAGTCGCGGGTGGGTGTCGGGCACCGTGAGCACGGCGAGCGCCGAGGTGAACGAACGGTCCGACTCCGAGGCCACCACGATCGGCGCCGCCTTGTGCGCCCGGAAGATCGCGACCTCCTTGGCCACGTCGTCCGCGGTCGACCCGACGAGCCCGGCGGCGCACACGAAGATGAGCGGCTCCGAGCTCAGGTCGATGTGCTTCTTGTCCTCGGTCGCGTCGCAGGCGATGGACTTGTAGCAGAGCTCGGACAGCTTGATCCGCAGCTCCCGGGCGGCGATCTGGTTCACGCCGTTGCCGACGATCGCCCAGTAACGGCGGGACGGGGCGAAGGCCTGGGCCGCCGCTGCGATGTCGGGTCGGGTGGCGAGGGTCGCCTCGAGCACCGCCGGGATCCGGGCGAGCGACTCGAGCAGCACCTGTTCCTCGGGATGGTCGCTGCGACGGGCTCCCGGCACGCGGTCGGCGATGGCGTACCCGAGCAGCAGCCCGGCCGCGACCTGCGAGTAGAACGCCTTCGTCGAGGCGACACTCATCTCCACGTCGCGGCCATCGGAGGTGTAGAGCACCCCGTCGGCCTTGTCGGTCAGGTCGCTGTTGCGTCGGTTGACGATGGCGATGACGGGGGCGCCACGGCCGCGGACCAGGTCGACCGTCCGGTTCGTGTCGGTCGTCGTGCCCGACTGGCTGATGGCCACGACCAGCGTGTCGGACATGTCGCTGCGCATCCGGAACCCCGACAGCTCCGTCGCCGGGAGGGCCTCGACCCGCACCGGGGTGTCGGCGAGCAGTTCGCTCAGGTGGTGCGCAAGGCTCTGACCGGCGACCGCAGCGGTCCCCTGACCGATCACCAGCACCCGCTCGATCGTCCCGGAGGCGATCCGCTCGACGACCGCGTCGGGCAGCGTGTCGGGGCCGAGCACGACCCGGTGGACGCCGTGCTGTTCGAGCAGCTTGCCCCGGAGCGTCTTGCGGAACGATGACGGCGAATCGCCGATCTCCTTCAACAGGAAGTGCGGTGCCTCGCCACGGTCGATGTCCCTGGTCGTGATCTGCGCCACGGCCACATCACCCGCCGTGACCGGCAGCTCGGTGCCGTCGTAGGACCACCGTCCGATCCCGTCGATGGTCCCGGCGCCGTCGACGCGCAGCTCGACGATCTGACCACGACTGCCCGTCGGGTTGTCCGGATCGGCCGGCGTCTCGCCGTCCATCCGGAGGTACTCCACGGTCTCCTCGACCACGCCGTACGGCTCGGAGGCCACCACGAAGGCGTCCTCGGCCACGCCGACGTAGAGCGCCTGGCCGCTGCCACGCAGCGCCAGCAGCACCCGGTCGGGCGACGAGGCCGCCGTCGCCGCGATGGCGACGGACCCCTCCAGCCGGGCGACGGTCTCGCGGAACGCCTCGTGGACCGGTCGGCCCTCGGCCAGTCCGCGACGGGCGAGCGTGGGGATGACCTTGGCGTCGGTGGTGATCTCGGCCAGCAGCTGCAATCCGTCGGACGCGACCAGGTCGGCGTGGTTGTCGACGTCGCCGTTCAGCACCGCCGTCACGAGCGGACCGGGCGACTCCGCCACCTCGTCGGAGCACTGGGGGTGGGCGTTCGGCTCGGACACGATCCCGATGGACGCCCAACGGGTGTGACCCAGGACCACGCCCTCCACCCCGGGGTTGGCCAGCGCCCGCTGGAGCAGGGCATCGCCACGGAACGCGGCGCGCAGGGCGGCGGTGTTGTCGCCGAGCTCGCCGATCTCGGCCGCCGCCTTGTGCACGACCACGAGCACGTCACCGTCGAGACGCAACGACCCCGAGGTGAACGCAGGGGTGCTCCGCTCGGCGAGCGCCGCAGCCACCGTCGGGTCGGCCGGGTCCAGGCCGTGGTTCCAGAGCTGCACCTCGAGTCCGGCCGAGTCCCGGCCACGCACCTCGAGCCGGTCGAGCGCGGAGAGCGCCTGGTGCAGGCTCACGAGCACGGCGACGCCGTCGGGTCCGGGCACGTGCTCGGCCAGCACCTCGACGCCGGCGGCGGCACGGAGCCGGTCGCGGCCGATCGACCACAGGGCGTCCTTGCACTCGATCAGCGCCGCGTTCGTCGCCTCGAGCTCTGCCGGCTCCAGATCGACCATGGGGTCGTCGAGCTCGGCCTCGATCACGGAAGCGGCGGCGCTGAGCACGTCGACGAGGGCACCGACCCGGGCCCGCGACCCGGCGTCGGCCAGCAGGCCCAGCACCCCGGGTACTCCACGGAGCTCGGCGTCGGCCTCGGCGAGCACCGCCGCGGCCTCGACGAGCCGTTCGAGTCGGGCGCCCCGACCGGGCGCGAGGACGTCGACGACGGACTCGAGCCGGTCGGCGACCGATGCGGGGTCAGCAGGGCCCCGAGTGGCCCCACGACGGACCACGGCGATGATTCCGCACATGCGAGCGATGTCCTCCCGGATCGACCGCTCCGAGTGTACGGGGACCTCCGGCCGCTCGGACAGGGCACCCGCCCGCCCCGGTGGGGGCAGATCTTCCCGGGCTCAGCCGGCGAGCGCCTCGACGGCGGCCACGAGCGCGGCGGCGACCTCGTCGGCCTCCTCGACGGTCGGCGCCTCGACCATCACACGGACCACCGGCTCGGTGCCCGACGGACGCAGGAGCACCCGGCCGGAGTCGCCCAGGCGCTCGTTCGCCTCGTCCACCGGCCCGGCGAGTTGCTCGGCCACGTCGGGCAGGGGTCGCTCGACGCGGACGTTGCGGAGCACCTGCGGCAGGCGGACCATCGACGCGTCGGCCAGGTCGGCGAGCCCCCGGCCGGATCGACGGACGAGGTCGCAGAGCACCACGGCACTGAGCAACCCGTCGCCGGTGGTGGCGTGGTCGGCGAACACGAGGTGACCCGACTGCTCGCCACCGAGGGAGAAGCCGCCGGCCGCCATGGCCTCGAGCACGTACCGGTCGCCGACCGACGTCGTCAGGACCCGGATTCCGGCCGTCCGCATGGCGTGGTGCAGGCCGAGGTTCGACATGACGGTGACGACGAGCGTGTCGCCGGAGAGCCGGTTGCTCGCGTGCAGGTCCACGGCGCACATCGCCATGATCTGATCGCCGTCGACGAGCCGCCCCCGCTCATCCACCGCCAGGACACGGTCGGCGTCGCCGTCGAAGGCCACGCCCAGGTCCGCTCCCGACGCGGTCACGGCCGCCTGCAGCGACTCGGGGTGCGTGGAGCCCACACCGTCGTCGATGTTCGTCCCGTCCGGGGCGTCGGCGAGCA
>CAYMKW010000092.1:0-12643 GCA_964391365.1 uncultured Microthrixaceae bacterium | reverse complement strand
CCCGCCCGAGTAGCTCAGTTGGCCAGAGCAGCTGTCTTGTAAACAGCAGGTCGTCGGTTCGACTCCGACCTCGGGCTCTGCAGAAAGCCTTGCTTTATTGGGATCTGAGCCGTCAACCCAGCCAGCGAGGGCGCGTCAGGCGCGTGGCAAGACCGTGGCAGAAGGTGGCAATGGGATCTGCTGCGGCACTGGCCTCGTCGAGCGCCTGGTCCACCCACGCATCGTGCTGGTCGAGGGCGGTGAGCACTGGTCCGTCGTCGGGTCGTGGCATGTGCGGACCGTAGCGCCGGCGACGCAGCCGGACAGCCGACGGCTGGCGAGCCGTCGAGTCAGCCGGTGGCCAGGTCTGAGAGGTGCGCTTCGCGTGCCTCGACGGCCGCCTTGGTGGAAGCGAGCCACTCGGCATGACGTTCACCAGTCGGGTCGACCCGGCGGGAACCCACCTCACGAAGGTGCTGCAGCTGCATGTCGTAGGCGTCGACCGACGCTGCGTCGAAGTACTTCGGTTTCTTGGTGTGGCGACCTTCGCCGCCGGCGTGGATGCCGCAGACGGGCCGCTCGGGCGTCAGCTCGGTCGGCGCAAGGGTTCCCGACTCCCAGACCACGTGGTCGGCGCGGGTGACGAACCAGTACACGGGGTCGTCGACGGTCTGCTCGTCGCAATCAGGGTGGGTCACGGTCCGGGCAATGTCTGGGAAACGACGCGCGACGGCTGGATGGCTGAGGAAGGTCGAGTGCCCGGACACGGTGGCTCGGCGCAGCGCGGTGTGGTCATCGGAGACGACGATGGAGCCGGACGGGTTGGACCAGAGCTTGGCGGCGTGGCCGTGGATCGCATTGCCGGGGTGGTACGGGATGAGCACGTAGGCGCGCCCTCGGCGGTGTCCGAGGAAGGCGGCCCGGCCGATCTGTCCGTTGCGGGGCGAGGCTCCCGGTACTCCGTCGGCAGCGACTGTGACCTGCAGCGTCTCGAACTGTTGGGCGAGCAGGTCACCGAGCGCAGGGCGGGATTCGCCGGTCTCGGGGTCGGGGTCGGCATCCAGCGTCAGCGGTCGCTTGGTGAACAGGTTCTGCGAGCACTGGGTGAAGACCTCCGCAGTGCCGCCGACGAGGAAGTAGAGGGCAGCGTTGTGCCGGGCAGCGGCGGCGTGGTGAGGTTCAAGCTCTGCAGCATCGAGGCCGTAGTCGGTAGCGAGGCGGTCGGGACGGACTCCCTCGACTCCGAAGAGCGTCAGATGGAGCCCCATCGCGTCGGGGTCGAACGGATGGAGGGCAAGGAGCGCAAGGAAGCGGTTGCGGAGCGCTGCATCCACGAGCTCGCAGACGCTGCCGACGTGGGTGCGTTCAGTGCTGCGGGCGACACCGGACTCGCTCGGGATCCTGTTGCCGTCGACCAACGACGCAAGACGGCGCGGCATCCGGGCTCCCTGAGTAACCCAGGCGTCGAGGTCGTCACTTCCTTCAGACGCGCGGGGTAGCAGGACAGCAACCGCCACCGTGCCCTCGTCGACCACCAGCAACGGACGCAGCCCGTCGCCGGGGTCGGCCGGCAGCATGGCGGACACCGCAGGCCGGCGCGCGGCCCACAGATGCCCCCGTTGCGCTGCGCCGGTCGCGGCGAGCACTTGGACGGCAGTCGACGCGAACGCGGCCATCACCGGGCTGCAGAACTGTCGGTACTGGCTCCGGTAGAAGAAGTCGGCCTGGCCGACCGTGACCGCCTTTGGTCGGCTGGTCCGGCCTGGTGACTCGACCGAAGGCGGCTCGTGGGGAGCAGCAGCGTCCCGCCGTCGCCTGCTGAGCGTGTCGCTCACCAGGTACTGCAGCACGTGCTCCGGGGCCGGCCCTGGCTGGTCGGGACGCCGACACAACGATTCGGCAGCGCGGAGCCGCACGGGGCCGGGCAGGAGTGCCAGCAGTCGAAGACCCCACAGACGTGATCGGCGCAACTGGTACGACCAGTGATCCCGGGTTGCCGTGCTCCGCTCCATGCACCGCAAGGTGCCAGCAGTGACTGTGTACAGGCGGTACAAATCTCGGCGCGCGGCAACGCCGACATTTGTACCGCGTGTCCAGCCCGGGTTGAGGTTCCATGCCCGCGAGGTCGACCGGCGACCCGTCAGAGGGGCACCGCATGTGCACACGATCGTTCGTCCACGGCATCACCATGTCGGTCGCTGCCGTTCTGCTGGCCGGTGCAGTTCTGGCGACTTCATGCTCCAGCGGTGAGGAACAGACGGCGTCCAGCACGGCCGACCCGTCGACGACTGTCGCCTCGGGCGACGCGCAGGCGGGTACCGCAGCGACGGTGCCGGCCGACCTGTGCGAGGTCTGGTCGAGCATCTCGGACGGTGCAGTCGGGACTGACAACGAACAGCCGACGAGCAAAGACGGTTGGGACTCCAAGGTTGCCTGGACCGAGCAACTGGTTGCCGCCGCGCCAGCGGGCCAGCAAGCGAATGCGCAGGCCTACCTGGGCGTGGTGGAGCGCCGTGCCGATCTGTTCGCCGAGTACGGGTACGTCTCGGTCGCAGAGCTACCGGCCGACGTGCGCGAGACCTTCATCGCAGAGAACTCGGCCGACCAGCAGAAGGCCAACGAGTTCATTGCGTCGACCAAGGACGTCTGCAGCTAGGAGCCGCAGCTACTCGATGTGCCCCTGGCGGAGCCGCAGCGGAGCGAGCGCTGCCGGGACGGCGACGTCGAGCCACTTCTGCGGGTCGGCGCACGAGCTCTCCGTGAGGGTTCGTCCGAGCGTCATGCCGTGCAGCCAGCTCGCGTACGACGTTGCGTCGACCTCAGGGTTGGCGATGCCGAGTTCCTGAGCCTGCCTGACGATGTCGGCCATTGCATCGACGAGTGCCTGCTGTGCGACAGCGACCTCGGCTGACAACTCCTCGTGCTCGAGCGCCTCGGCGCCCATGACGACCCGGGCGCGGCGTTTCTCGGCAGTCACTGGGTCGGTAGCGACCCGGATCAGCTGGCCGGTGATGAACTCCAGGAACTCCTGCTCGCTACTGCACTCTGCGGCGTCGTCAACGGGTGTGGTGTTCTCGGCGAGCAGGCTCCGTCGATAGCGCTCAGCCGTCGCAGCGGCCAGCAGCCCCTCGCGGCTTCCGAAGAAGTGGTAGACGGAGCTGCGCGCCACGTGCACCTCGTCGACGATCGCCGGAATCTGTGTGCCCTCCCACCCGAGTGCTTCGAGGTGGCGAACTGCTGTGTCGAGTAGGAGTTGCCTGGTCGACGTCGAGGCCTCCGAACCGACTGGCGTTGCGTCCGTTGACATGGTGGGACGATAGGCGAGCGCGATCAGAGGGTCACCCCCTCTCACAGATCGGACCCCCACGAAAGGGGCCCGATGAGCACTTCAGTTCGAGCCCAACGTGCGCGGGCCCACGGCGAACACCACGGGACCCGGACACCAAGTGGCGCTCGTCGACACTCAGATGGGTCTGCAGCAGACCCAACGGTGCGGCGCGCAGAATGCGGCGACGGGACGCGGGTGTCGCTGCACTTCATCGGCCCATGCACCAACGGCCATGCCCGCGTCGTCGGTCAGGAGGTGAACGCCGCCGCAGGAACGTCGGTCGCACCGGCGGCGATGGCGTCGACCACCAGCGCAGCAACGCTCGACGGGCTGAGACCCTCCTTGAGCCGGGGCGCTTCCCCGGCGATGGGCCGGCCGGCCAGACCGGTCTCGGTGTGCGGGGGCCGCACGTCGCAGACCGTGATGCCCTTGCGGCGCAGCTCACGGGCCAGGGCCGCGTCGGCCGCGGTGAGCGCCGCCTTGGCGGAGCTGTAGGCCGCCATGCCCGCCATCGGCTGTTCGGCCACCACCGCACTCAGCTGGGCCACGAACCCCTTGGACTCAGCGAGCAGCGGCACGACCCGCTTGAGCAGCCACAACGGGCCGATCACGTCGGTCAGGAACAGTTCCTCGATGACGGCGTCGTCGGTGTCGACCAGGTCCCCGAACGCCACCACGCCCGCCGCGTTCACCAGACCGTCGAGCCGCCCGCCGAGGTCGGCCACCGCAGCCGCGAGCACGTCGCCGGCCGACGGGTCGCGGAGGTCCAGCTCCACGACTCCGGCCGATGTCACACCGGCAGCGACAATCCGTTCCGCGTGCGGGCCGCACGCCACGACCGTGGCACCGCGGGCGGTCAGCTCGGCGCACACGGCCGAACCGAGTCCGCCGGACGCTCCCACCACTGCCACCACCGCGCCCTGCACTTCACGTTCAGCCATACCGGTGCCAACAACGTGCCGGGCCGATCCATGCCGTCGTCGGGCCTGGCAGCCACGCGGTAGAACGAATCCATGACCAACTCGGCCGACCAACCAGACCGCGCGGATGTCGTGGTCGTGGGCGCAGGGCTCGCCGGCCTGGCTGCGGCGACCACGCTCGCTGCTGCAGGCAGGACCGTGGTCGTCCTCGAGGCGTCCGACGGTGTCGGCGGCCGGGTCCGCACCGACGTCGTCGACGGGTTCCTGCTCGACCGAGGGTTCCAGATCCTGCTCACCGCCTACCCGGAGGCCCACCGCCAGCTCGACCTGGGCGCGCTCGAGATGCGGCCGTTCGAGCCCGGGGCGATGATCCGCTGGGGCGGGAGGTTCCACACCGTCAGCGACCCGTTCCGTCGCCCCGCCAGCGTGTTCGGCACTGCGCTCACCCCGGTCATCGGAGTGGCCGACAAGCTCCGCGTCGCCCGGCTGCGCCAGCGGGTGCTGCGGGGCACCGGCCGACAGCTCACGACCGATCCTGAGACCACCACCCTCGAACACCTGAAGGGCATGGGGTTCTCGGACGCTGCGGTCGACCGGCTCTTCCGGCCCCTCTTCGGCGGCATCCAGCTCGACCCCGACCTACAGACCACCAGCCGGATGTTCGACCTGATCTACCGGTGCCTGGCCAAGGGCGACGCCGGAGTTCCCGCGGCGGGCATGGGTGCCATCCCCGCGCAGCTGGCCGACAGGCTCCCGCCCGGGACCGTTCGCCTCGGCACCCCGGTCGCCCAGGTCGACGGGCACGGGGTCACGACCGCCGACAACCAACGGATCGACGCCGACGCGGTCGTCGTCGCGACCGAGGGCCCGGCAGCAGCGCGACTCCTCGGCCGGCCGGACGTCCCCGGCCACTCCGTGTCGTGCTGCTGGTTCGCTGCGCCGACCCCGCCGGTCACGGGGGCGGCGCTGCTGCTCGACGGCGAGCGCACAGGTCCCGCCCTCAACGTGGCGATGATGACGGGGGCAGCACCGAGCTACTCCTCCGACGGCCGGGCGCTCATCGCCGCAGCGTGCCCCGGCACCCACGACGACTCGCTCGGCGCGGCCGTCACCGCGCAGCTGCGCGGCTGGTGGGGTGCGCAGGTCGACGGGTGGGAGCTTCTCCGCACCGACCACATCCCACACGCCCAACCCGCGCAGGAGGTGCCGTTCGCCATGAAGCGGTCGGTGCGCGTGGCCGACGGACTCTTCGTTGCGGGCGACCACCGCGACACGGCGTCCATCCAGGGTGCGCTGTTCTCGGGCCGGCGCTGCGCCGAGGCCGTGCTCGGCCGCTGAGCCAACCCCGGGCGAACAGCCGGTAGCGTCCGCGTCGATGGCTCGGCGCGACGACCGTGATGGCGACGTCACCCGGCGCCGCGCGCTCCAGGTCGGGTTCGGGGCGGCAGCGGGCCTCACCCTGGCGGCGTGCTCCGACGACGAGACCTCGACCCGGCCTCGTCGTACCTCCACCACGACGACGGCGGTCGGGCCGAGCGCTGTCGTTCCGCCTCCCACCGGGATGGTGCGCACGTCGTGGTCGACCGACCCGTGGACGCTCGGCAGCTACTCGTTCCTGGGAGTCGGCGCCACACCACAACTTCGGGCCACGCTCGCCCTGCCGCTGAGCGGCGGCGCGCTGCACCTCGCGGGCGAGCACGTGGCCGCCACGAACCCCGCCACGGTCCACGGCGCAGCCGAGTCGGGCAACGCCGCGGCCGACCGGATCCTCGACGACATCGACGACACCGACGGCACGGAGCGGATCGTCGTCATCGGCGCCGGCATGGCCGGTGGGACCGTCGCACGGCGGCTCGCCGACGCGGGTCACGAGGTGATCGTCGTCGAGGGACGCGACCGCGTCGGAGGGCGCCTCGACACGGTGCGTCCCGCCGGCTGGGAGCTCCCCGTCGAGCGGGGGGCCAGCTGGGTGCACGACACCCGTGCCAGTTCCCTTGCCCAGGACCTGGCCGACCTCGACGTTCGGACCGTGCCGTTCGACTACTCGGAGTCCGTCCTCGGGCCCGACGGCAGGGCGGTTCCGCCGGAGACGGCGTCCGCCGGACCGGAACGAGCACTCGCCACAGCCCTCGCCTGGGCGGAGGATCAGGACGCTGACCACTCGCTCGCCGCTGCGCTGCTTCGATCAGGAGCCGCGGCTGACCCCGACGAGCTCGAGCGGTTCCTCCGGACCGAGATCGTCACCGAGTACGGCGCCGACCCCGATGAGCTCTCCGCCCGGGAAGGACTGGACGAGGGCACCGAAGGTGACGATCTGCTCGTGGTCGGCGGGTACTCGAAGCTCGTGCAGGACCTGCTGGACGGTATTCCGACCAACCTCGGTTGGTCGGCGGCCGCGATCTCCCACGGGCCCGACGGGGCCACGGTCACGGCGACGGACGGCCGCACCGTCGACGGCGACCGGGTCGTCGTGACGGTGCCGCTCGGCGTCCTCAAGGCCGGTGTGGTCCGTTTCGAGCCTCCACTCCCCGCCGGCCACCGCGATGCGATCGACCGACTGTCGATGGGAGTGCTCGACAAGGTCTGGCTCCGGTGGGACGAGCGTTGGTGGGGGGACCACGGCGAGCAGTGGACCCGAACTGCGCCGCCCGATGACCCGTACGTCGAGTGGTTCGACCTCGCCGGCCCGACCGGACAGCCGGTGCTGCTCGGCCTGGTGGGCGGCTCCATGGCACGGACATGGGCCGCCCGCTCCGACACCGAGGTGATGTCGGCAGCGATCGAGTCCCTCCAGAAGTTCAGCGACGCCGGATGGTGACCGTCGGAACACGGTCGTCGTCGAACCACAGGCTGCCGCTGGTGCCGGATCTGACAATCCGTCAGATCGCAGTACCCTCGCCATTCATGCGAGCTCGGAGATCAACCGCTGCCGTGGTGATCCTGGCGCTCGCCACGATCGAGGCCGAGTGCGTGGCAGCCTAGGAGCAGCTGGCCGCCGGTGAACTCTCCGAGCGCCACGGCACGGCGATCCTGATCGACGACCAGACGGCCACGCCGCAGCTCCCGAACTACGTCACCTACGTCACCGACCTGTCCCCCGCCGTCACGGCCGCGGTCCACCACCCGGTCGTGCTCGACCTGATGGATCGCTGGCTGCCTGCGGACCACTGGCTGCTCGACCAGCAACGCTTCGGTGTCGTCTACCAGGACGCGCGACCGGGACCCGACTCCGGCTACACACGCATCGGATGGCACACCGACTGGCAGAGCGGACCACACCTCGACGTGTGGCCAGCCGTCGCCTTTACGCTCCACGTCGACGGCACGAGCCCAGCGAACGGGTTCCTGCGCGTCGTCCCCGGTAGTCACCGGTGGAGCACGCCGGCGCCGTTCGTGAACGCGAACGACGCCGTCGTCCCCGACGGTGCCGCCGAGTCGGGCGGCCACACGGCCGAGCCACCGCCGGTCGCCATGCCCCTCGGGTTCGACAAGGTGCCCGGCGAGATCGCGGTCTACTGCGAGCGGGGCGACACCCTCTTCCACGACGGCTACCTCTGGCACTCGGCCGCTCGCGGCACCGACGACACCTCGCTCCGGCGCCATGTCCGCGGTTCATTCCACAGCGGCAGCGAACGGCTCGAACACGAGCACCTCGACGACTTCGTCAAGAACGCCGCGCGCTGACGACCCGGCCGCGCGGCGTCCTCGTGTTGGCGAATGCCGTCGTCCGCGAATCACTCCGCCCGGCTGGTCGACCTGACCTACGCTGCCCCGCAGTTCGGACCGGGCCATCACGGCGACCGGACCGCCTGACGGGGAGCACCACCTGATGTCCACACACGCAGACGATCAGCCGACCGTCGACGCCGACACCGAACGTCTGCACGAGCTCGGCTACGCGCAGGAACTACGACGTGGGCTCGGCACGTTCTCGAACTTCGCGATCAGCTTCTCGATCATCTCGGTGCTCGCCGGCGCGATCACCACCTTCTGGCTCGGCATGATCGCCGGCGGTCCGCTCGTCATCACCCTCGGTTGGGTCGTCGTCGGCATCACGTCGCTCACCGTGGGCGCGGCCATGGCCGAGGTGTGCTCCGCCTACCCGACTGCCGGCGGCCTGTACTTCTGGGCGGCGACGCTCGCCCGCAGGAACCGGCCCCGGTGGGCGTGGTGGACCGGGTGGTTGAACCTGATCGGACAGGTCGGTGTGATCGCATCGGTCGACTTCGCGCTCGCCAACTTCATCCTGCTCAGCATCAACATCTTCGGCGACGCCGGTGACCCGACGATTGAGATCAACCGCTGGTCGGTGTTCACCACGTACCTCCTCGTCCTCGTCGTCCACGGTCTGCTGAACACGTTCGGGGTGAACCTGGTCAAGGTGCTGGGTGACATCAGTGTCTGGTGGCACGTCGCCGGTGTCGCGGTGATCGTCGTGGTGCTGTTCGCGTTCGCCGAACCCGGCAACCTCGGAATGTCCAGCGTGCTCGAGTTCCGGAACGGAACCGGCTGGTCGTTCCCGGGCGCGGGCCTGTACGTCGTGCTGGTCGGCCTGCTGCTCGCGCAGTACACGATCACGGGGTTCGACGCGTCGGCGCACGCGTCGGAGGAGACGACGGGCGCTGCCGTCGCGGCGCCGAAGGCGATCGTCCGGTCCATCTACATCTCGGCGATCGCCGCGCTCGTCCTGAACGTGGCCATGGTCCAGGCCATCCCGGCGAACGCGTACGGCGAGATCGCCGCGAAGGGGATCCTTGCCGGACCCGAGGTGTTCCTGCTCGCGATCACCGGCACGCTCGGGAAGCTGCTGGTCGTCATCTCGACCGTCGGCCAGTTCTTCTGCGGCATGGCCTCGGTCACGGCGAACTCGCGCATGATCTTCGCGTTCAGCCGCGACGGCGGCCTGCCGGGCTCGAGCATCTGGGCACGGATCAACCCGCACACCCGGACGCCGACCAACTCGGTGTGGCTGGGAGTCGGCCTCGCCGGCCTGATCGGCCTGCTGTCACTCATCCAGACCGACCTGGCCTACCCGGTGGCGTTCTTCGCGCTCACGGGCATCGCCGTGGTCGGGCTGTACCTCAGCTACGTGATCCCCGTGTTCCTCCGATTGCGGAACCCGGAGTTCACGCCCGGACCGTGGAACCTGGGGCGCTGGTCCCGGCCCGTGGGCTGGGCGGCGGTCACCTGGGTGGCGTTCATCACGGTGCTGTTCTGCCTGCCCGTGTTCCACCCGTGGGACACGTGGGAGACGTTCAACTTCACGGGGCCGATCCTGCTGCTCGCGGCCGCGCTGATCGGCGGATGGTGGACCCTGTCCGCCCGGCACCACTTCACCGGGCCGAGGACGATGGGCTCGCTCGACGAGATCATCTCGATCGAGGCCCAGCTCGACGCCTGAGCGGCGTTCGGCCGTTGCGAGCTGCACGACGGGGCCGGGTACGAACGCAACCGGGGCTGGAGTTCAGGCAACCACCGTCGAGCACCCCAGCCGGGCTCCCAGCACCGTGCGTCCACCACCGGGTGGTTCCGGGGTGACACCGAAGGTCCGGGTATCTACCATGCGCGTTGGCGAGTGGTGGCGGGCACCCACCACGCAGGGGGCGAGAACATGATCACGAATGGGTCACGATCGGATGGCAGGTTGCGGTCGCTGCGGCGCAGGTCGATCGTCGGCGTACTGACCCTCGCCACACTGGCGGGGTTCGGGATCACCGCCTGTGCACCCCCGCCTCCACCTCCCCCGCCGCCCCAGCCACCTGCGTGCAACGAACCCGTCTGCCCGCTCGCCGAGGCGGCGCGAGCGCGAGGCGTCCGGGTCGGGACTGCCGTGCGCAACGGGGAACTCACGAGCAATCCCGCCTACGCCGACGCAGTCCGCCGTCACTTCACGTCGGTCACCACCGAGAACGCACTCAAGCTGTCGGTCGTCCGCCCGTCACCCACCACGTGGAACTGGGCGCCCGCCGATGAGATCGTCGACTTCGCCGACGCCAACGGACTGGACGTCCGGGGCCACACGCTCGCATGGGTCAACGAGTCGGGGAGCCAGAACGGTCTCCCCCAGTGGATGCGTGACCTGACCGACCCGGTGGCGTTCCGCACCGCCGTGTTCGAGAGCGTCGACGAGGTCGTGGGCCGCTACCGCGGCCGGGTCGACCGGTGGGACGTCGTCAACGAGGCGTTCGAGTACCCGCTCGGGCTGCTGGCGCCATCGGCGTTCGACCGTCTTGGCCCGGACTACATCGCCGAGCTGTTCACCGCCGCCCACGCCGCCGATCCGGATGCGTCGCTCTGGTTGAACGAGGTCTTCACCGAGTTGTTCCCCGGCAAGGCCGACGCGCTGGTCCAACTCGTTGCGTCGCTGCGGCAACGCGGGGTTCCGATCCACGGGGTCGGCCTCCAGACGCACATGACCCTCTCCCCCGCAGCACCCAACCCCGGGTCGATCAGCGGACTCGTGACCCGGCTCCGGAACCTCGGTGTCGACGTGGCGATCACCGAGCTCGACGTCCCACTCGGTCCGGCGCGCACCGAGCAGGCCCAGGTGGCCATCTACCGCCAGGTGGCGACCGAGTGCCTGGTCGCCGGCTGTTCCGAGATCACCGTCTGGGGCGTGGGCGATGGGTTCACCACACTGGACTCCGACGGGCAGCGAGCGAACAACCCCTTCCTGTCGGCGTTCTTCTCACTGCCGTCCAAGCCGCTGCTGCTGGACACGAACCTGCAGCCCAAGGCGGCCTACGCCGCGGTCGTCGAGACGATCCAGAGCACCCCGCCGCCCCCTTCGCCCTGAGCTGAGGAGCGGACGTGCCCACCGGGATGAACCTCCCCGGCTGACGCACAGGATCTGGGGTGCCCCGGAGTCACTCCGGACCGGGCCGCTCGCGCCGCCAACCACGGGAGGGTGCCATCAGGTGTCGGCCCGACCGGCGACCGATCGCTCCGAACACCGTCCCGACCGCCCACCCGACCACGACGTCGCTTCCGTGGTGGACGCCGACGTGGACGCGGCTCGCACCGATCCCCGCAGCGAGCGCCAAGTACACCGGCGCCATCGGGCTGTCCTGCGACAACAACACCGCCATCGTCGCGGCCGACGCCGCGTGGCCACTCGGGAAGCTGGTGTCCGTCGGGATCCGCAGGTCACGGGCGTGCTCGCGCTGGTCGGGCGGCCTCGGGCGACGGACCACCTTCTTGACCACGAGGTTCACGACAGCCGACTCGACCCCGAGCCAGGCGACCGAGTGGAGGAACCTCGGGAGCGGCCGGCCACGCCGGACCGCCTCGAACGCCGCCGCAACGAACCAGACGCGGCCGTCATCTCCCAGCCACGACAGCCGGTACATGACAGCGTCCGCTCGAGGGAGTCTGCTGAGCCGCTCTGCGCCTGTTGCAGCGAGGCCGTCGAACCAGGCCACGATCTCCCCGGCCGAGCGGTCCGTCACCGGCAGAGTCTGGCGCAACGCAGGTCGCAGACGGTCGACCGGTGGGGCGCCGCCTCGGGTTCGACACGGTGAGCCGGCGGTTCGGCCGCCGCCCGATCCGCCACGTCAGTCCGTGACGAGCGTGTAGCTGTTCCGGAGGTCGTCCTGGAGCACCTGCCCGGCGTTCGCCGACGTGTCGAGCACGAGTTCGGAGTCCAGCACCCTCGACGAGTAGGTCCAGCCCGCAGGGAGTTTCAGGCGGGCGCCCAGGTCGACGAGGTCGCCCTCGGTGAGCGCCGGGTCGACCTGCTGCGACCACGTCTGCATCACGAACCGCTGCCCGTCCGGCGAGGCGAGTTCGTGGATCCGGGCTCCGGCGTCGAACACGAACGCCGCTCGCCGGTCGACCGGACGAGCCTGGTACGGCGCTCCCGCCGAGGCGACCGGCCCGATGTCGACGCTGGCCTGCCGGATCATGTCGAGCTCGCCGAAGCGTTCGACGACCATCTCCGACCTGTCCGCCTTCTCGACGGCGTTCATGAGCCAGTAGCGCGGCCCGTTCAGCACGGCGAGCGACACGCCGTTGGCAGCGGTGATCGCCGCGGCGTCGAGCGACCGGAACGCCTCCTCCGGGCACTCGTTGAGTGGCCACGTGTTGAAGACCTCGGCCACTCCGGAACCGTCCACGACGTCGACGAGCAGCACCTCGCAGTACCGCTGGCCCCGCATGCTCCGCTCGGTGCGCTCGACGGCCTCCGGTGAGAGTTCCACACCACCGATCATCGTCGGCGACGGCTCGGACACCGACGTGGACGGGACATCGACCGTGGACGTCGGGCCGGACGAGTCGCCGTCACCCGAACTGCATCCGGCTGCGAGCAGCAGTGCGACGCAGACGAGCCCGACCGCCACGATGGATCGGCCGCCGGCCTGCTTCGGGTTCGGAGCGCTGTGCACGGCGAGACCGTACCCGTCCGATCATCCGGGGG
>CAYMKW010000091.1:0-12690 GCA_964391365.1 uncultured Microthrixaceae bacterium | reverse complement strand
CGCCGCCGGGGACGTTCCTGGACCTGGCCCCTGTGCACCTGCTCACCTCCGGCACCCTCCGGGCCTGTGCCGACGCTCGGCCGGACCTGGACTGGGATGTGCGCAGGTTCCGACCGAACCTGGTCGTCGACACCGACCAGGTGGAACTGTTCGGCGAGCAGGACTGGGTCGGTCGACGGCTGCGCGTCGGCGAGGTGGAGCTCGCCGTGGACTCGCCGACGGTTCGGTGTGCGATGCCGCTCCGGGCGCAGCCCGGACTCGAGCGTCAGGTGGAGTTGTTCGAGGCGATGTCGGAACTCAACGAGGCGTACCCGAACCACCTGGGCGTCTACTGCTCCGTCGTCAGCCCCGGCACCGTCCGGGTGGGAGACTCCGTGGAGGTGTCGTCGTGAGTCAGCGCAACGTCCTCGGTGGCGAACTCGAGGAGTGCGGGACGGATCCGGTCACCGGGTTCTTCCGGGACGGTTGCTGCAACTGGTCGCCCGACAACGTCGGCTACCACACCATCTGTGCCGTGGTGACCGCCGAGTTCCTCGAGCACCAGGTGTCGATCGGCAACGACCTCGTGACACCGAACCCGGCCTTCGGGTTCCCCGGGCTGCGACCCGGGGACCGGTGGTGCGTCACCGCCCGCAACTGGCTCCGGGCCCACCGGGACGGAGCAGCCGCGCCAGTGGTGCTGGCCTCGACCAACGAGCGGACGCTCGACGTGGTCGACCTGGACGTGTTGATCGGTTACGCCGTCGACGTCCCTCCCGACCCGGGTGCCCTGGCCGACTGAGGTCGTCGGATCGTCGAACCGACCGAGCCGAGCGAACCGGGATCCCGGTCAACCGGCTCGCGTCCCCCGAGGGTCCGCCCGCTACGGCGTGACGATCGGGAAGCTCGGATCGACGGCATCGGCCAGGCCGACGAGCGTCAACACCACGGCCGCGTCACCGTCGATCACGAGCCGACCGTCGCCGAGCGCCGCGGCCAGATCGAGTTGCTGGGTGACGATTCCCAGCAGCGTCGCTCGATCGAGGGTGAGCGTGACCTGCAGATCGTCGGCAGCAGTCAGGTCGTCGACCGGGCGGTGAACCAGGACCCCGTGGCGCAGCTCCATGACGTGGGACTCCGCCGGCTCGGTGAAGCGCCAGCCGATCCGGAGGTGTTCGTTCCATGCCGCCGGGCCGTTGATCCGCACGGCGATGGCGTCGAAGATCTGTGACGGCGTCAGGGCCAGGGCGAAGTCACGCGGGGACACGTTCGACGGTGTGCCGAACACCCCGTTGCGGAGCTCGTGCGCACCGGCCAGGAAGGCGTTGCGCCACGTACCGTTCTCGGCGCCGAATCCGATCTGCTCCATGGCGTCGGCGAGCAGGGCCCGGCCGGCCTCGTTCGTCTCGTCGGCGAACACGATGTGCTTGCCGACCTCGACGGCCCAGCGGTAGTCGCCGTCCTCGTAGGCCTGCCGAGCGATCGAGACCGCGGCGTCGGCGCCGCCGAAGGCCGCAACGTAGCGCCGGGCCGCCTCGACCGGCGGGTGGGCCCACAGGTTCGCCGGGTTGGCGTCGTACCAGCCCATGTAGCGCTGGTAGATCGCCTTCACGTTGTGACTGACCGACCCGTAGTAGCCGTGGGTGTGCCAGGCCTCGGTGAGCACCGGTGGGGTCTCGATCATCTCGGCGATCTCCGACCCCGTGTGGCCCTGGTTCATGAGCCGCAGGGTCTGGTCGTGCAGGTAGAGGTACATGTCGCGTTGCACGCCGATGAACTCCATGGCGGCCTCGTGTCCCCAGGTCGGCCAGTGGTGCGAGGCGAACACCACGTCGGTCCGATCGCCGAACAGGTCGATCGTCTCGGTCAGGTAGTGGGCCCAGGCGTGGGCGTCGCGGACCTGGGCGCCGCGGATCGTGAGGATGTTGTGCATGGTGTGCGAGGTGTTCTCGGCCATGCACAGCGCCCGATGGTCGGGGAACAGGAAGTTCATCTCCGCAGGGGCCTCGGTCCCCGGAGTCACCTGGAAGACCATCCGGACGCCGTCGATGACGACCTCCTCGCCGGTGTGGGCGATGTCGACCGTCGGTGCGATCAACGTCGGCTCACCCGTCGAGGTCGTCTGACCGAGGCCCGAGCCGATCTGGCCGTCCGGTCCCTTGGGGAGCGCAGCGCCGTACATGTACCCGGCTCGGCGGGCCATCGCGGTGCCGGCGAACACGTTCTCGGAGACGGCGGCCTCCATGAAACCGACGGGCGCCAGCACCTGGGTGCTGCCCGAGCGGACGTCGTCGTCGGAGATGATCCCCTTCACGCCGCCGAAGTGGTCGATGTGGGAGTGGGTGTAGATCATCGCCCGGACCGGTCGCTCGCCCCGGTGTTCGGTGTAGAGGGCGAACGCAGCCGCCGCCGTCTCCCTCGAGATGAGCGGATCGATCACGATCACACCGGTGTCACCCTCGACGACGGTCATGACCGACAGGTCGAAGCCGCGCAGCTGGTAGATGCCCGGGACGACCTCGAACAGGCCGTCCTCGATGAGCAGCTGCCCCTGACGCCACAGACTCGGGTTGGCCGTGTCCGGCGCCTCGCCCTCCAGGAAGGTGTACGCGTCCAGGTCCCAGACGACCCGACCGTCGGCGGCCCGGACCTGCCGGTCGGCGGCCCGACCGACGAACCCGCGGGTGGCGTCGTCGAAGTCCTGGCGGTCGTCGAACGGGAAGTCGGCGGTGGACTCGGCGATGGAACGGCGGGTGGCCTCGGTGCTCTCGGACATGGACCGAGGCTAGGGCACGCATCGCGGAGCCCGGTCCGCTCGTCGGCCCGCAGTTCGGGGACGGTCGAGTCGAGGGGTCCGACCCCCGGTGGTGAAACGTCGTCGCTCGGGTCCTCAGCGCCTGACCGCGTCGTCCGGACCGAGCGCGTGCCGCATGACGGACCTCCCCACGACGGGTCGGCCGTGGCCCGGCAACAGTGCCTGCACCGGTAGCGGACGCAGCCGTTCCTCGGTGGCGGCGGCCAGGTCGCGATCGACCAGTTCCGGGGTGAACCAGGCCCGCCCCTGCACGGACAGGACGGCGTCGCCCGACAGCAGCACCCCGGTCGTGCGGTTCCAGAGCGAGGTCGAGTCGTCGGTGTGGCCCGGGGTGTGGATCACCTGCCAGTCGGGGGCGTTGTCGATGACGTCGGAGTCGGCCAGCCACTGGTCGGCCGGTCGGGGGAGTCGGACGCCTCGGCCGTCCACCCCGGTGTGTCGGCGCGTGCGTGCCACCTCCAGGACGGGCCGCAACGAGAACGGCTGGTCGCGGAGGACAGGGCGGATCCTGGCGATCTCACCGAGCGCCGGGCTCCTGGGCGTCTCGCCGTCGAGAAACGACCGGATCCGATCCGGCAGTGCCAGCGTCGAGTCCGTCGTGTCGATCACCCCGAGCCCTCCGACGTGGTCGGCGTGGCCGTGGGTCGCCACGACCGCCACCTCGGCACCGCTCCGCTGCCCGATCAGTTCCAGGGCCCGCCGCGTCACCGACGGCACTCCCGGGTCGACCAGCATCGGACGGCCCGCACCGCCGTCGTGGATCACGTAGCAGTTGAACACCCACGAGGACACCACGGTGATGCCGAACTCGGGCAGGTGCGTGACGACGATCGACACGGACTCAGTCGCTGCTCGGGCGGTCGTGCGGCCGCCGGATCGCCACTCGGTCGGTGACCACGGCCCGGAGTCGTTGCAGGGTCGCTCCGTCCACTGCGTCGGCGCGCGGGGTCGTGACCCCCAGTCGGTCGGCGAGCACTCGGAGCACGAGGACGACGGCCACGGCCACCGCGGCGGCGATGTTCGCGTCCACACCGAGTTCCCGGACGGCCAGGACGTACCAGATGACACCGATCAGTGACGCCGTCGCGTACGGCGGGCCGGCCTGCATGATCGCCGGCCGTCGCTGGGACAGCAGGTCGGCCAGGATGCCACCGGAGACGGACACGATGGCACCCAGCAGGATGGCGCTGACCGTCGGCAGACCCACGAGCAGCGCCTGTTGCGCTCCCACGACACCGAACAGGCCGAGCACCAGCGCGTCGAGCACGTAGAGCAGTGACCCGAGGCGACGGATCAGGTGGTGGGCGAACCAGACGCCGACGGTGCAGAGGATGACCGTCACCAGGTACGCCGGGTCCCGGAGGGCGGCCGGCGGGAGCGTCCCGCACAGGAGGTCTCGCACGATGCCCCCGCCGAAACCGAGGCACGCCGCCAGCACGGCCATGCCGACGACGTCGGCATCGGGTTCGTCGAGAGCCAGGAGCGAGCCCTCGATCGCGCCGACTGCGGTCGCGGCGATCGAGATCCAGACCGGAGCCTCGTAGACCGTGTCGACGGCTGTGTCGGCGGCGAGTTCGAGCACGTGGGGATCGTAGGACCTGCGCCGGGCCGGTCGGCCCCGGCGGAAGTCGTCAGGCTCCGGACGCATCCCCGGTCGCCGGCCGGATCGCGAGCGCCTGCACCCTGTGGACGAGATCGATCCACCGGTCATCGTCCAGGCGTTCGTCCAGGTCGGCCAGCACGGCACCCAGGAAGAGCCCCTGGATGAGCACCGCCCAGGCGCGGGCGTCGACGTCGGGATCGAACCAGCCCTTCCGTCGGGCCTCGTGGATGGCCGTCACCAGGCCATCGGTCAGCGAACGCTGGGCCTCCCGCAGTTCGAGGGCGGTCTCGACGTCGTCAGCCGCAGCCGCGAGTGCGGCGACCCGCTGCTGGCGAGCGGCCGTCCGCTCCGGAGACCGGTTGCGCCGAACCAGCAGTCGGTTCAACTGCTCGAAGTCCGGGAACGACTCGGCGGACCGGACCGCCTGCAGGATCTCGGCCACGTCCCGGTCGGTCGTCCGGCGGAACTGCTCGGCGCGTGCGGCGGCGATGAGCCCGGACCGCCCGGAGAAGTGGTGGTAGATCGCTCCCACCGACACGCCGGCCTCCGCTGCGATCCGGGTCACGACGATCCCGTCCGGTCCGTCACGATCGAAGCGTGCGACGGCGACATCGAGGATGCGTGCGATGGTCGACACAGGGTCCCGTCGGCGTACCGAATGTGACCGCCGATGCTTCGGTTCCGCCCCCGCCATCAGCACCTACGTTCGCGGGGTCCAGCCATCTGTGGAGGTCACCATGCGTTCTCGTCGTCTGTCCAGCCGCATCCTCGCCGCCTGCATCGCAGGTGCTGCGCTCGTCGGCGTGGGAGCAGGGTGCAGCTCGTCCGACGAGACCTCGGCCACCACGACCACGACCGCGGCACCCGCGACCTCGACGACCGTCGATCAGGCGTCCTCCGGGTCGGTCGACTGCGCCGCCGTCCAGAGTGCGTTGACGACGATCTCGACCGTCGAGGGCCAGGCCACCGCCGAGGGCGACGCCTTCAACCTGGCCCAGTTCGAGGCCGACATCCCGCAGTTGCAGGCGCAGGCCGAGGTGATCGAGCAGCAGGCCCAGACCGCTGGTGCCCCGGCGGAGGCGCTGGAGCTCTACACCCAGCGGAACACCGCAGTGATCGACCTGCTGGTCCAGCTGGGCGAGACGCGGAACCAACAGGAGTTCCAGACGCAGTACCAGGCGCTCCAGACCCCGGAGTACGACGACGCCACCCAGCAGGTCGGCGCAGCGCTCAAGGCGCAGTGCCCGTCCCTGACCGACTGAGCCTCTAACGGAGGCTGAAGGACGCAACCAGCGTGGTGTTGTCGGTGACGGTCAACTCGTGGGCGCGGGGCTTCCCGTTGGACCACGACTCGAACGTCAGGGGAACCAGTCCGGGCTGTTGCCGGTAGGGCGTCGACACGACCACGGTCGACCCCCGGATGAGCTCGACCCCCTTCGGGGTGCGGTGGGTGACGCCGCCCACCGTGACGCTGGCGGCGGTCACGGGAAAGCTGTCCACGTAGAGCCGGACGGTGGCGGGGTCCAACCGCCGCTCCACGGTCGCCTGCTGGCCCCGCGCGTCGCGCACCGAGCCACGCAGCACCAGGAAGGACGGCGCCTCGTGCTCCGGGGTGGTGAAGCTGAACCCTGCAGATCCGGTGCCCGAGAAGTCCGGGTGGACGTGGCAGTCGGCTTCGTCGGCGCAGTGGTGCAGGTCGACGGCCCAGCTTCGCCGGGCCACGGGAATGGTCCCGTCCTCCCGATCGGATCCGAGCACCGTGAAGCCGATCTGGTCGCCGACGGACCAGCGCTCGGGGCCGGTGACCTGCAGATCGGCCACCGGTGGTGTGTTGCCCGGGAACAGGCGCATGCTCGCCACGGACGGATCCGACGACGTCCGCACCCGCACCGAGGCGTCGACGTTGATCGCCTGCGTGTAGGTCCGCATCGCCTGCGGGCCGATTGCGTCGTCGAACGCGCCGTCGCCGTCGAGGTCCCAGTCGATGGTGAGCGGTTCGCCGGACGGACTGCTCGACGCCGACGCGTCGAAGCGGACGGTGAGGGGCAGCGGGCCGTCGATGCGGTCGGCGCTGATCCGGGCGACCGGGCCCGACGGTCGGTCGACCAGACGGACCAGTGCCCCTCGGGCGATGTCGACGGCGTACACGTAGCCGTCCGGCCCGGCCTCCAGATCGACGGCGGTGATGTCGGCAGCCACTGGCGTGGGCGGGTGGTCGTGGCGTGCGCCGTCTACGAGCACGTGCGCCGACCAGACGGATCCCTGCACGAAGTCGGCGAACAGCAGTGAACCCTCCAGGTCCGCGGCGTACCGGCCATCGGGGACGAACGCGAGTCCGGAGATCGAGCGGCCGGAGTTGCCGTGGAAGTACGAGAACCACGGATCGACGGGGCGGGATGGCGCAGCGGCGGCCGTCAGGGCGCCGCAGACGGGGGAGCGGAGGTTCCCGAAAGCGGGTTGGTCGGCCGGACCCTCACGGCAGGGCCATCCGAAGTTGTCGACGACCCCGTCGGTGGAGTGCGTCCGATCGATCTCCTCGAATGCCGTCCACCCCACGTCCGCGACGAACACCTCGTCCGTGCCGGGTCGGACGGCCAGGCGGAACGGGTTGCGGAACCCGTGGGCGACGAGTTCGTCGTCGTCGGCCGCGCCCCGGCCGACGAGCGGGTTGTCGGGCGGGGCGGCACCGGTGTCCGGGTCCAGACGGACGAGCGCCCCGTTCCAGCCGGTCGGGTCCCCGGGGGTGAGCAGGTCCTGGGACCGGAATGCGCCACCCTCGCCCGTCGTCGGACCCGGTCGCTGGCCGGCGGCGCCGGGCGGGTCACCGCAGGGGTTGGCCGGCGTCGCGTTCGGGGGTGTTCCGCCGGTTCCCCCCTTCTGTCCGTAGTCGGCGTCCCACCAGGCTGCACCCTCTCCGGCTGAGGCGAGGAGCGTGCCGTCGGTCAGGAAGGCGAGGTCGCCGACGTGGTGGCTGCTGAACTGCATGCACCACCGGTCGTCGACGAGCGTCGTCGGTGTGCCCACCATTCGGCCCTGCGGATCGATGGTCAGACGGTCGATCCGCCCACCGCTCACGCATCCGTCCACCCCGTAGCCCGGCCACGGGCTGGGGCACCCGTCGCCCCACTGCCCGGTCGAGTCGAACGAGGCGAGGGTGTAGAGAAACGGTCTGCTCGGCCAACCGGGGTCGACCGCCAGTCCGAGCAGGCCCTGGTCGCCCACGTTGCGGACGGTCGACCGCAGGTCCGCGGTGACGGTCGATGTGGGGTCGGTGATCGAGTCCCAGGTGCGCACCACGCCGGACTTCTCGGCGACGAAGACCCGGCCGTCGGGGGCGAACTCGACGTTGGTGGGCAGGTCGAGCCCGTCGATCGCCACCTCCGTGCTGAGTGGCAGGGTCGCGGGGATCTCGGGCAAGGGCGTGCCGGTTACCCGAGCGCCTCCGGTTGATGCGGGGGCGCAGGCGCCGAGCAGGCCCGCCATGACGACGAGGGCGAACACGGCCAGGGGCCGACGCGGGTGCGCCGGCCCGGAGTTGGGTCGGTTGCTCACGGTTCCTCTCCCGATCGCTGCCCGGCCGATCGTACCGGTCGCTCGATCGTGGTCACCATCGGGACCGGTCCCCGGTCGTCCGCTGCCTGGTCGCACGGATCACCCATCGTGCGACTGCCCCCGCTCGTGCAGGTCCGTGCTCGATTCACGAAACGGCTGTCCGATGCGGACGGCACAGTCGCGACGACGCTGCGTCTCCACAGGCTCACCTCTGGTGAGCGACCGCCGCGGGTTCGCGTCGTTGCCGTCGGTCGCCGTTCGTTGAACCGACTCAGCAGCCAGATCGACCTTCGGGGGATCGTGAACGACTCCGCACCTGCGCCCCGGCCGGCGATGACCTGGAAGAACCCCTATGCCACGATGATGATCATCCTGTCCGCTGGTGTGGCGGTCGAACCCATGATCCTGGCCATCGGGTTCATCCCCAAGGACGGCGGAGGGGGCGGAGGGTCCGGCGACGCTCCCGTCGTGGTGTCGCTGACGGAGTCCATGATCAGCGGTGACCTGTCGGCCGTGCCCGAGGGCGGGACCCTGTAGGTCGTCAACGGCGGGACGCAGAAGCACAACCTGTCCGTCGAGGGTGGCCCCGCGACCGCGGACCTGGCACCGGGCGAGACCTCCGTCGACGAATACACCGTGACCGATCCTGCGGTCGGCGTGTACCACCCACACCTCATGGCCACCGAGGGCATCCCCAATGGTCTGTGGGGATCGACGATCTTCTCGCCGGCCGGTGGTGGCGGCACCGAGGACTGGCTGATCCCCAAGGGCAGGACCGTCGCCGGGGTCACGACCCCCGCCGACGTCACCCCGGCACTGCGCCAGGACATGGCCCTCAACGACTCCGGCGTCATGGGGCTGTCGCTCAACGGCAAGTCATTCCCGGCGGACAAGCCGGGCGCCTGGGTCTGGCACTGCCGCATCCTGAGCCACGCCGAGGCGGTCGACGCCATGTTCGGGATGGTCACGGCGCTGTCGGTCAGCTGAGCCGACCAGTCCGGATCAGCCGCCGAACGGACCGAGCACCTCGTAGGTGATGCCGTTCGTCCCGGCCCGCTCCCCGGAGGGACCGCGCTGCGAGCTGAAGTACAGGCGAGTCCCGTCGGGCGAGAAGGCCGGGCCGGTCAGTTCCGAGTCGGGCTGGCCGGTCACGCGGAGGAGCGGCACAACGGCTCCCTCCGGGGTCACGAGCACCAGTTCCTGGTTCCCGCCGTCCTCGGCCACGATCACGTCGCCCCGGGGACTGACCGTGACGTTGTCGACCCCACGCAGGACCCCGGCCGGATCGCGCTCCGGTCGGTGGAGCACCCGGAGCCGTTGCGACTCGGTCTGCAGCGCCCAGACCCGGTTGTCGCCCTTCGTCGTGAAGTAGATGGCCCCGGCGTCGTACCAGCACCCCTCTCCGCCCTTGAACACAGTGGTTCCCGGGGGGCGACCCAGGCTCTGGGGGAAGTTCTGGTCGATCGGACCGACCCACGTGACCCGGTCGCCGTCCACGGCGGCGGCTTCCAGCACGCCTCCGGACAGGTCGGGGTAGGACGTGGGTCGGAACCGGTAGAGCCGCCCGTCCTTGGCGTCCTCGGTCAGGTACAGGTGGCCGTGGACCGGATCCACCGCGACGGCCTCGTGGTTGAAGCGACCGAGTGTCGGGCGGACGATCCCCTGGCCGGGTTTCGACGGGTCGCACTCGTAGACCTGGCCGAACAGGTTCTCCTCGCAGGACAGCCAGGTGCCCCACGGGGTCGGTCCGCCGCCGCAGTTGTTGTTGGTGTTCCCGAGGATCCGGTACGCGCTCTCCAACCGACCGTCCGCTCCGAACGACAGCGCGCTGGCGCCGGCCCCGAGCGGGGCGAGCGTCTCGCTGTTCGACGCGTAGGTCCATCCGCCCCCGGGCCTGGGGAAGCACGCCCCGCCGTCAGGAGCGCTGTGCCAGGTGTAGCCGGTGCCGCTGACCCGCTGCCCGCTGGACGCCACGACCCGGGCGGTGAACCCGGCGGGGAGCTGGATGCCGAGCTCGTCCGGTTCCCCCAGCAGACCGAACGGACCGAGGCTGTCGTCCCGGGTCGTCGCCTCGGGGGCTCTGCTGCACCCGACGGCGAGCAACGCCGCTCCCACGGCTCCGAGGGTCAGGAACGAACGGCGGTCAACAGCATCTCCTGTCACGGACGCAACCTACGGGTGCAGGGGTGCCTGCACATGGACGGAAGGTGACGCTGCGGCGGCGCCCCGGCGAATCGTCAGCTTCCCGAGGGCCGGTTGGCCTGTACCAGTCCGGGGGCGCCGCGTCGGGAGACGAACCCTCCGAGCCAGCGTTCGGGTGGCCGGCGGATCAGCAGCTTCTCGGGGTCGGGGAACCCGAAGAAGTCGCACTGCGTGCGCTCTGCGTTCAGGTCGATGAGCGCGTACCCACGGTGGTCACCTGAGGTCCAGCGGACCTGGGGCCCGTTCCCCGACCCGTTGGATCCGCCGGAGGAGATGGATCCGGCGGCGAACTCGACCGCGCCGACACCGGCGCCGGTGGTCCGGTCGTACGCGTCGGGATCGTCGAGCACATCGATGGCGTGGAACCGGTGGATGTCGCCGGTGAGGACCACCAGGTCGGCTCCGGTCGGGCGCAGCGACGACAGGACCCGACCGCGGTCCCGTTCACCCCAGCCGCCCGAACGCCGGTTCGGGGCGGTCGCACCGAACGTCGTCTGTTGGGCGAGCACCGTCCAGTCGCTCGAGATGGACGCCAGTTCGTTGTCGAGCCAGTCGAACTGTTCGCGTCCCAGGTACAGGTCGCCGTCGTCGGCCTCCGGCCAGATGAACCGGCGCTGGCGGTCCACTCCGACGATCGTGGCCAGGTCGCCGAAGCGCAGCGTCCGGAAGATCCTGTTGCCGTCGAGTCGGGTGGGCATCCACTCCGAGTAGGCCTGGAGTGCTGCGGCGACACGGAGGTTCCAGTCGCCGTCCTCCGGCTGGTGGTTGCCGGCCCCGCCGATGAACGGGTCGTCGGCGAACTCGTGGTCGTCCCAGACGTGGATCACGGGAATCCGACGGTGGAGTTCCTGCAGGTCCGGGTCGGCCCGGTAGTGCGCGTAGCGGCGCCGGTAGTCGTCCAGCGTGAGGATCTCGGTCACCGGGTCGAGCAGTCGGTACTCGCCGTAGGTCTCGCCCGAGCCGGGGTTCGCGTACTCGTAGATGTAGTCACCCAGGTGGATCCAGGCGTCGAGGTCGTCCCGTTCGGCCATGTGGCCGTAGGCGTGGAAGTTGCCGAACGCGTAGTTGGAGCACGAGGCCACCGCGAACCGGAGCGAGTCGACCGCTCCGGAGGGGGCGGTGCGGGTCCGGCCGACCGGCGAGACGTTCCCGGCGTCGTCGACGAACCGGAACCAGTAGGTCCTCCCGGGTTGCAGTCCGCCGGCGATGACGTTCACCGTCCAGTCGCGTCCCGGCCCGGTCGTCGACGTGCCCTGCGAGAGCACCGTGGTGCCCGACTCGTTGCCGAGCACCTGCCACGTCACCGTCGTCGGGCCGCTGCGGCCCGCCGGGTCGAGCCGCGTCCACAGGACCACCGAGTCCGGGTGCGGATCACCGGACGCGACGGAGTGACTGAAGCCGGGTGTTCCCGGAGCAGGGGGCCGTGGGGCGCACGCCGTGATGGTCGCAGCCGCTCCAGCGGCAACTGCCGTTCCGAGCAGGAACCCGCGTCGTGTCGTCGACATCTTCCCTCCGCGTTCCGGGGCCACGTGCATCGGCCCACCGGCGCCGAACGGTACGACGGGCGGCGACCGCCGTCGTCGGGATCCCTCAGGTTTCACCGGAGGTTCAGACCTCGTTCGGCGGCGGGCCGGGTCCGAACCGACGGCCTGCAGCGCCGCCACCACGCAGCGTTGCAGCTGACCCCAGGGGCGGCGTCGCGTCAGGTCGTCGCGATCTCGACGATGCACGCGGTGGTCGGCTCGGTGAGCCCCCAACCGATCGCACCGCCGGCCAGGTCGACGCCGCTGTGGACGCCGATGTCGACGGGCTCACCTGTCAGGTCGGTGGCGTGCACCCGGTAGCGGGCCTCCGGCGCCAGCCCGGGAACCGCGAGCACCGGCGGTGGCGCAGCGGAGGCCTCGAGCTGGTAGCAGAACACGGCCGCTCGCTCGCCGCTCGCATCCAGGTGGGCGAGCGCAGCCCGGCTCCGGTCGGTGCCGGCGACGGGGCTGATCATGCGGCGCAGCGTCCCGTGCTGGACCAGCTCCTGCGTGCGTCGGGCGCAGGCGACCGCCCGGCGGCACACGTCGAGTTCCGCCTCGTTGAGCCCCGCCAGGTCGAGGTCGAAGCCGAACCGGCCGGACAGCGCCACGGCGCAGGCGAAGGCGAGGGGCCGCCCTCCCCACGCAGTGACGTGGGCGGCCATGGCGCTCGCCGGGAACCAGTGGCCGCACGCCCACTGCATGCGGACCCTCGTCACCGGATCGGTGTTGTCGGACGTCCAGAACTCGTGGAACCAGCGCAGGGTGCCGTGGTCGGTACGTCCGCCGCCCGACGCACAGAGCATGAGCTCCACGTCGGGGTGCGCCGCCGCGACGCGCTCCATGACCTCCCAGGTTGCGTGCACCCAGTCGACCCAGCTGTTCGACTGCTGGGAGTCGGGCAGTGCGCTCGACCCTGGATCGGTCACCGGCCGGTTCGCGTCCCACTTCACGTAACTGGTCCCTGGTGCACCTGCCAGCACCCGGTCGATCACATCGACCTCGAAGTCACGGAC
>CAYMKW010000090.1:0-12759 GCA_964391365.1 uncultured Microthrixaceae bacterium | reverse complement strand
GGGCGACCGCGCCGCCGACCGCCGGTCCGGCGAGGACCCACGCAGCGAGTCCGGCCGCGACACCGGCGAGCGCCGCCGCCGGCGGAGTCAGCGGACGTCCGGTCCGGCGCCACGGTCCGACGAGCACGGGACGGGTGGCCGGCCTGAGGTCACGAACCGTTCGCCGCCCTCGGCCGATCACGAGCAGGACGAAACAGGCCGCCACGCCCACCGCCGAGGCGGCGAGTCCGAACCAGACGAAGCGCTGCGGAGCCCAGGTGACCCGGATGGTGGCATCGGGTCCCACGACGGCCGGGTCCACCTCCCACCCGTTCGCGTAGCCGTCGACGAGGGTCGGCGGCCCCAGGTCGGTCCCGTCCGAGGTGACGGCCCGGAAACCGGGGCTGAGCGACTGTCCGAGCACGATCCAGTAGGGGTCGTCGGCGCCACGGACGTCGTAGGACCAGGTGAGCCTGCCGGGCCGGGTCACGGTGGTCGTCGGCCCCTCGGGGGTCGGCGCCGGGCCGTCGGCGAGCGTGTCCCGTCCCGGGGCGCCACCTGCTGCCGAGGCCAGCGAGACCGTCTCGACGTCGAGCCCGGTCAGGGCTCCGGGTTGGGACTCGAGCAGGTTCCGCCCGGCATCGAGGGCGACGCCGTCGGACGACCCACCGCAGGACCGGTACGCCACGGGCGCCCGACCGAGGAGTTCGCCGACCGTGCCGCTGGCCTCGACGGCGACCGGCGCCCCGTCGACGACGAGGAGGTCGTCACGACAGCCGGATCGCCACGGTGCCGCTGCGGCGGGAGCGTCGACCGTCGGCCCGACGCCCAGCTCGGCGATGGCGACGGGCAGCGTCGTCGGTCCGCCCGAGAACCAGTCGGCGGAGCGCGCCTCGTCCACATCGTCGATGGTGAGGCGGACCCGGTTCGCCGTGGTGGTCGGCAACGGCACCCGGATCCGGGTCAGGCCGCCGTCCTCGCGGTCCCCGACGCCCCCGGGGTCGACCGGAACGCTCACCGGAGCGCCGTCGTCGAGGCTGACGGACACGCGGGTGGGCACCGAGTGCCGACCGTCGCGCCGGATGACCAGGTCGAGGCCGTCGACGGGGAGGGACGCGGCGGTGGCCAGCTCCACCCACTGCCCGCGCGGGTCGCCCAGCGGCGTCTGCCACGCGGTGACCGTGTCCCCGTCCGCCGCCGAGGTCGCACGACTCCAGGGGTCACCGGGGAGCGAGGAGCTCGCCGTCAGCTCGGCCCCGCCTTCGGCCAACGACGGGAGGCCGAGCAGGGCGTCGATCGATCGGGCGTCGCGGTCGGGGTCCATGCGGACCGTGCCGGAGACGGTGGTCCGCCGCGGCACCGGACCCTCGATCCAACGCCGCAGCTGCAGCTCCTCGTCGCCGACGACCACCTCGGCGGGGTTCGCGGCGCGCCGCTGGAACTGGTACGTGAGCGGGCGGGCGAGCGAGTCCTCGGGCGGCAGCGCATCGAGCAGGTCGGTCGGTGGTCGGACGACCTCGGTGACCGGGTCGACCCCGGGGATCGTCAGCTCGGCGATCCCGACGTCGGAGACGCCGACGTACCGGTCGAGCACGCCGACGTCGGTCTCGGTGATGGTGAGGCGGATGCGGTCGACGGGTCGGGCCGGGAACTCGATGCGCTGGCCCGGCAGGGTCCGGGAGCGCTCGTCGAGGGGAACGCTGAGGGTCCCGCCGTCGCCGAGGTCGAGGTCGATCCGGGTGATCCACCGGTTGGCGGGCCGCTGCGACTGCAGCACCACCACGTGGTCCGCCGTCACGGGGCCGTCCGTGACGGTCACCTGCAGGTACTCCCCGCGTGGCTCACCGAACGCAGCCACCCGCCAGGCCGTCGCCGGGTCACCGTCGATCGCCCGAGCGGCCCGGTCCGATGGCGTGTAGGAGACCGGATTGCCGTACCCGGAGGCCTGTGCGACCGCTCCTCCGACCTGCTCGCTGACCGTGTAGGCGTCGTCGCCGGCACCCGGGAACAGGTCGAGGCGATTGTCGGTGGGGTCGTCCTCGAGTGCCGTCTCCCCGGCGAACTCCGTGACACCCTCGTTCTCGCGGACCGATCCCCAGCGTCGGGCCGCCCGACGGTTCGTGTCGGTCACCACGAGCTGGGCACCCGGCCGTCGTGCCTGTTCGACCAGCGCGGCCCGGTCGCCTGCGAACGAGGCGCTGTAGAGGATCGGACTCCCCGGATCCAGCCCGCCCGCCGCGGCCCAACCGACGATGCCCGCCCCGTCGCCGGCGAGCAGCGTGGGCGCGGCGGCGCTCACGGTTCGCTCGGGCGGCTCCGGGTCGGTGACGTCGAAGAGGCTGATCGCAGGAGCCCGAGGGGTGCCGGGCGGCGCGCCCAGCGCCACCTCGTCGTCGAGCGGAAGCGCCGGGTTGGCGTCGTTGCGGACATCGGTCCCGAACCGTTCGCCGGGTACCAGCCCGGGAGCGGCGCCCAGCGCCGCGGCAGTGGTGTCCGGCCGGGGAGTGCGGAACCGCTCGAACTGGAGGTCGCCGCGGTGGGCGATCGTGCCGACGCCGGTGAGCCGGGCGATCGGTGCCAGCGAACGCAGATCCGCCGTGCCCTGTTGGAGGGGGAGGTCGAGCGCGTTCAGGAGGTTGGCCGACGGGGGCGTCCCGTAGGGGATCAGTTCCCTGGCGACGTACGGGCGGTCGATCAGTCCCGGCGTGACCGGGTCGACGGTCTCACCCCACCGGTACGACGCGAAGTCGGTGCCCGGAACCTCCAGCACCCGTGTCCCGGTGCCGTTGGCATCGAGCGCTGCGGCCGCCTCGGTCCAGTGGGCGGGGAGTTCCTCGGGACGACGCAGGTTCCGGTCCACGAACTCGCCGCCGAACAGCGCCCACTGGTTGAGGCAGATGAGCGCGAGCGCCGCCACGGCGACGGGTCGCTGCCAGGCGGGACGGGCCCGACCGATCGCCGCGACACCGGCGCCGAGCAGGACGGCGAGGCCGAGTGCGACCAGGGGAACCGCCCGCGGCGTCGATCGGAACGCCAGGCCGGCATCGGTGCCCGTCCAGCTCTGGAAGACCGAACCCGCCGGGGTGGGCGAGTCCCACGGGTGCGCTCCGACTCCCACCAGGACACCCACGGCGACCAGGAGCGCGAAGTAGCCGCGGTTGCGGAACCGGGTGACGACCGCAGCCGCCAGAGACAGGCCGGGGAGCAGGAACGAGAGCGTCAGGGCCGGGATGGACTGGGTCAGGCGCTCCGCCGCCGAGATCCACGACCCCAGCGCGTCCCGTCCGTAGAAGAACCAGTAGCCCAGTCCCCGCAGGAGTTCGGTCGACAGGGCGGCGTTCGCCACCGTGGCGTAGGTCTCGGTGTAGCGGAGGATGGGGATGCCGTACGTCCCCTGGAGGGCGAGTCCGACGATCCACCACAGGGACGTCACGAGCGTCAGCACGGTGATCCGCATCCCGGCGAGGAGGGTGTCGCGCCAGGACGCGCTCCGGGCGACGGTGACCCCGTGGAGCATCCAGAGCAGCGGGGCCGCCATCACGAGCAGGAGCGAGGTCGCGTTCACCCCGCCGACGGTGAGGGTGACCAGGGCGAAGGCTGCGGGCCAGCGCCATCCACCCGAGCGCACCGACCGTGACGCCAGTGCGACGAGCCAGGGCAGGCCGGCGAACGGCAGCAGGATCACCGAGATCCGGGCGCCGTAGTGGAGCAGGTAGGGGCTCAGCGCATAGGCGAACGAGGCCACCGTGACCCCGGCCCCCTCCCAGCGCAGCTCCCGCAACAGGAACCGGACGCCCAGGCCCGCGGCGGCGATGATCGTGCCGAGCCAGAGCCGCTGGGCGATCCAGTCGGGCAGGCCGAGCTGTTCGGCCACCCAGTAGTAGGGCCCCATGGGCCACAGGTAGCCGATGTTCTGGTGGGTCACGGTGCCCAGACCGATGCTCGTGTCCCACATCCAGGGGGCACGGCTCAGCAGCCTCGAGGGGTCGAGGTAGAGGTAGGTCTTCGTGTCGGCGCCGACCTGGCCGGGCCGGGTCAACAGGAGCGGCACGTACGCCACCGCGAGCAACGCCAGCGTGCCGGGTCCCGGCGGGCGCAGCCGGCGTTCCGGGGCGGTGGGATCGGTGTCGGCCATGCGCACGGGCACGCTAGCTGCGGCGGTCCGAGGCCTCGCGGCAGGCTCGCGACCTGCCGCCCGAAGGAGGGCGGACCGGCCTCAGTCGCCGTCCGGCAGCGTCGGGATGCGGACCTCCAGCGGAGCGAGCAGCCAGAGGCCCAACGCGGGAGCATCGGCCGGCAGCCTGCCGTCCACCAGGAACTCCGCCATGGCTCGGCTGTCGAACCGGTGCCGCCAGGTGCTGGTCCCGGTCGAGAAGCCCGCCGGTACCGCCGCCGTCACGACGAGCACCGCGGCCGCGGCCCAGGGGCCGATCCGCTCGGGGAGTCGAGCGACGAACCAGGCGAGCACCACCAGGGTCGGCGCGCTCACGACGGCGAACACGCGTGTCTCGTCGAGGGTGAGGAAGGTCGGGAGGAGCGCCGCCAGGGCCACGGCGAGACCGCTCCGGGCGAGTCGACCGCCGCCGGGTCGCCACTGCGTGAGCGCCACCGCTGCGACCAGCCCGCCGAGGACCAGCCACAGGGGGCCCAGCAGGTTCCAGAGGAGGGCCGGCGGATCGGCCGCATGGTGCTCGGCGAAGGCCGGGAGCCCCAGCTCGAGGAACTCCAGACGTGATCGACTGATCGTGACGTCGGCGACGGCCAGCCACAGTCGCCCGAGTGCTGCGGCGACGAGCACCGAGCCGACTGCGGCGGCGGCGTCGAGCGCAACCCCACGGCGTCCGTCCCGTCGATCGTCGTGCTCCGGCCACGCCCAACGGACCAGGACCACGGCGGCGAACGCCAGGACCGCCTGCTCCGGGTGGGTCCATCCGGCGATCGCCCCGAGGGCGACGATCCACCGCCGGCGACGCACGAGGACGGCCGCGATGGCGGAACCGCCCGTCAGGATGTCGGGCTGGCCCAGCCACTGCAGGGACACGCTGAGGAGTGGCGACGCGGCCAGGACCACGGCGAGCCCGCGAGCCAGTGCCAGGCCGCCACGGCGCCAGGCGAGGGCCACGAGTCCGGCGGTCACGATCGCGACGAGGAGCAGGTGGAGCCGGGCGAACTCCTGGGGCTCGGTCCAGCCGAGCACCCGACCCAGCCCCAGGGTGGACAGCGTGGCGAGCACGTAGTCGCCGGGGCCGCCCGCCGCCGGCGGCGCTCCGGGGAACGAGGCCGCGGCCGAGGCGAACGTCTCCAGGTTCGGCGTGGCCCACAGCCCGGCGTGGAGGATCGCGCCCGCCAGGCCGGCGGCCCACCAGAGGACGGCCCGTCCGGCGGTCCGACCGGACCGCGTCCCCCGGACGGGGGCCGCGACCACCGCGGCCGGACAGGATCCGCTCGCACCGGTCACGCCCGGACGGTAGCGGGGGACACGCGATGCGGACGGGACCGGCGGGTACGCTGCCCGGGTCGTGCAGCTCGAGGCAACCGTCCGTCCGACCCGGATCCCGTACGTGCCGGGGCTCGACGGCCTCCGGGGACTGCTGGTGTTCCCGGTCCTGTTGTTCCACTACTCGATCACGGCCGGTTGGACGCCGCAGCGGGTGTACGCACCGGGCTCGTTCTTCGCTCCGTCCACGTTCTTCACGCTGTCCGGGTTCCTGATCACCTCGCTGCTGCTGGCCGAGCACGAGCGCACCGGTCGGATCGACGGACGCGGGTTCTGGAGCCGACGGTTCCGACGTCTCCTGCCGGCGTCGGTCCTCGTCGTGGTCGTGGTCGCCGTCGCACCGCTCGTGTGGCCGACAACGCTCTACGACCTGCCCGGGAGCGACCTGCTCGGTCCGCTCTTCAGCGTGGCCAACTGGCAGGCGATCATCTGGGCCGATCAGGGCGAGGCCGGACGCCTGCTCGGTCCGCTCGGGATCTTCTGGTCGCTGTCGCTGGAGGAGCAGTTCTACCTGGGGCTGTTCCTGGTGGTCGTCGTCGTGTCGGCGTTGCGACGGCACCTGGCGACCTGGCTCACCGCTGCGCTGGTGCTGATCGGTGTGAGTTCGCTGGTCAGCACCCTGCTGGTCGACTCGACCCCGCAGCGGGAGTTCTTCGGGACCGACTCACGGGCCGCCGAGCTGGTGGCCGGCTGCCTCCTCGCGGTCTGGATCCACCACCGCGGGGTGCCGAGGTGGCGGGGGTGGACCTGGGTCGGGCTCGCAGCGATCGTCACCTCCGTGGTGGCGTGGGCGACGGTCTCGGAGACGAGCTCCTGGGTCCTCCGAGGCGGGCTGCCGCTGTTCTCGCTGGTCAGCATCGGACTCATCCTGGGGGCGATCACGAACGGCCCGACGGCCCGGGCGCTGGCGTTCGGCCCGGCGGTGTGGCTGGGTCGGATCAGCTACCCCGTGTACCTGATCCACTGGCCGCTGGTGTTCTTCATCCGGCCCGCGGGCACCTGGTTCGTCGGCTGGCCGGTGATCATCGTCCGGTCGGTCGTGGCGGTCGTGCTCGCCTGGGCGGTCTTCCACTGGGTCGAGCGGCCCCTGCGCACGGCGTCGTGGGCGGCGGCGCCCCGCGGCACCGTCGTGTGGGCGGGCGCAGCAGCGGTCGCGCTGGCGGCGGCGACCTGGGTGGCCGGATGGAGCTGAGCGAGGCGCCGGCCGGCACCGGGCGCGAACTCGGTCCCACACCGCCGCTCGACGGCCTCCGTGGTGTTGCGATCCTCGCCGTCCTGGCCACGCACGTGGCGTTCCTCGACGACGGGTCCTCCCGTTTCGCACTCCGAGGGGGCTACCTGGGTGTCGACGTGTTCATGGTGCTGTCGTCCTTCCTGATCGGCACGGTCCTGCTCCGCTCGCTGGCGGGGGGAGGACTCGACGGCCCCGGGTTCGCTCGTCGCCGGCTGCGCCGTCTGTGGCCGGCCCTGCTCGTCTTCCTGGCGATCGAGACACCGGTGGCGCTCTGGTTCGGTGAGGGCCTCCGGCGACAGGTGGCCCAGGTCGGTCTGGCTGCGACGTTCACCTTCAACTGGCAGTGGACGCTCGGCGACATCCCGCCGTTCGCGCTCGTGCACCTGTGGTCGCTGGCCGTGGAGGCCCAGTTCTACGTCCTGTTGGCCCTCGGACTCGTCCTGGCCCGCCGTCACCTGCACCGGACGCGGCTCGTCGTGGCAGTCCTTCTGCTCGGGGCGGTGCTCGTGGCCGCGTGGCGGTGGTGGTTGGCCTCCCGGGGTGTGCCGCAGGGCGAGCTCTACGTCCGGACGGACACCCGCGCGGACTCGATGCTGCTCGGGCTCGCTGCGGCCGTCGTCTGGCGTCACCGCCTGCTCCCGGAGCGCGTCGTTCCCGTCCTCAGGGCCGTCGCTGCGGCGTTCCTGGGTGTGTGTTTCGTGTTCGTCCCGGTCGACTCCGGCTGGCTGTACCGCGGCGGGTTCACGCTCGTGGCTGGGGCCGCAGCCCTGGTCGTGGCTGCGGTGGCCACCGGTGGGACGTGGGCGGCGCGGGCCACGGGGGTCGCCTGGCTCCGATGGGTGGGCGCCCGCTCCTACTCGTTGTACCTCTGGCACCTGCCCATCTACATCTGGTTCGTCGAGGTGGTCCCGGACGCGCCCGTCGGACTCACGGCGCCGCTCGCCGTGGCCTGCTCGTTCCTCGTCGCGGTCGCCTCGTTCCGGTGGATCGAGTCCCGGGCGCTGGCCCCGTGGCGCGCCGCCGAGTGATCCTTCGACGGCGCTGAACGGTCGGGGCGGCTCAGTCCGACGGGCAGGTCGTGCCGGCCGGGACGCTCAGCCGGTAGGGCGCTGCGGGGTCGGCCGGAACGGGCCGGTCGCGGGGGAGTTCGATGGTCCAGGAACCGGGGCCCGGATCGAGGCTGAACACGGGCGTGGCGCCGAACCGGCGGACGACCACCGGCCCGGGTCGGTCCTTGCGGATGGCGACGCTCGCTCCGGGACGGACGGGGATCTCGAGGGGGCACGTCCGGTCCGCTCCGAGCTCCGCAGGTGCGACGACCGGCCGGAGTGATGTCCGGAGCAGGCCGTCGGCGGCGTCCAGCTGCTCGGGACTTCCGCCGAACTCGTCGGCGGACGCCCCGTCGATCGGAGAACCGAGCTGGGCCACCGCCGACAGGTAGCGGCCGGTGGTCACGGGAACGAAGGAGAGCGGCATCACGATCTCGGGATCGATCCGCTCGGTCCCGACGGCCTCGGCGGCGAACAGGTTCGTCCGGACTCCCGGGCCGTTCGTCTCGACGACGTCCACCCACCGCTCCAGGTCGACCCGCAGGACGAGTGCGCTCAGCACGACCACGAACGCACCGACGACCCAGGCGGCCCGCGCCGTCGGTGCCAGTCGTCGAAGGTCGTCGGCCGTCGGGCGCCAGCAGGCCAGGGCGGCCAGGACCAGGTAGGCGCTGATCGTCCACCCGTAGCGCAGCTCGTCGGGCGGGATGCTCGGAACGATGTCGATGCGGCTCACCGCTGTGAGCCCGATGAATGCGGCCGGTGCGGCCAGCGCTCCCCAGATGCGGGCGTCGTCGCGCCACCGGCCGGTGCGCCAACGCACCAGCGAGACCGCCACCAGGGCGCCGAGGCCGATCAGGAGCACGACGCCCCCGGCGGTCGACCCGGCGGCGAGCGAGGTGGTTCCCCCCAGCAGCATGCGGGCCGAGTAGCGGGCCACCCGCAGGACGTCCCGCGAGATGGCGGCGGCGTCCCGGTTCGTCGACCACCACGCGAGCCAGAGCAGGCCGCCGGGGGCGACGATCGTGGCCCACCTCCGCCATCCGGCCCGGCTCACCGCCAGCTCGACGACAACGGCGATCAGCGCGACGACCCCGAGGCCGCTGCACGCGAGGGCGAACGCGAGCGCGACTCCGGCCCCGATGTCGGCCCCGGTGCGTTCGCGGTCGACGCACCACCAGACCACGACCAGCAGGGCGATCGGCAGCGAGAAGTTCAACAGGAACGGGAACAGGAGGTTCGTCGAACCGGAGCTGTTCCAGAGCACGGCGGCCAGTGCCAGTGCCGCAGTCCAGGCTCCGACCCGCGACCGGCCGTAGGTGACGACCATGAACGACAGGAACGCGAGCGAGGCGAGGCCGAGCAGCCGGTAGGGGAGGTGGTCGACCACGCCGGTGGTGTGGAACAGGACCTGGTACAGCGCCACGGGGACCGCCGACAGGTGGCCGTTGAACGGGACCAGCAGGTTGCCCGAGGGGTACTCCGTCATGATGTTCCACTCGTCGCTCGCGAACCAGAGGTTCCGACCGATGACGCCGAGGGTGAGGATCGTGCCGATGCCGATCAGGGCGGTGACCGCCGACGACAGGGGTCCACCCGGTGACGGTGCGGCCCGTGGGGCGGATTCCGGGACCGTCACGGACGGGAAGCTACCTGCCGGGGATTCCGCGGGTGTCGATCCCGACCTCCGGCCCGCCGGTATGGTCACCTCGGTGGTGGAGCCGACCCCTCAGGACGACACGGCGACGCCGGGGGGCCCGCTCGTCGGACGCGGGATCTGGACTGCGGCCGGGATCGGTGTCCTCCTCCGCCTGGCGTGGGTCCTGGCCGTCTCGAGGACACCGACCGGGCTCTCGGACCCCTTCATCTACCGGAGCTACGGGATCGCGATCGCATCCGGCTCCGGCTACGAGTCCATCGTCGGCGATCCGACCGCGTACTACCCGCCGGGCTACCCGTTCCTGCTCGGTTCCGTCTACCGGCTCGCCGAGTGGTTCGGGGTCGAGGGCTTTCCGTCCTGGCCCGTCGGTGTCGCGCAGTCGTTGTGGTGGGGTTTCGCGATCGTGGCGGTCGGATCGACCGCCCGACTCCTCTGGGGTGGCCGTGCGGGCGTCCTCGCCGCAGTCGTGCTGGCCGTCTGGCCCAACCTCATCGCCTACGCAGGTGCGCTCCTCTCCGAGTCGGCCTTCGTTGCGGCCGCCGCCGGTGCGGTCTGGGGTCTGACCGTGTTGGCCCGCCGCCCTGCCCGGCCCGCTCCGTGGAACTGGGTGGGCGTGGTCGCCGTCAGCACCGTCCTCGCATCGGCGCTCCGTCCGCAGTTCCTGCTCGTCGTGGCGGTGGTGCTGGCTGTCTGGGCGCTCTGGCGTGTGCCCGCCCGGACGTTCCTGACCACGGCCCTCGGAATCCTGATCGTCCTGGTCGCGTTCGTCGTTCCCTGGACGCTGCGCAACGCAACGGCACTGGGTGCGTTCGTGCCGGTGTCGACCAACACCGGTGACAACCTCTGCATCGGCGCCTACCCGGACGCCCGGGGCGGCTTCGCCATCGCCGAGCCCTGCCAGGGCGGTACGACCTGGTACGACGGGGTCGGGGCGGAGGTCGCCCAGGACCGTTTCGCCCGTCGGGCTGCGATGGGCTTCATCGCCGATGATCCCTGGAGATGGGTCCGGCTCGTCCCGGCGAAGCTGTACTACACCTACGTCAGCGACGACGACGGACTCGACGCCGTCGAGGCCTACGGCGCCGACCCGCTCGCCGCCGGGTGGTTCCGGACGACGTTCACCGTGGTGTCGAATCTGGGGTACGCCGTGGTGGCGCTGCTCGCCGCCACGGGACTGGTCGTGGCCGCCCGTGGCTCGTGGCGGTCCCGTGACGCCGCCCGGGCGGGCCTCGTGGCCGCCGCCTGTACGTCGCTCCTGGTGCCGGTGCTGTTCTTCGGTGATCCCCGGTTCAAGGTGTCGGCGGCTCCGCTCCTCGCCGTCCTCGCCGGAGGCGGTGCCGCCGCGCTGATGGCGCGCCTGCAGCGGGCTCAGGCCGGCGACTGACGCCCGGCGATCCGGAGGAGCTCCGGGCCGATCCAGGACGCAGCAACGTCGGTCGTGGCCTCGGAGAAGTGCACGCCATCAGGTCGGAGATCCTTGCCGGTATCGCCGCCCGGCTGGGTGCGGACCCAGCCCTGGAGGTCCACCACCGAGGTCGCCGGCCGACCGGCCACGGTCGAGGTGAGCAGTGCGTTGAACGAGTCGACACGTGAGCGCTCCGCCTCGACGTACGGGGGGTCGCCCATGAAGAACGCCGTACCCTCGACCGGGTCCCAGTAGGGCGAGTTCGCCCAGACGACCTGCGCCCCGCCGTTGGACACGATCTGCGTCACGTGGCGGAGCTCCTCGACCAGGAACCGGTCGTAGTCGGGATCGCCGATGCTCGTGTAGGACGCGAAGTTGTCGGGTCTCCGGTCGGTGATGTCCCAGAAGCTGCCGGCGAGCAGCACGACGTCGGGGTCGAAGTCCCGCACCGCCGCCTCGAGTGTGGCGTCACGCTCGGCGCACTCCTCGGGGATCTCCCGCGCGACGTTCAGCGCCCGGGCGTAGCCGGTCCGGCCGAAGGGGCAGTTCGGCACTCCCTGGTCCATGACGGCCATCGTGCCGGTCCGGACTCCCCACCTCTGGAGTCCGATCACGATGGATTCGGCGAAGGAGTCACCCACGACCATGACCCGGAGCGGCGGCGGTGGCAGCGTGGTCGGTGGTGCGGTCGTCGCGGCACCGGGCCCCTGTGCATCCGCAGGGGCCGCCGACGTGGACACCGGCGGGACCGTGCTGCTCGGGAAGACCACCTGCTCGGTCGGGCCGAGCGCCAGGAGCTCGCGAGGGTCTGCGTCGGGGAGTCGCGCCACGCCGAGTGCGATCACGGCCACGGCTCCGCCGAGGGCCACCAGCGCCCACCGGCCCTTCAGGACCTGTCCCCGACGGACGGGGAGCTCCACGAAGCGCTCGGACAGGAGTGCCAACGCGAGGGTGAGGCCGAGCTGCAGGACCAGGACCAGCGTGGCGTCGAGCCCCAGCCGGTCGGGGGTCATCCACAGCATCACGGGCCAGTGGAAGAGGTAGAGGCCGTAGGAGATCCGCCCGGCGAAGGTCAGGAGGCCGACGCCGAACACGACGCTCGCCGCGCCCCGCGGCTGGACGGCCGCCACGATCACCAGGGCGACCAGGACGGCGTGCAGCGTGAAGCCGCCACGGTAGAGGGCCGGTAGCTCGAAGGGAGTCACCACCCAGGCGATCGTCAGGACTGCCATGGCCACCGGCGCCCCTCGCAGGACCCACCGCCGGACCGTGCCGGGCGACCGGAACCCCCGTGCCAGGAAGGCCGCGGCCGCCGCTCCGACGACCATCTCCGCGAGTCGGGTGTCGGTCCCCATGTACGCCCGGTTCGTGTACTCACCACCGGACACGAACCACATCCACGCCGTTCCGGCCACCGCCGCAGCGACGAGGCCCCAGGCGAGACGGGTGAGCGCCGCCTGACGGTCCAGGCGCCGACGGCTCCGCCGGAACCAGATCACCGCTGCCGAGGCGAGCGGAACCAGGACGTACCACTGTTCCTCCACCGCCAGACTCCAGAGGTGCTGGAGCGGGGAGGGGGAGGACACGAACATCGCCGCGTAGTCGGTCTGGTCGAGGATGAGGTCCCAGTTGACGACGTAGAAGATTGACGCCCAGACCTGCCCGCCGAGCCCGTCGAGCTGGGTCGGGAACGCCAGCAGCGGGGCGAGCAGGACGACGGCCGCGAGCAGGACGTAGACCGCCGGCAGCAGTCGTCGGGCCCGGCGGATCCAGAAGTCGCCGAGGGCGACGGTGCCCGAACCGGACTCCTCGTGGAGCAGGAGACTGCAGATCAGGAACCCGGACAGCGTGAAGAAGGCCGACAAGCTGAGGAAGAGGCCGCCGGTCCAGCGTTCCAGCCAACCGATCCGGTCCAGACCGGCGCCGTGGTACAGC
>CAYMKW010000089.1:0-12778 GCA_964391365.1 uncultured Microthrixaceae bacterium | reverse complement strand
CCGCATGGGTTCCGGCAAGGGCAATCCGGAGCGGTGGGTCGCGGTCGTGAAGCCGGGCCGGGTGCTCTTCGAGCTGAGCTACCCGGACGACGAGGTCGCCCGCGGTGCGCTCAACCGGGCCATCCAGAAGCTGCCCATCAAGGCGAAGATCATCACCCGCGAGGAGGGCTTCTGATGGCGGACACCAACGTGCGCGAGCTCGGTGACGCCCAGCTGGTGGAGTTCCTCGACCAGGAGCGCGATCGCCTGTTCAAGCTGCGTTTCCAGCTGGCCACCGGCCAGCTCGAGAACTCGGCCCGGATCAAGCAGACCAAGCGGGACATCGCCCGGGCGCTGACCGAGCTGCGTCACCGAGAGATCGACGCCGCCGAGGCGGCCGAGGCCACCCAGGGAGGTGGGTCCTGATGAGCGACGAGACCACGACCGAGCGCAACGCCCGGAAGGTCCGAGAGGGCATCGTCACGTCCAACAAGATGGATCGGACCGCCGTCGTGACCGTCACCGAGCGTGTTCGGCACCGGAAGTACTCCAAGACGATGCAGCAGGACAAGAAGCTGTACGTCCACGACGAGGCGAACGACCTGAACATCGGCGACCGCGTGCGGGTCATGGAGACCCGCCCGCTGTCCAAGACCAAGCGCTGGCGCGTGGTCGAGGTCCTGGAGCGTGCCCGATGATCCAGCAGGAGAGCCGCCTGAAGGTGGCCGACAACTCCGGCGCCAAGGAGATCCTCGTGATCAAGGTGCTCGGCGGTTCGCGTCGGCGCTACGCCTCGATCGGCGACGTCGTCGTCGCCACGGTCAAGGACGCACTGCCCGGCGCCGCCGTCAAGAAGGGCGAGGTCGTCAAGTGCGTCGTCGTTCGGGTCAAGAAGGAGAAGCGTCGTCCGGACGGCAGCTACATCCGCTTCGACGAGAACGCCGCCGTGCTCATCAACGACCAGAAGCAGCCGCGGGGAACCCGCATCTTCGGCCCGGTCGGCCGTGAGCTCCGCGACAAGAAGTTCATGCGCATCGTGTCGCTGGCACCGGAGGTGATCTGATGAAGATCCGCAAGGGTGACCGTGTCCGGGTGCTCAGCGGCAAGGACCGCGGCAAGGAGGGCGAGGTCATCGCCGTCCACCCCAAGACCAACAAGGTGACGGTCGAGGGCGTGAACGTGGCCAAGCGCCACCAGAAGCCGACCCGTGCCATGCAGCAGGGCGGAATCATCGACAAGGTCGTCCCGATCGACGTCTCGAACGTGGCGTTGATCGACTCCGACGGCCGCCCGACCCGTGTCGGCTACCGGGTGGACGCTGATGGGACGAAGACCCGGATCGCCCGCCGGAGCGGAGGTGAAGTGTGAGCACCACGACCCTGCCCAGGCTGAAGGCGCGCTACAACGACGAGCTCCGCTCGGCGCTGCAGCAGACCCTCGAGCTGCCCAACGTCATGCAGGTGCCCCGCCTCGAGAAGATCGTGGTGAACGTGGGTGTCGGCAAGGCCGTCGACAACAAGGGCCTCATCGACAAGGTCGTCGAGGACCTCACCACCATCTGTGGCCAGAAGCCGATCGTGACCCGGGCCAAGAAGTCGATCGCCGGCTTCAAGCTCCGTGAGGGCAATGCGATCGGCGTGAAGGTGACCCTCCGGGGTGACCGGATGTGGGAGTTCTTCGACCGGCTGGTCACCCTGGCGATCCCGCGGATCCGTGACTTCCGGGGCCTGTCGCCCAAGAGCTTCGACGGCCGTGGCAACTACACCTTCGGCGTCACCGAGCAGCTGATCTTCCCGGAGATCGACTACGACAAGGTCGATGCCTCGCGGGGGATGGACATCACCATCGTGACGACCGCACAGACCAACGCCGAGGGGCGGGCACTGCTCGACGCCTTCGGCTTCCCGTTCCGACGTGAAGGGCAGCAGTGACATGGCGACCGAAGCTCTGAAGCAGAAGCAGCAGCGCAAGCCGAAGTTCAAGGTGCGGGCCTACACCCGCTGCCGCCGGTGCGGTCGGCCGCGGTCGGTGTACCGCAAGTTCGGCCTGTGTCGCGTGTGTCTCCGTGAACTGGCGCACTCGGGTGAGATCCCCGGTGTGACCAAGGCGAGCTGGTGACGGGAGGCGATCGACGATGACCATGACCGACCCGTTGGCCGACATGCTGACCCGCATCCGCAACGCCAACATCGCAATGCACGACGACGTCCGGATGCCGTCGTCCAAGCTGAAGGAGGCCCTGGCCGTCGTGCTCCAGCGCGAGGGCTACATCGGGGGCTTCGAGATCGAGGACGACCCCGAGGGTCCCGGCCGCTTCCTGAGCATCGACATGAAGTACTCGCCGCAGCGCAAGCGGGTCATCTCCGGCCTGCGCCGCGTCTCCAAGCCGGGCCTGCGGGTGTACCGCAAGTACGACGAGGTGGAGCGGGTGCTCGGCGGTCTCGGTATCGCCGTCCTGTCCACGAGCAAGGGGCTCATGACCGACCGTGAGGCACGCCGTCAGCGTGTCGGCGGTGAGGTCCTGTGCCACGTCTGGTGAGGTTCTGATGTCCCGCATCGGCAAGGCCCCGATCACCGTTCCCGCCGGCGTGACCGTCTCGGTCACCGCCGAGTCGATCTCGGTCACCGGCCCGAAGGGCGAGCTCTCCCGTGAGCTCCCGGCGCCCATCACCGTCAGCCAGGACGGCGACGTCCTGACGGTGGAGCGCGCCGACGACTCGAAGCCGAGTCGGGCCCTCCACGGGTTGATCCGTTCGCTCGTCCAGAACATGGTGACGGGCGTGACCACCGGGTTCCAGAAGGACCTCGACATCGTGGGCGTCGGCTTCCGGGCCGCCGCCAAGGGTTCGGAGGGGCTCGAGCTGTCGCTCGGCTTCTCCCACCCGGTGTTCGTCGAGGCCCCCGAGGGGATCCAGTTCGTCGTCCCCCAGCCCACCCGCATCGAGGTGCACGGGATCGACAAGCAGCTCGTCGGCCAGGTGGCCGCGAACATCCGGCAGTGGCGGAAGCCCGAGCCCTACAAGGGCAAGGGCATCCGGTACGTCGACGAGCACGTCCGCCGCAAGGCCGGTAAGGCCGGCAAGTGAGCACGTCGGGAGTGGTGCAGTCGTGAGCGACTCAGCGAAGCAGAAGCGGGACAGTCGGATCCGGCGTCACGTCCGGGTCCGCAAGCAGGTGCGCGGCACCGCGGCGCGGCCCCGTCTGGCCGTGTTCCGATCCAACCGCCACGTGGTGGCCCAGGTGATCGACGACGTGAACGGCAGGACCCTGTGCGCCGCGAGCACGCTGGAGAGCGACCTCCGCGGCGGTGGAACGTCCAACGTCGATGCCGCCACGCGGGTCGGCACGCTCGTCGCCGAGCGGGCGAAGGAGGCCGGTGTGGATCAGGTCGTGTTCGATCGAGGTGGCTTCCGCTACCACGGCCGCATCGCTGCGGTCGCCGACGCTGCCCGGGCAGCTGGACTGGAGTTCTGATGAGCATCAACGAGTCCGACCTGCAGCTCCGGGAGTCGCGGGTCATCAACATCAACCGCGTGGCCAAGGTCGTGAAGGGTGGTCGGCGGTTCTCGTTCACGGCACTCGTCGTGATCGGTGACGGCGCCGGGCGCGTCGGCCTGGGCTACGGCAAGGCCAAGGAGGTGCCCCTCGCCATCCAGAAGGGCACCGAGGAGGCCCGCCGCAACCTGTTCACGGTCCCGCTGGCCGGTGGCACGATCATCCACCCCGTGCTCGGTGTGGTCGGTGCGGGGCGGGTGCTCCTGAAGCCGGCCGCCCCCGGTACCGGTGTGATCGCCGGCGGCGCCGCCCGGGCGATCCTCGAGGAGGCGGGCATCCGCGACGTGCTCTGCAAGTCGTTGGGCTCGTCCAACTACATCAACGTCGCCAAGGCGACCGTCGCCGGGCTCCAGGACCTGCGGCGTCCCGACGAGATCGCTGCGCTCCGTGGCCTCCCGGTCGACGAGATCATCCCCGCCGGTCTGCTCCGGGCCTACCAGGAGTCCGAGCGCGGCCCGGCGCCCGAGCCCTTCGAGGTGGCCTGATGTCGCAGATCCAGGTGACCCAGGTCCGATCGGCGATCGGGACCAAGCCGAAGCAGCGGGGGACCCTCCGCGCCCTCGGCCTGGGCCGGATCGGCAAGACCCACACCCTCCCCGACACCCCCGACGTCCGGGGTCAGCTCGCCAAGGTCCCGCACCTGGTCGAGTTCTCGGTCGTCGACGGGTCGGCTGAGCGAACCGAGGCGGAATGAAGATCCACGACCTGAAGCCGGCCGACGGCTCCCGCAAGCGACGCAAGCGCGTCGGACGCGGCACCAGCGGCAAGGGTGGTAAGACCGCAGGCCGGGGGACCAAGGGCCAGAAGGCCCGCGGCACCATCCCGGCGAGCTTCGAGGGCGGCCAGCTGCCCCTGAGCATGCGGGTCCCCAAGCTCCGCGGGTTCAACAACCCGTTCCGCGTCGAGTACCAGGCCGTGAACCTGGACACGATCGAGGCATCGGGCCTGGACGAGGTGACCCCCGAGACCCTCCGCTCCGTCGGGCTGGTCTCCAAGGGTGCCCTGGTCAAGGTGCTCGGTCGCGGTGAACTGAACCGCGCCGTCACCGTCCGGGTGCACGCCGCCTCGGCATCGGCAGAGGCGGCCATCACGGGTGCGGGCGGGACCCTCGAGCGCCTGCCGCTCCCGTTCAAGGTCCGCCCCGCCTTCTCGGGGAGCGCCCACACCAACCGCTGAGTCGGCCGGGCCGCGGCGCCCGACCGGTCGTGCGGTCGCCCGGCGGGCGGTCGGCTACCTTGCTCGGGTAGACGTCCCGGCGATGCGGGACCGGGGCGGTACGCCATCCGTTCACCGGCACACGAGTCGGCCCGATTCCGGGTCAGGGAGCAGCAGTGTCTCGAATCGGGAACATCGTCAAGATCCCGGACCTGCGGAACAAGGTGCTGTTCACCGTGTTCATGCTGGTCCTGTACCGGTTCGGTTCGTACCTGCCGGTGCCGGGCATCGACCAGAACGCCGTCACGGCCATCGAGGACCAGGCCCGGGAGGGCGGCGTCCTCGCCTTCCTGCAGTTGTTCTCGGGTCGTGCGCTCACCCGGTTCAGCCTGTTCGCGCTGGGGATCATGCCGTACATCACGGCATCGATCATCATGCAGATCCTCACGGTGGTGATCCCGAAGCTGCAGGAGTGGCAGCAGCAGGGGGCGGTCGGGCAGCGGAAGACCACCCAGTGGACCCGCTACCTCACGATCGGGATCTCGGTCCTGCAGTCGACGGGGCTCGTGTTCCTCTTCCACAACGGTGGCGGCGGCCTGACCGGCGGACAGTCCAACCTGGACCTGGTCCCGAACTTCACGCCCCAGACGGTGTTGCTGATCGTCACGACCTTCACCGCAGGCTCGGCGCTGCTGATGTGGATGGGTGAGCTCATCACCAATCGCGGCATCGGCAACGGCATGTCGCTCATCATCTTCTGCTCGGTCGTGTCCGGCCTCCCCAGTGCGTTCTCGGCCGTCTACGCCGCCGAGAACGGCGCCACGAAGCTGGCCATCTTCATCGCCTTCTTCCTGGTGCTGCTCGTCTTCATCGTCTTCGTCGAGCAGGGCCAGCGCCGCATCCCGGTGCAGTTCGCCAAGCGGGTCGTCGGTCGGCGCATGTACGCCGGCCAGAGCACCTACATCCCGCTCAAGGTCAACCAGGCCGGCGTGGTTCCGATCATCTTCGCCAGCGCCGTCATCAACCTGCCGGTGCTCCTGTCGCAGGTCCTGCCGTCGGACGGCTGGGGTGCCTCGGTGTCCTCCTGGATCAACGACAACCTGGCCAACACGGTGAACCCCTTCTACCTGTTGGTCCTGGGCCTGCTGATCGTCGGCTTCACGTACTTCTACACGGCGATCGCCTTCGACCCCGTCCAGCAGGCGGACAACCTGCGGAAGCAGGGCGGCTTCATCCCGGGCATCCGTCCGGGTCCGCAGACCGAGAGCTACCTGACCCGTGTGCTCAACCGGATCACCCTGCCCGGCGCGATCTTCATCGCCATCCTGGCCATCACGCCGACGCTCCTCATCCGGTTCCTCCTGGGGGCCAACGGCAGCGGTGCCGCCTACTCCATCGGCGGCACCTCGCTGCTCATCGCGGTCGGTGTGGCGCTCGAGACCATGAAGCAGGTCGACAGCCAGCTCATGATGCGGAACTACGAAGGGTTCCTGTCCACCTCGAAGTGAGGCTCGACGTGAGCGACGGACGGGGCCCGCTCCGGGTCCACTTGTGCCGTCCTCCCCGATCTGTTGGGATTTCCTGATGGCAGCACCGTTGCGGATCATCGTCTTCGGCAAGCAGGGCTCCGGCAAGGGCACCCTCGCCACGCGACTGAGTGAGCGGTTCGCCATCCCGCACGTGTCGACCGGCGACATGCTCCGTGACGCCAAGGCCTCGGGCACGGAGTTCGGGAAGAAGGTCGGGGCGATCATGGACGCCGGGCAGCTCGTCCCGGACGACGTCATGGAGGACGTCGTCCGCGACCGACTCGCCGAGCCCGATGCGGCCGCCGGATTCATCCTGGACGGCTACCCCCGCACCGACGGACAGGCGGCGTTCCTCGACGACCTGCTCGCCCCGGAGGGGATCTCGGTCGCCGTCGAGTTGCAGGTGGGCGACCCGGTCGTCCTGGAGCGGATCACCAGGCGTCGGACCTGCACGAAGTGCAAGACGATCTACGCCCTGGGCCGTGACGACTCGGCCACGTCGGGAACCTGTGCGGAGTGTGGCGGCACGGTCGTCCAGCGTGAGGACGACACCGAGGAGGCGGTGAAGGTCCGCCTGGAGCGGTACCAGGAGCAGACCGAACCGATGATCGAGTACTTCGCCGGTCGGGGCCTGTTGGAGCGGGTCTCCGGAGAGGGCGACCCGGACGAGATCGCCGCCGGGGTGGTCACGCTCATCGAGGCCCGACGGGGCTGATTCCCCGGGCCGGGCGCCCGCCTTTGCCCCGTGGAGGACGATCCCGTATGGTAGTGGGCCGTTCCCCGGGCGAGGTGCCCGTGGGACATCCACCCCCCGGGGATCGTTCAGGAGGTCGTGCGCTGCCCAAGCCCAAGGAAGACGCCATCGTGCTCGAGGGAAAGGTCGTCGAACCGCTCCCCAACGCCATGTTCCGGGTGGAGCTGGAGAACGGGCACGTGGTCCTGGCGCACATCTCCGGGAAGATGCGGATGCACTACATCCGGATCCTCCCCGGGGACAAGGTCCAGGTGGAGCTCACCCCCTACGACCTCTCCCGGGGTCGCATCACCTATCGCTACAAGTGACCGGAAGCGGTCTGAGGACGTCATGAAGGTTCGACCGAGCGTCAAGAGAATCTGTGAGAAGTGCAGGGTCATCCGTCGGCACGGCCGCGTGATGGTCATCTGCGAGAACCCGCGGCACAAGCAGCGGCAGGGCTGAGGTATCCCATGGCACGAATTTCCGGCGTCGACATCCCCCGCGAGAAGCGGTTGGTGATCTCGCTGACCTACATCTACGGCATCGGGCCGTCGGCAGCAGCCGACATCTGCGCCGCGACCGAGATCGATCCGTCCACCCGAGTGCGGGACCTGACCGAGGGTGACGTCACCCGGCTCCGGGCCCACATCGAGGAGCACTACAAGGTCGAGGGCGATCTCCGTCGGGAGATCAACCAGAACATCAAGCGGAAGATGGAGATCGGCTGCTACCAGGGCCTCCGTCACCGCAGGGGGCTGCCCGTCCGTGGCCAGCGCACCCACACGAACGCTCGGACCCGCAAGGGCCCGAAGAAGACCGTCGCCGGCAAGAAGAAGGTTCGCAAGTGAAGGTGCTGCACTGATGGCAAAGACTCCAGCGGGCGGTCGTCGTCCCAAGCGTCGCGAGCGGAAGAACGTCACCCACGGTGTCGTCCACATCAAGAGCTCGTTCAACAACACGATCGTCTCGATCACCGACCAGCAGGGCAACGTGCTGTCCTGGGCCTCTGCCGGCAACGCCGGGTTCAAGGGTTCCCGGAAGTCCACGCCCTTCGCCGCCCAGCTCGCCGCCGAGCAGGCCGCCCGTCGGGCCATGGAGCACGGTGTCCGCAAGGTCGACGTCGTGGTGAAGGGCCCGGGATCCGGTCGCGAGACCGCCATCCGGTCGATCCAGAACGTCGGCATCGAGGTCACGGGCATCAAGGACGTGACCCCGGTTCCGCACAACGGCTGTCGTCCCCCCAAGCGTCGGAGGCTCTGACGTGTCGCGCTACACCGGACCGAAGGCCCGCGTCTCCCGACGTCTGGGCACCAACATCTGGGGCACCAACGGCGAGAACATCGCCATGGAGAAGCGCCCCTACCCGCCGGGCGACCACGGCCGCACCCGTCGGCGTGGCAACGTCAGCGAGTACCTGCTCCAGCTGCAGGAGAAGCAGAAGGCCCGCTTCACCTACGGCATGACCGAGAAGCAGTTCCGGAACCTCTACGCCGAGGCCTCCCGCCGCTCCGGCGTGACCGGCGAGAACCTGCTCCGCCTCTGTGAGCAGCGTCTCGACAACGTGGTCTACCGGGCCGGCTGGGCGGCGACCCGTCCGCAGGCCCGCCAGTTCGTGAGCCACGGACACATCGTGGTCAACGGGCGTCGCGTCAACGTGCCGAGCTTCCGGGTCCGCAAGGGTGACGTGGTGCGCCTGAGCGACAAGGCCCGCAAGCTGCTCGTCGTCGAGTGGAACCAGGACGCGTTGGGCCGTACGCCCCCGCCCTGGCTCGAGTCGTCCGACGGCGGCCAGGAGGTCACCGTCCGAGAGCTGCCGATCCGGGAGCAGATCGACGTCCCGGTCCGCGAGCAGCTGATCGTCGAGCTCTACTCGAAGTAGTCCGTCGCCACCCGGTGGGTTCGCCCGCCGCCGGTCGGCACCCCGTCCCCGCCCACCCTCCGAGTCCCGAGGTACGCAACAGATGCTGGTCATTCAGCGACCCACCGTCGAGGCGATCGACGACGAGGCGTCCAACACGCAGCGTTTCGCCATCAGTCCGCTCGAGCCCGGCTTCGGCCACACGCTCGGCAACTCGCTGCGGCGCACGCTGCTCTCGTCGATCCCCGGCGCGGCGATCACCGAGGTCCGCTTCGATGACGCCCTCCACGAGTTCGACACCATCACCGGTGTCACCGAGGACGTCACGGACATCATCCTCAACCTGAAGGATGTCGTGGTCACCTCGGTGGCCGAGGACCCGGTGACGGTCCGTCTGGACGTGACCGGCCCCGCCGAGATCACGGCCGCCGACATCCGGACGAGCTCCGACGTGGAGATCCTCAACCCGGACCAGCACATCGCGACGCTCAACGGGAAGGGCCGGCTCGCGGTCGACCTCACCATCGACCAGGGCAAGGGCTACCTGTCTGCGGTCAACCGGGCGACGACGACGATCGGCGTCATCCCGATCGACGCCATCTTCTCGCCGGTCCGACGCGCCTCGTTCTCGATCGAGCCGACCCGTGTCGAGCAGTCGACCGAGTACGACCGGCTCGTCCTCGACATCGAGACCGACGGATCGCTCACGCCGCGGGAGGCGCTGGCCTCGGCCGGGGCCACGCTCCGGGCGCTCGTCGAGCTCGTCGAGCACATGAGCGACGAACCCAAGGGTCTGGAGATCGGCCCGGAGCCGCAGGCTGTTGCGTCGACGCCGGACCTGGAGCTCGCCATCGAGGACCTCGACCTCTCGGAGCGTCCCCGGAACTGCCTCAAGCGTGCCCAGGTCAACACCGTCGGCGAACTGCTCCTCAAGAGCGAGGACGACCTGCTCGCCATCACCAACTTCGGTCAGAAGTCGCTCGATGAGGTCATCGAGAAGCTGAACGACCGCGGCCTGACGCTGCGCGGCAGCTGACCCCGGTCGCCGGGACCACAGGAGACACCCCATGCCCGCAACCCCGAAGAAGGGCCGTCGGTTCGGCGGCAACAGCAAGCACCAGCGGCTGCTCATGGCCAACCTGGTGGCGTCGCTGGTCGCCTCGCCCACCGGGATCGTGACGACCGAGGCCAAGGCCAAGGCCGTCCGCCCGATCGCGGAGAAGATCATCACCAAGGCCAAGAAGGGCGGTCTGCACAACCACCGCCAGATTCTGGCGTTCCTGGGTGACGAGGAGATCGCCGCCATCCTGATGGACCAGATCGGCCCGCGCTACGCCGACCGTCCGGGCGGCTACACGCGGATCCTGAAGCTCGGCACCCGCTCGGGCGACAACGCGCCGATGGCCAAGCTGGAACTGGTCTGACCGACCGCCCGGAACCCCGTTCCGTGACCGACGAGCCGCCCCCCGAGGGCGGTTCGTCCGCGTCCGGGCCACAGCCGCTGCGCCTCGACCTGGCCTACGACGGGACGTCGTTCCACGGATTCGCCGAGAACGACGGCGTGCGGACGGTCGCCGGCGAGTTGCGTCGTGCGCTCGAGACCGTCACCGGGGTCCCGGTCGAGCTCACCTGCGCCGGCCGCACCGACCGGGGGGTGCACGCTCGGGCCCAGGTCGTGACCGTCCGGTTCCCCGAGGGCGCGCCCGCCCCGCGTCGGGCGGACGACCCCACGTCGCTGCGCAACTCACTCGTGGCCCTGCTCGCGCCGGAGATCGTCGTCGCCGGCGTGCGACCCGCAGCAACCGACTTCGACGCCCGGTTCTCGGCCCGCTCCCGTACCTACCGCTACCAGGTCTGGAACGCCGAGGTCCCGTCGCCGTTCCTGGATCGCACGGCGTGGTGGGTGGACGAGCCGCTCGACCTGCCGTCGATGGACCTGGCCGCAGGCGCGCTGGTCGGAGAGCACGACTTCTCCACCTTCTGCCGCCGACCCCGGGGGACACCCGAGGTCTCGCTGGTCCGCAGGGTGCTGGCCGCCGGCTGGAGTCGGCCCGAGGACGAACTGCTCCGGTTCGAGATCAGCGCCACGGCGTTCTGCCACCAGATGGTGCGCAGCATCGTCGGTCTGCTCGTCGAGGTGGGCCGCGGTCGCCGGGACCCGGCCGATGTCGCCCGGGCGCTCGAGGCGCGGGATCGTGCCGCCCTGCCGACCCTGGCACCCCCACGGGGGCTCGTGCTCTGGGACGTCGGCTACTGAGCGGCCGGGCCGGGTCGGCGTCGGCTTGCCCGTCGACCGGGCGTGGCCCTACGCTCTCGCTCCGGTCCAGAGGCGCCCCCGCGCCACCGAGCACCCCGGAACCGTCCGGGATGCGGTGAAGAGAGAGACGACCGTGCGCACGCACTCCACGAAGGCATCAGAGATCGAACGTACGTGGTACGTCGTCGACGCCGAGGGCCTGACCCTCGGTCGGATGGCGACCGAGGTCGCCCGGCTGCTCCGTGGCAAGCACAAGACCACGTTCAGCCCCCACCTCGACACCGGCGACCACGTCATCATCGTGAACGCCGACAAGGTCGTGCTCACCTCGAACAAGGCCGAGGCCAAGATGGTCTACCGGCACAGCGGCTACCCGGGCGGCATCAAGTCGACCACCTACGCCAAGCTGCTCGACGAGAAGCCCGCCGAGGCCGTCCGCCGCTCCGTTCGCGGCATGCTCCCCAAGAACCGACTGGGTCGCCAGATGCTGCGCAAGCTCAAGGTGTACGCCGGTCCCGACCACCCCCACGCCGCCCAGCAGCCCGAACCGATCGAGTTCGCCGCCGCCCGGGCCCGTTCGTGACGGAGACACAGCAGATGTCCAAGCCGCTCGTGCAGTCCACCGGTCGCCGCAAGCGTGCGGTCGCCCGTGTCCGGATCCGTCAGGGTTCCGGTCAGATCACCGTCAACCGTCGTGCGCTCGAGGACTACTTCCCGAACCCCACGCACCGCATGATCCTGAGCGAGCCGCTCCGCCTCACCGAGACCGGCGAGCAGTTCGACATCGACGTGACGCTCCACGGCGGTGGCGTGACCGGCCAGGCCGGCGCAGTTCGCCTGGGCATCGCTCGTGGGCTCATCGAGTTGGACCCCGAGCTCCGTCCGCCGCTCAAGCGGGCCGGATTCCTCACGCGTGACGCGCGGGAGAAGGAGTCCAAGAAGTACGGCCTCAAGAAGGCCCGCAAGGCTCCGCAGTACTCCAAGCGCTGAGTCCCGGGACCGACCGACGACGGGCGTGAGCGCTCCCCGGGTCCGCTTCGGCACCGACGGGGTGCGAGGGCTGGCCAACGACACGCTGACCCCCGAGGTCGCCCTGGCCGTGGGGCGTGCCGCCGTGACGCTGTCCGGCGGACGACCGGTGCTCATCGGTCGCGACACCCGGCGTTCCGGAACCATGCTCGAGGCCGCCGTCGCAGCGGGTGTGTGCGCCGCCGGCGCCGATGCCGTCCTGCTCGGGGTCGTCCCCACTCCGGCCGTCGCCGTCGCGTCGGCCGCCGAGGACACCGTCGGCGTCGTCATCTCGGCCTCGCACAACCCCTACGGCGACAACGGGCTCAAACTGTTCGCCCCCGGGGGCCGCAAGCTGACCGACGACGAGCAGTCGGGCGTGGAGACGGTGATCGCCGAGGCGCTCGTCCCCGGTGGTTCCCCCGGGCCGACCGGCGCCGCCGTCGGGGTCGTCCGCCACGACGACGCGGCGCTCGACCGGTATGCGACGGCCGTGGAGGCCGCGCTCGAGGGGCGACGCCTCGACGGACTCCGCGTGGTGGTCGACTGCGCGCACGGTGCGGACTCGGTGGTCGCGCCCCGGGTGCTGACCCGGCTCGGCGCACAGGTCGAGGTGCTCGCCGACTCCCCGGACGGGACGAACATCAACGACGGTGTGGGCTCCACGCACCCCGAGTCACTGCAGGCGGCCGTGACCGCGT
>CAYMKW010000088.1:2209-12938 GCA_964391365.1 uncultured Microthrixaceae bacterium | reverse complement strand
CCTTGTGGACGAGCATGGTGGCGTCGCCGCCGTCGTCGAGGATCATGTTCGGACCGGACGTTCCGCCGTCCCAGCGCAGCGCCTGCTCGGTGCACCACCAGTACTCCTCGAGCGTCTCGCCCTTCCAGGCGAACACCGGCACACCGCGCGGGTCCTCGACGGTGCCCTCGGGACCCACGGCGATCGCCGCAGCCGCCTCGTCCTGGGTCGAGAAGATGTTGCAGCTGGCCCAGCGGACCTCGGCGCCGAGAGCCGTCAAGGTCTCGATGAGCACGGCGGTCTGGACCGTCATGTGGAGGGACCCGGTGATGCGGGCGCCGGCCAACGGTCGCTCGTCGCCGTAGGTCGCCCGGATGGCCATGAGGCCGGGCATCTCGTGCTCGGCCAGTTCGATCTGCTTGCGGCCCAGCGGAGCGAGCGAGAGGTCTGCGACCTTGAAGTCGGTGAACGTCATGGGGGTGGTCCTCCTGCCGCGGCGCGCGGCGACCTGTACGAGTGGCGTCGACGCCGGGCTCGGACCGTCTGGTCCCCAACCGACTGGTCCTCACAGGACAGCCCGGACGAGACGAGACCCTAGCGCACCACCGCTGCGTCCCAGCCGAACGGGTCCACCGCGCTCCGGCCCGACTCCCGTACCGTCGACCCCGCGCCGTGATCCGGCGCAGCCCACGAGTGCCCGAACCGTTCGGGCGCCACGAACGGAGGTCATCGATGCCCCACCGCCCAGCACGCTCCATCGCCGCCGGCCTGATCGGTGTCGCCGCCCTGCTCGGCGTCGCCGCCTGCGGCGGCTCCTCCGACGGGACGACCACGTCGACGACCGCGGCCGCGGCCGCCAGCACCACGGCGCCGGCGAACAACGACGAGGCGACCAAGGTGTTCGACGAGCAGATCCAGCAGGAGCTGCAGACGGTCGGCTGCTACAAGGGCAACATCGACGGGATCCTGGGACCGGCGTCCGATGAGGCGATCCTCGAGTTCCAGCGGGCCGAAGGGCTCTCCGCCGACGGCGAACTCGGCCCCAAGACCGAGGCAGCGCTGAAGTCCGCCGTGGCGGCCGGCAGGAAGGTCTGCACCGGCACGTCGACGACCACGACGCCGAAGACCTCCACGACCAAGCCGAACACGACCGTGGCCCCGAACGACGCCCCGTGCACGGCCACGGCCCTGCTCAAGGGCCTGCCGTCCGAGGGCGAGAAGATCACCCGCTTCGTCTGCTCCGGCGGCTGGGCGGCCGGATCGCTCGACAACGGTTCGAAGTTCATCCTCAAGGCCCAGAACGGCGCCTGGTACGCCCCGTCGCAGGACCCCTGCGGTTCGGCGAGCGCCGGGTTGGACCCGTCGATCCTCGAGGCCGGCTGCGGGAGCTGATCACCAGCCCGATGCGTTTCGGTGCGTTCGGCGCCAGTTCAGGCGCCGAACGCACCGGATCGCCGGTCAGGAGCTGCGCAGCCAGCCCTTGAGCTCGTCGAGGATGTCGACCGGGCCCGGGTCGACGCCCTCGTTGAACGCCATGTGGAGCGTCACGAGGTCTCCGAGCAACACCAGGTCGAACAACTGGGCGAGCGGCGTGTCGCCCGTCGCCCGGACTGTCTCGATGCCGGCGACCACCTCGTCGCAGGCCTCGGCCACGAAGTCGAAGCGCCGACCCACGTTGCCCGGCTCGGCGTCGTGGCGCAGGAACACCAGCGTGAAGACCTGACGGGTCACGTCACCGTGCTGGGCCCATCCGCACAACTCGTTGTGGGTGAGCTCGGGAATGCGGTTGCACCACGACGGGACCTTGCAGTTCTCGTTGAACTGACCCTTCCACCGCCAGGCCGCGACCTCACCGATCGGCCCGCCCCCGTAGACGAGCGGGATCGTGCGGCCGATCCGACGTGCCAGTCGGGTGGCCACGTCGTCGGATCCGTCAGCGAGCTCATCGCGTCGGCGGCGGAGCTGCGCGACCGCCGAGTCGATCATGGTCGACGTGTCGGGCACCAGGCCCAGCCGGTCGAGGACCACCAGCAGCGGCGCCGTCACCGCAGCGATGCCGGCCCGCGGCATGGGGATGGACGAGTCCACCGGGACGACCGGCGCACCGATCTCCCGGGCGAGCCGGACGAGCTCGCCACCCGAGGCGACGACGACGATCCGGGCACCGCGGTCGGCGGCCTCGGTGACCGCGCTCAGGGTCTCCTCGGTGTTGCCCGAGAACGAGTTCGCGAACACCAGGGTGTCCGGGCCGACGAAGGCGGGGCACTCGTAGTGCTTGGAGACGGTGATGGGCACGGGGCTCGAGCCGCTCAGCACGGCTGCAGCGGCGTCACCACCGATCCCGCTGCCACCCATGCCGGCGACCAGCACGGACGTGATGCCCTCACCGGACGGAAGCCCGTCGACGGTGCGGGCCGATGCGGTGGCCTGCTCGAGCTGCTCGGGCAGACCGAGCGCGGCACCGAGCATGTCCAGGGTGTCGAGTCGGTCGGCCACGCCGATCAGTCCTCGAAGGTGGGGGCGATGCCCTCGGTCTCGGCCCGGGCGATGAGCCGCTCGTGCGTGGCGGTGTCCACGGTGGTGGCCTCGTCGATCAGCAGGACCGGGATCCCGTCGCGGACCTCGTAGGTTCGGCGGAGTCTCGGGTTGTAGAGGACCTGCTCGTCGGCGAAGTACCAGAGCGGCCCCTTGTCCTCGGGGCACGCGAGCACCTCGAGCAGCCTGGGGTCGAGTCGATCATCGGTCGTCATCGGATGTCCCTCCGTTCCGTTCCTCCGGGACGGCCCGGAGTGCGTGGCCGACCGGGACCTCCCCGGCCTGTGTCGTGCGCGGTCGGGGCCGTCACCCCGTCATCACCGCCTGCACCTCGGCGACCCGAGCCGCCACGGCGGCATCGTCGGCGGCCTCGACGTTGAGACGCAGGAGCGGCTCGGTGTTCGACGGGCGGAGGTTGAACCACCAGTCACCGGCATCGACCGTCAGGCCGTCGAGGCGGTCCTGGCTCAGCTCGGCGTAGTGCTCCGCCACCTGCTCGATCACTGCGTGCGGGTCGTCGACCCGGGTGTTCAGCTCGCCCGAGTCGGCGTAGCGCTCGAAGGGTCGGCGCAGCTCCGAGAGCGGCAGCCCGGTCGCCGACATCTGGGCCAGGACCACCATGGATGCGATCAGTCCGGAGTCCGCCCGGTAGTTGTCGAGGAAGTAGTAGTGGGCCGAGTGCTCGCCGCCGAACACCGCCCCCTCGTCGGCCATCAGCTTCTTGATGAACGAGTGGCCGACGCGGCTGCGCACCGGGGTGCCGCCGTGCTCCCGGATGACCTCGGGCACGGCCTTGGAGCAGATGAGGTTGTGGATCACCGTGCCGCCGCCGCGGGCGTCGAGGATCGCGGCCGCGATGATCGCCGTGGTCGTGGAGCCCGACAGGGTCCGACCCTGCTCGTCGACCAGGACGACACGGTCGGCGTCCCCGTCGAACGCCAGGCCGATGTCCGCCCCGGACTCCACCACACGGGCCCGCAGCGCCTCCTGGTTGACGGGCTGGATCGGGTCCGCCGGGTGGTTCGGGAAGGTCCCGTCGAGTTCGGGGTACAGGACCTCGAGCTCCAGCGGGAGCTGGGCGAAGACGGCCGGAACGACGAGTCCGCCCATGCCGTTGGCCGTGTCGGCCACGACCAGCATGGGCCGCAGTTCGGCGACGTCCACGAAACCGCACACGTGACCGACGAACGCGTCCAGGACGTCCATCGTGGTGATCCCACCCGGCTCGGCGGCGTCGGCGAGTTCACCGGCGAGCGAGGCCTCGGCGAGCTCCCGGACCCGCAGGAGCCCGCTGTCCTCGCCGACCGGGCGGGCACCCGACAGGCAGAACTTCGTGCCGTTGTACTGGGCCGGGTTGTGCGAGGCCGTGAACACGGCGGCCGGCGCGTCGAGCGAGCCCGAGGCGAAGTAGACCTCATCGGTCGAACAGAGTCCCAGGTCGACCACGTCGACTCCCCGGGAACGGACGCCATCTGCGAAGGCGGCGCTCATCTCGACCCCCGTCGGACGCATGTCCCGGGCGACCAGGATGCGCTCGATCGATCCACCCGAGGCGGCCGCTTCCTCCAGTGCGAACGCCGCGAAGCCGGCGCCGATCGCCCGGGCCAGCGGCGGGTCGTACTCGCCCGGGCAGACCCCACGGACGTCGTAGGCCTTGACGATGGCCGCGAACGGCGACTCGGGTGCACCCATGCGCTGCACCCTAGTGGCCTCCGGGAGGGCTCCCGGGACGGTCAGGCGACCGGCGGGAGGCGCTCCTCGCCCGGTGCGAGCTCGTAGTCACCGAGGCGGGCGTGCCGACGGATGGCGAACAGGTCGGCGAGCAGCCGACTGGTGTCGCGGGCCAACCGAACGGTCGACCTGGAGGAGTTCACGACGGTGACCGGCACCTCGACCAGCGTGAGCCGGTAGCGCTCGACGAGATGGAACACCTCCACGTCGAAGGCGAACCGGTCGACCGTGCAGTGGGAGAACACGAGACGGGCCGCATCCGACCGCATGGCCTTCAGACCGCACTGGGTGTCGCGGTAGCGACCGAGCAGCACCAGCCCAGTGAGCACGTTGACGACCCGGCCGCCCACCTCGCGGAGCCGGCCGGCCCGCACGACGGTCATGGTGTCGGTGTGCTGGCGGCTCCCGGCGGCGACGTCCCATCCGTCCTCGATCCGCTCGACGAACCGGACGAGCTGTGCGGGCGCGTAGGCCAGGTCGGCGTCGATGAAGGCGACCGTCCGGCCGTCGGCTGCGAGCACGCCGGTCCGGACCGCGGCGCCCTTGCCCCGGTTGCGGTCCAGCACGATCACCTGGTCGGCGCCGGCGGCACGGGCAGCCTCTGCGGTCCGGTCGTCGGAGCCGTCGTCGACGACGACCACCTCGAGGCCTCCGTCCCGGGCCACCTCGGCGAGTTCGGACCGGATCCTGGCGACCGACTCGCCGATGCGGTCGGCCTCTCGGAAGGCCGGGACCACGACGCTGAGCCGGTGGCTGCCGGGCGGGGGTTGGCGGCGGCCGGGCCGCCGCTGGTCATCCCGCACGAACTGGACCATCACCCGCCGGTAGTTGGCCACCCGGATGATGAGGGCCGCCAGGAGCGCGGGCAGCTTGACGAGTACCAGCGCCCACGGCCGCCGCGGGTCCAACATCAGGTCCAGGCCGGTGACGATGGCGACGTCGGCCACGAGCGCCAGCGCCGCCGTGCCCAGGTAGGGCCCGGCGGATCGGTAGAACCGCTGCGACGGGTCGTCGGGCAGGGTGAGCCAGCCGTGGAGCAGCCAGGACACGGCCGTGGCGACGGCGACGGCCGTGGCATCGGCGAACGGAACCGGCCAGTCGGCCTGGAATCGCAGGGCGACGAGCAACCAGATGTCGACGAGCGTGGCGATCGTCCCGATCAGGACGAAGCGCCGGAGCAGGTTCACCTGCGGTCGGGCAGGTCGGCCTCGGGTTCGCCGAGGTTCTCGGACTCGCCGGTCGCCTCGTCCGTCGGGCCCGGTCCGTCCGTCGGCTCCGGACCGTCGCCGGCGGCACCCGCCGCCACGGGGACCCGCACCTCGGCGGATGCGCCCGCCGCCCGGTCCCGGCGGCGCTGGTCGTCGACGGCGAGCCACCCGACGGCCACGAACCCGGCGATCGACATGAGCCAGCCCAGCACGTCGATCCACGACGTCCCGTAGCTCAGCGTGACCTCGTTCTCGGTCGGGATGACGACCATCTGGTTGGGGCTGACCCGGTAGGGGCCCTCTGCACCGTCGACCCGCCAGTTCGGGAAGTACGAGGCCTTGACCAGCACGGGCACGCCGGTCTGGTCGACGCGGAACGAGATCTCGTCGGTGCCGGTCTCGACGCCCGTGACCTCGACCGGCGGGAGCGCCGAGCGCGGCGGGTCGGGGTCGTCGGCGGCGACGCGGGCCCAGGATTCGGGGCCCGAGGTGGCCAGCGGGACGTCCCAGCGCTCGGGGTCGAGGTACCACTCGACGGCCGGGCCGGGGGCCTTGGGGGCCTGCGCCTGTCCCTCCGCCGGTTCGGGCCGTTCGCCGTAGATCCAACCGTCCACGTGGTCGTCAGCGGGGTCGAGCACGACCGGTTCGTTCTCCAGGGACGAGACCACCTCGGAGTCGGCCACCTCGAAGACGGCCCAGTTCCGCTGCACCCCGTCTCCCGAGTCAGGGGAGGCGAAGCTGGCGACCTCGTTCAGCCGCGGCTCCGTGCGGGCGGCGGCGATCGCCTGGTCCGAGGACGCCATGTAGTACTTCACGCCGAGCAGCTGCAGGTGCGAGACCCCGAGTCCGATGTTGAAGTTCCCGTAGGGCAGGTCCCGCTGGGCCCGGGACGGCTGGGTGGACAGTTCCGACTGGTTCAGGAAGTGGAACGGCGTCGTCGACGAGGCCTCGAAGTAGAGCCCCTCCATGGAGCCGATGCACCCGTCGGTCAGGTACGGCAGCAGCATGAGCGCCATGGGCGTCCCGAACCGGTCCAGCTTGGGTTCGTACTCCCACATGGCCCGTCCGCACCCCTCGCGGGCGGCGACCTCCTCCATGGTGGTCACCAGCCCCTCGAACTCCGGGTACGCCGGCCGGGACTCCAGACCCTGGAAGTTGTAGTACGCCCATCCGCTGGAGATGTTCTGCTTGGGGAAGCCCAGCCCCAGCCACCGGTAGGTCGACGCCCCGGATCCCGAGGCGTCGGCGACGACCTGGCCCCCCGGGAGGATCCGCAGGGCCCCGGCGAGCGAGACGAGCATGACGGCGAAGACGACGACGAGTCCGGTGACGTCCACCCACAGCGGCTCCTCCCGCTCTCGACGGACGTCGCCGACGACGAGGGCGATCGACCGGATGATCAGCCCGACGGACAGCGCAGCGAGCAGGTAGAGCCCGAGCACGTAGAACGGCAGGATCCGGGCGTTCCACAGTCGGTACTGCGGCAGCAGCACGAAGATCCAGGCGTGCGTCACGATGAGCAGCGAGAGCCACCAGCCCAGACGAACACGGTGGACCATCGACAGGACGAGGCCGAGCGCGGCCAGGGCGAACACGACGTTGCGGTACGGCATGTCGAAGACCGCGGGGTCGGGCCAGAGGTAGCGGGAGTACTCGGTGAGCTTCTCCCAGCCCATGTCGTTGAGGTACGTGCTGTTCAGGTAGAAGGGGATGAACCAGAAGGCCGCGACGAGGAACCCGACCGGACCCACGACGACCGCCCACTTCAGGACCCTCGAGTCGAACCCCACGAAGCAGGCCAGCACCGCCAGCGTTCCGAGGATCGGGAACCAGCTCGGTGCCACTGCGAGCGACAGCACCACGGCGCCCAGCACGACTCCGACGGCGATCCGGCCGGTCCGACCTGAGTCCCACCAGGGTGTGCGGTCCTCCCGCCGCGTGAACAGGTACACCACGGTGGCGATCACGGCGAAGATCGCCGGGATGAGGTGACAGAGGATCACCAGCCCGAGCAGCGTGGCGCCGAGGGCCCGGTCCCAGCCGGTGCGAACCCCGCGGACCAGGACGGCCAGGTAGAGGACGGCCAGCGTCAGCGAGATCGAGAACGCGAACTCGCCCGCCATCGTCGAGGGGATGTTCCCCCCGTAGATGGTGAACCCGGTCTCGTACAGGAACGCGGCCGCGCCGAGCGCGATCAGCGGCGGGCCCGGGAACGGCAGCCGGGCGGCCCGACCCAGGGCGAACCCGGCGAGCGGCATGGTGACGATGCCCGAGACGGTCACCATCTTGAACGCGACGTTGTACGGGATCGGGACGATCAGCACCGCGGCCACGGCCAGCGAGATCCACACGAGCGTCCGGAGCACGGGTGAGGTGGTCCGGCCCAGCAGCCACCGGCCGGCGGCGGCGAGACCGACGAGGGCGAAGGGGACCATCCACAGCGGCAGGCCCACGTTCAGCGCCACGATCATCAGCGAGGGGACCACCATGTAGAACACGTACGCGGGGAACCCGGCGTACCAGTCCGGTGACCAGCCCGAGAGCCGGAGGTTCGGGAGCAGCTCGTCACGGAGGAAGGCCGGGCCCCAGACGTGGGCGCCCATGTCGCCACCCGTGGCCGTGGTGTTCTGGAAGATCCACTCCGGGTGCATGGTGGCGGCCACCACGGCGCAGGCGATCCCGACGACCACCCACGACACGATGTTCGTCATCCGACGACCGCTGTGAGCGGGATCGTCGATCAGGACCAGATCGTCGGCGAATCCGCCCCGTTCGGCCCCGCCGTCGGCGGTCGGGTCGCCGGACCCGTCTCCGACCGGGTCGTCCCCCATGGTTCCGACGGCGACCGCGCCGGACGGAACGGGATCATCGGTCTCGTCGACGAGGTCGTCCGGCGTCGTCATGCGGCGTCCATCGTGCCACGGGATTCGCCGAAAGCGGACTCACCGTTCCGGAGTCCTCCGGAGGGGGCTGCGCTCTCCATCCGCTCGCGGGACACGGGCCGGCACGCGACCGGTGGCTCAGTTGGAGATGGACCGCTTGTAGCGGGTCGGGGCCGAACTGATGTCGGCGATCACACCGTCGAGGTCGACCGCCTCGCCGTCACGACGCCAGGTCCTCGTGTCGCAGGTCGAACAGGACCGCATCACCAGGTCCGAGCCGTCCACGGTCAGCTCGATCTCCACGAGGTCGCCACCACAGGTCTCGCATCGTGTCGTCGACATGGCCGGACCTCCCCTGTTGTTCGGTGGCACGCTCACGGCCGCCCCTTGGAGGCTACCCGGCGGCGAGCAGTGCGACCGTCACGGCGTTGAACGTGGCGTGGGCAACCACCGCCGATCCGACCCGGCCGGTCCGCAGGACCAGCCCGGACAGCACCGTGCCCAGCACGAACAGGCCCAGGAACTGCAGGGGTTGCAGGTGCATGGCCGCGAACACCGCTCCGCAGATCACCGACGCCAGCACCGGTCCGAGCCCACGCTTGCGGAGGGCGCCGAGCAGGAGCCCCCGGTAGAACAGTTCCTCGACCAGCGGCGCCCCGGCCACCACGACGAGCCCCAGCACGATCCAGCCCCAGGGCCCCTGGGCCTTGTCCGCCAGGGCCCGGGCCGGTTCGGCCAGGTCGTCCGTCGTCCGGTCGAGCATCCGCAGGACCGGCCAGTAGATGACCGGCAGCACCACGAACTGCATGACGAGGCCCACGCCCAGACCGATCGGCAGGTCGATCGGGGCGAAGCGGACCCGGAACTCACGGACGACGCCGTGACCCTTGGCGCCGGCGCCGACGAGCGCCACCAGCCATCCGGCCCAGAGCGGGATCTGCAACAGGGCGGTGGCCCAGAGTGGGACGTCGGACAGCTCGTCCCAGCCCGCCAGCGAGAACACCACGACCTGGGCGATGAGGAGCAGCAGCTGCGAGAGGCCGATGCCGATGGCGACGTCACCCAGGCCCCAGCCCGACGTCTGGTCGGGCCACGGATCGGGAACCGCCCCGCCAGACGGGGTGGTCACGTCACCGCCCTCCGGGCGGTCGGGGTTCACGCCCCGATCAGGTCGAGCGACGACGGCCCGGCGGCCAGCGACCGCTGGTCACGCAGTTCCCAGCCGCGTGGCACCCGGACGGTGTCGGCGTGGACGTCGCAGAGGTCGTGGACCATGGGGTGGGCCTCGGCGGCCAGGTCCTCCAACCAGACGGTGGACTCGGCGTAGGCGTAGGACAACGTCGCCGTCGACGGACGGTCACACCCCGGCTTGGCGCACAACCTGCTCACGAGCAGGACCGTACCGTCGGCGGGCGCGGCCAAGGCGGATGCCTGCGGCGCCAGACCGAGCGGACGTTCAGCTTCACCGGCTCCGGGCCGGACCCCGTCGTGGAGGATCGTCCCGCTGCACCTAGGCTGGCGCCATGTCTGGTGAGCCGACCGACTCCACTCCGAACGCCAAGAGCAAGGGCGGGATGCCGTCCTGGCTCGTCTGGATCCTGGTGGCCGTGGTGGGCCTCACCGTGGTCAGCGCCCTCTCCCTGTCGTCCAAGCAGGGCGAGCCGATCCCGTTCTCCTCGTTCGTCCAGCAGGTCGAGGACGGCAACGTCCAGGCCGTCAACTGGAACAACGCCACGAATGCAGTGACCGGGACCACCAAGAGCGGTGAGCAGTTCGTGACCTCCGGTCCGGCGGAGCCTCCCCAGGATCTCCTGACCACCATGGAGGCGAAGGACGTCGAGGTCACCTTCGACAATCCGACGCCCAACCTGATCACCTCGCTCATCCCCCTCCTGCTCCCGGTGGCCCTGATCGTCGGGTTCTTCGTGTGGATGAACCGGCGGGCCCAGGGTCAGATGGGCGGGATCATGTCGATCGGCCGTTCCCGGGCCAAGACCTACACGACCGAGCGTCCAGCCACCCTCTTCACCGACGTGGCCGGCTACGAGGGGGTCAAGCGTGAGATCCGGGAGGTCGTCGACTTCCTCAAGGAGCCGGACCGCTTCCTCGAGATCGGCGCCCGCATCCCGAAGGGCGTGCTGCTCGTCGGTCCGCCCGGCACCGGCAAGACGCTGATCGCCCGAGCCGTCGCCGGCGAGGCGGGCGTGCCGTTCCTGTCGGTCTCCGGGTCGGACTTCATGGAGATGTTCGTCGGCGTCGGCGCCAGCCGTGTCCGGGACCTGTTCGAGTCGGCCCGGAAGCACGGCCGGGCGATCATCTTCATCGACGAGATCGACTCCGTCGGCCGCAAGCGTGGGGCCGGCCTCGGCGGCGGGCACGACGAGCGGGAGCAGA
>CAYMKW010000088.1:0-2199 GCA_964391365.1 uncultured Microthrixaceae bacterium | reverse complement strand
TCAACCAGATGCGCTCCGAGATGGACGGCTTCGAGGGGTCCGAGGGGATCGTGATGATGGCCGCCACGAACCGGCCGGACATTCTCGACCCTGCGCTGCTGCGCCCCGGGCGCTTCGACCGTCAGGTCGTCGTCCCGCTGCCCGAGCTCGACGACCGCAAGGCGATCCTGGCGGTCCACATCCGCCACAAGAAGCTCTCCCCCGATGTCGACCTCGACCTGGTGGCCCGGGGGACGCCCGGGATGTCGGGTGCCGACCTGGCGAACCTCGTCAACGAGGCGGCGCTCACCGCCGTGCGACGCGGCAGCAAGGTCGTCGAGATGCACGACTTCGAGGACGCCCGGGACCGGGTCCTCATGGGTCAGCGTCGGGAGTCCATGGTCCTCTCGGACAGGGAGAAGGAGGTGACCGCCTACCACGAGGCGGGTCACGCCCTCTGCGCCGCGCTGCTCCCCCACGCCGACCCGGTCCACAAGGTCACGATCCTCCCGAGGGGCATGGCGCTCGGCGTCACCCAGCAGTTGCCCGAGGAGGAGAAGCACTCCTACAGCCAGGAGTACCTCGAGGAGAGCATCGTGGTCGCCATGGGGGGCCGGGTCGCCGAGGAACTCGTCTTCGACCACCGCAGCACGGGAGCGGCCAACGACCTGCAGGTGTCCACCGAACGGGCACGTCGGATGGTCACCGAGTTCGGCATGAGCGACCAGATCGGACCACGGGCCTGGGGCACCTCGGGTCCGGTGTTCCTGGGCGAGGACTTCGGCCACCAGCGGGAGTACTCCGAGGACACGGCCCGGTCGATCGACGGTGAGGTCGAACGTCTCCTCCGCACGGGCGAGGACCGCTGTCGCAACCTGATGACGACGAACCGCGCCGCACTCGACCTGATCGCCCGGGCACTGCTCGAGCAGGAGACCATCTCGGGCTCCGAGGTCAGCCGGTTGATCCGGGTCGCCAACGGGACCGAGCCGGACGTTCCGGCACCGTCACCCACGCCGCCTCCCCCGCCGGTGGTCACCAACCCGGCCGGTGCCCCGGTGGCTCCCATGCCGCCGCCGATCACTCCGGGCCTCGCTCCCGGCGGAGGTCCGAACGTCCTGCCGAGCAACCCCTTCGGCGATCGACCCGATCTGGGCGACCAACGCTGAGCCCCCGGCGGGGTCAGTCAAGGTCGCCGCACCCAGGCGGGGTCAGTCCCCGTCGCTGCACCCCGGCGGGGTCGAGCCGGGTTCACGGGCCTCCGCCACGGCGGCCCAGAGGTGCGTGACCGAGACGGGACCGGCGAAGGATGTGCGGACCAGGCCCTCGGCGTCGACGACCAGCGTGAGGGGCACGGCGTCGATGCCGTAACGGCGGTGGAGGTCCGGACGCTCGCCCACCTCGACCTCGCAGATGGCCACCTGATCGCTCTCGAGCGGGGCGACCCGCTCGATCACCCCGGCGCAGGTCTCGCAGGACCGTGAGGAGAAGACGGCCACCAGCCACGGCGCCGACGGTCGATCGAAGTCGGAGCGGGCGACCTCGCCGGGGATGGACGGTGCGCCCTGCGGCGGTTCCGGAGCGACGGTCCCCCGCCGCTGCAGCACGGCGGCGACGGCCACCACCACGGCGGCGACGGCCAGGGCGACGAGGAGACGATCCACGACAGGAGTGTGCCCCGCCCGGGCGCCGGGCGTGAAGCCGCTCAGCCGGACGGGAGCGGAACGGGCGAGGTACCGAGCGTGCGGTACGGAACGGCGAGGCCGATGGCGAACTCGTCCTGGCCCGGATAGGTCACGAATCGTTCCACGACCACCGGCGAGCCGGCCGAGATCCGAAGCCCGACGGCCGTCCCCGGGACGGCCGGTCGAGGCACGTCGAGCGCCACGGCGTCACCGGGAGCGATCTCGACGACGGTGGTCGACTCCGATCGCGCGGCCGCGTCGAGGCCGGGTTCCACGGGGACGGCGTTGACGGTCACCGGGGTTGCGCCGGGGTTGTGGACGAACACGACCGGGGCCGGGTCGGCGTCGGCGTCGAGGGCCGGGACCAACCACTCGGCCGCCGCCACGGGTGAACCGGTGGTGATCCCGACACCGGACCCGAGCGCCGGGCGCTCCGCCGGCGGCACCTCACCCGGAACGGCGGGCGCCGGCGGAGCGGGCGGACCGGTGATGGTGGACAGCAGGGCGGCGACCACCGGTGCCACGTCCGCGACGA
>CAYMKW010000087.1:0-13149 GCA_964391365.1 uncultured Microthrixaceae bacterium | reverse complement strand
CCCGAGGAGCTCGCCGGCGCGGCGTTGTTCCTGGCCTCGGACCTGTCGTCCTACGTCACTGGTCAGGTGATCGGCGTCGACGGGGGCACGGGCGCGGCGGGCGGCTGGTACCAGCATCCAGACGACGGCCACTGGGTACTGGGCCCCGCACACTGAGCGACCGGCCGGTCAACGGGTCCATTACTGCTGGCAGCGCGCTCGGGTGGGTCTTGCGCTGCTCCGCACGCTCAGCGGAACTGCAGCAGCCTCTCCGCGGTGGCCTCGAGCATCTCGTCGACCATGCTCTCCACGACCACGTCGTCGGTTCGATCCGGCACCTGGCCGTGGTTCGCGATGTTGGGCGGCAGGTCACGGGGTCGGTCCTGTTGGTGGGAATCGATGACCTCGGCGACCAGTTCGCCGCTCGGTGCGTCGGAGAGCTCCTCGGTGACGCAGAGCTGTTCGAACTCGGCGGTGTAGTCGGCGAGCCACTGGCGGCGGTCGTCCATGCTCGTCAGTGCGACGCTCCAACGCTCCCGCCAAACCGACTCCCTGGTGAGAAACCCGGCGAGGAACTCCACCAGGTGCCGGTCGCCCGCCGCGGGCAGCACGCCGTAGCGCTCGAACAGCTCGAGCTTGACCCCGGCGACGGTCGGGCGGAGGGCGTCGAGGTCGCAGCTCAACTGGATCGCAAGGCCGTACAACGTGATCGTCACCTCGTGGCACAGGCCGATCGCGTAGACCGAGGTCTCTTGCAGCACCGCACGCATGAGGGTGGTCATCGGGTTGGTCAGGTTGAGCAGCCAGGCGTCCGGGCAGAGCTCCTCCATGTCGGCGGCGATGCCCAACATGACGGGGATATTGCGCAACTCGCGGGCGATGTGGTGCACGAAGTCGACCATGTCGGGCGCGGGCCGGGGGTCGATGTCCTCGATGACGATCTCGGCGTCCTGCGGTGAGAGTGTGCGTGCGAAGTCGACCAGCAGCTTGGGGATCCACTGGTACGAGCCACCGCCGATGAAACTGATCCGCACGGACATGACACAGGTGTCAGATGCGGGACAGGTGGCGCGTCAGGAACGACGCGACCTGCTGCCCGTGCCAGCGATGGTCGCCGTCGAACACGTCGTGGACCACCGCCTCCGGGTCGGCCCCGAGTGCCGCGGCGACCTCGCGCAGGCGCGCCACCGTCTCGCGGGCCGCGGTGGCGGGGAAGAGGATGTCCTCGGTGCCGGACTCCACCAGCAGGGGTCGCGGCGCCACCAGCGACGCGACGTCGAGGTGCTCGAGCCGCCCGAGCTGGCCCGGGAGGACCTGAGAGCCGCACATGTTCCACGGCACGGTGTGCGCAGTTCGCCAGCTCGACAGGTAGCCCGAGACGACAGCAGCGCGCACCCTCGGGTCGGTCGCGGCGCAGAACAACGCCATGGTGCCGCCGTAGGAGAAGCCGGCCACCGCGATTCGGGCGGGGTCGACGAGGGGGTGCCCGGCGAGCAGGTCGATGCTGCGGTGCAGGTCCCACAGGTTCTGCGCGAGCGGCAGCTGTCCGGCCATCGTCGCCGCCACCAGGTTCGTGTCGCAGTCGTACTTGGACTGCGACGGGTCCCACTGGGGGTCCTGTCGTTCCCCGAAGCAGCGCAGGTCGGGCGCGAGCACCACGTGGCCGGCCCGCACGAGTTGCAGCGCGTAGTGCTCATGGGTCGGGCCGGTGAGCCCGCAGATCAGGTCCTTGCCCGGGCCATGGCCGTGCACGGCGAGCACGGCGGTGCCCGGATCGGAGCCGAGACGCGACGTGGGTACCATCAGGAACGCCGGCACCGACATGGTCGCGTCGACGTCGTAGACGATGCGGTGACGCAGATGGTCACCCGCGTCGACGGTGTCGGTGAGTTCCACGTCGAGCGGCACCGGTTCCGGTGGAGGGCCGAGCATGGTGGCCAGCCGAGTGCGGACCCGTTCGCGCCACACAGGGATCTCGGCAGGGTCCCGTGGGCACGGATCCTGTTCGACGATCTCCGGCAGCTGCAGCATCCACGACCCCCAAGGTGACAGGTTGCGTCGTCGGCCGGGGTCTGCCGCCAGCGGCGGCCACGATGGCCGAGGAGCCTCGGGCCCGTTGCCCACGTCGGCCCCGCTCATCTGGTCGGCTCCAGCGAGGTCAGCTCGAACGTGCCCTCCTCGTCGTAGACCACGACCCCGAGGCTAGGCGGTCGGGCGCGGCACCGGCCGCCTAGCCTCGGGGTCGTGACCACCTGGAACCACGTGGGGCACCACGTCACCGACCTGGACCGTTCGATCCGCTTCTACCGCGAGGTGTTCGGCTTCGAGGAGCTGAACCGGATGCAGATCCCCGACGCCGCTGCGTCGAGGCTGCTGCGCGTCCCCGAGCCGGTCGGCCTGACTGCGGTCTACCTGGGCCTCGGCGGCGCAGTGCTCGAACTGTTGCACCTGGACCGACCCGGCAACGAGCCGGCGCGCGAGCGTTCCTTCAGCGAGCCGGGGCTGACCCACCTCTCCCTGACCGTCGATGACCTGGCGGCGGCCTGCGAGGCGGTGCGGGCCCACGGCGGCGAGGTGCTCACCGACACCGACATGGGCGGCCGCGCGATCCTGGTGCGCGATCCCGATGGCCAGGTGCTCGAGCTCTTGCCGCCCGGGGCGCTCGACGGCATCACTGCAGGTCGCGCTTGAGCACCTTGCCGGTCGGGTTGCGCGGCAGCTCGTCCATGAACGTCCAGCGCCGCGGCACCTTGTAGTCCGAGAGCCGCTCGGCACAGAACTCCCGTAACTCCTCCTCGGTCGCCGCCGAGCCGTCGTTCAGCACCACCCAGGCGCCGACGTCCTCGCCGAGGACGTCGTGGGGCACCGCCGCGACCGCCGCCTCGCGAACCGCAGGGTGCTCGTAGAGCACCGACTCGACATCACCTGCGTGCACGTTGTTGCCACCGCGGATGATCACGTCCTTGGCGCGGCCGCGCAGGTACAGGTAGCCGTCCTCGTCGAGCTCGGCCAGATCGCCGGTGTGCAGCCAGCCGTCCTGCCAGGTGCGTGACGTCGCGTCGGGATCGCGGAAGTACTCGCGCTCACGGCCGGGGTTGCGCACCAGGAGCTCGCCGACCGTGCGCGGCGGCAGGTCGTTGCCGTCGGCGTCGACGACGCGGAACTCCACCGGCGGCACCGGCCGGCCCACCGACCCCACCCGCCGGTCGACCTCGTCGGAGGGCATGCTGCAGTAGGCGGGCCCGGCTTCGGTCATGCCCCAGGAGTTCGACACCATTGCGTTCGGCAACCTGCGCCGGAGCGTGTCGAAGGTGGCCGGCGCAAGGGGCGCGCTGCCGAGCGGGCAGAGGGTGATCGACGACAGCTCGGCGGTGTCGAACCGGTCGTTCGCGATCAGCAGTTCGGCCATGGCCGGCACCAGGAACGTCGCAGACGGGCGGTGGTGCTCCACGGCGTCGAACCAGGCGTCCACGTCGAAGCGCGGCAGGTACAACAGCCGCATCCCGAGCTTCATCGGGTTGTAGACCGAGGCGATCCCGGCGAAGGTGAACATCGGCGACGAGTGGAGCCAGCCGCTGCCGGACCACGCCGGCAGCCCATTGGGGATCATTGCGATGTTGCCGTGGCGCACCACCACGCCCTTGGGTCGGCCCGTGGTGCCGGAGGTGTACATGACGTCCGCGATGTCGGAGCCGTCGACCTCCACCTGGACGGGGGAGTCGTCGGCGTCGGTCGCCTCGTCCCAGGGGACCAGGTCGATGGCGCCGGGCGGATCGTCCACGTCGCCGGTGGTGACGACCGTGCGGAGCTCGGGCAGCTCGGGGGTGGCCTCGAGCAGTGCCGGCAGCGTCGAGGTGCCCGTGACCACGACCACGGCGCCGGCGTGGCCCAGCACGAAGGCGAGCTCCCGCGCGACGAGCCGGGTGCTGGTCGGCACCGCGACCGCTCCGGCCTTGTGCGCCGCGGCGTAGGCGACGAGGAACAGCTCCGGCTCCGCAGGCGGCACGTGCACCGCCACTCGGTCGCCCTTGGCGACGCCCCGGCCGATCAGCCACCGTGCAAGACGGTTGGAGCGGGCCTCCCACTGCGCGAAGGTCAGCTCGGTCCCTGCGGACACGTCGATGAAGGCCACCTCGTCGGGGTGGTGTCCGGCCATGAGCCGGAGCTGTTCGGGCAGCAGGTCGGGCATGGTCCTCAGGTACTGGGCTCGGGGTCGCGGGGCAGGCCGAGCAGTCGTTCGCCGATCACGTTGCGCTGGACCTCGGAGGTGCCCCCGGCGATGGTCAGGCAGCGGTTGGCAAGGAACCCGAAGGTCCACTGGCCCGCCAACCCCGGCTCGGTGGTCGCGCCGTCGGGACCCAGCAGTGACAGACCGAGCTCCTGGGTGCGCTGGTCGTGCTCGACGCCGAGCAGCTTGCGCACGCTGGCCTCGGGTCCGGGATCGGCGCCGCTCAACGAACGCGCTGCGGTGCGCAGGCCCATGACCGCGAGCGCGTGCGCCTCGGCCACCAGCTCGCCGAGGTGGTCCCACAACAGCGCGTCGTCGTGGAGCTGCCCGGAGTCGAGGTGGTCGCGGACCAGGTCCACCAGCGTCTCGATGCCACCGCCGAACGACGAGCCGCTGCCCATCGAGACCCGCTCGTTGGCCAGGGTGTTGCGCGCCAGGGGCCAGCCGCCGTCGATCTCGCCGATCACGCAGTCGTCGGGCACGAACACGTCGTTCAGGAACACCTCGTTGAACATCTCCAGGCCGGTCAGCTCACGCAGCGGCCGGATGTCGAGGCCCGCGGTGGACATGTCGACCACGAAGTAGGTGATGCCGAGGTGCTTCGGCGCGCCGGGGTTGGTGCGGGCGAGGCAGATGCCCCAGTCGGCCTCGCGGGCCATGGTCGTCCAGACCTTCTGGCCGTTGAGCAGCCAGCCGCCCTCGGTGCGGTTGGCCGCCGTGGTCAGCGAGGCCAGGTCAGAGCCGGCCTCGGGCTCGCTGAAGAGCTGGCACCACGAGATGGTGCCCTGAAGGGTCGGGCGTACCCAGCGTTCCTGCTGTTCGGGTGTGCCGTGCGCGGCGATCGTCGGAGCCGCCCAGGCGCCGACCTGCAGGTGGGGCGCTCGAACCCGGGCGCGGCGCATCTCCTGGTCGATCACGACCTGTTCGACCGCGCCCGCGTCACGCCCCCACGGGGCGGGCCAGTGCGGGACGATGAGCCCGGCGTCGGCCAGGGGGACCCGGCGGTCCTCCTTGGGGAGCTCTGCGATCCGGTCGACCACCGCCGCGATGTCGGCGCGCAGCTCCTCGGCCTCGGGGGGCAGCTCGAGGGACAGGTGCCGTCGGGTGCCGGCGACCGCGGCGCGCGCCAGCTGCTCGCGCCACCGTCGGGGTCCGCCGAAGAGCTGGCGCAGCGACACGGCGCGACGCAGGTACAGGTGGGCGTCGTGCTCCCAGGTGAAGCCGATGCCGCCGAGCACCTGGATCACGTCCTTGGCATTGTCGACGAAGGCGTCGAGCGCGAGCGCACCGGCGGTGGCCACCGCCACCTGCGCCGACGGGCCCCACGGGTCGTCGCCGTCGAGGGCTGCCGCCGCGTCCCACACGGCGGCGCGGGCCGCCTCGAGGCGCGCCAGCATGTCGGCGCAGCGGTGCTTGACGCCCTGGAACTGGCCGATGGGCCGGCCGAACTGGCGTCGTTCGCGCGCCCAGTCCGCAGCGGTGTCGACGCACCAGGCGGCACCGCCGACCGCCTCTGCTGCGGCCAGCACGATGCCCACGGATTCGACTTGGCCGTGGGTCAGGCCGGGCAGGGCCACACCGGACGAGGGATCGGTGAGCAGCTCGACCGCGGCGAGTCCCGCGGTGCTGTCGAGCGCCTGCTGCGGCGCGGCGCGGAAGCCCTCGGGTCCGAGCACCGCCCAGGCGTCGTTCGCGCCGGACGCGACGATCACTCCGGCAGCAGCGCCCCCGAGCACCGGGCCGTCGCCGGTGAGCACTGCGGAGGGGCCATCCAGGTACGCGCTGATCGCGTCGCCGTCGGCCGCGGCGGCCACCGCCCGTGCCCAGGCGGTCGCCAGGATCGGGCCGGGAGCGACGGCACGGCCGAGGCCCTCGAGCACCACAACCAGCTCGGAGAATCCGAGTCCTCCGTCGCGGTCCAGGGTGAGCCAACCCAGCTCGTCGAGCTCGGCCCAGAACGGCGGCAACGCGCCGTCGGGACTGTCGGCAGCCGCACGGGCGACCTCGGGGCCGCAGCGGCGGGATGCGAATCCGGTGACGGCGGCGGCCAGGAACTCGTGGTCGTCGCCGATGGCCAGGCTCACGGTGTCGTCCCCCTCGTGCTGTCGTCGGTCGGCCTCCGAATCTAACGATCGTGTCAGTCGGAGTTCCAGTAGGCCGACGGCCCCGTCCGCCTCCGATAAACTGACACTACTGTCAGAAAATCGAAGGGGAGATCGTCACGATGGCTGGAATGTGCGAGGGCAGGGTCGCGATCGTGACCGGCGCAGGTCGCGGAATCGGACGTGAGCACGCGCTGATGCTCGCCCGGGAGGGTGCTGCGGTCGTCGTCAACGACCTCGGCGCCCAGCCTGACGGGAGCGGTGCCGATCCGGGCCCGGCGAACGAGGTCGTCGCCGAGATCGAGGCGATGGGGGGCTCGGCCATCGTGAACGGCTCCGACGTGACCGACTTCGCCGAGGCCGCTGCGATGGTCGACCAGGCGGTGTCGACCTTCGGCCGCCTGGACATCCTGGTGAACAACGCCGGGATCCTGCGCGACAAGATGATCTTCTCGATGGACGAGTCCGACTGGGACGACGTGGTCGGCGTCCACCTGAAGGGCCACTTCTGCCCGACGCGTCACGCGGCCGCGTACTGGCGGGCGCAGGCCAAGGCCGGCGAGGAGGTCGACGCCCGCATCATCAACACCGCCTCCCCCTCGGGCCTGTACGGGAACGTCGGCCAGGCCAACTACGGCGCGGCAAAGGCGGGCATCGCCGGGTTCACGCTGGTGTGCGCGCTCGAGTTGGGCCGGCTGGGAGTGACCTCCAACTGCCTGGCTCCGACGGCGATGACGCGTCTGGTGGCGCCGCTCATGGGCGGTGAGGAGAACATCTCCGACGAGGTGCGCGAGCGCCTCTCGCCGCGCTGGGTCGCGTCGGTGGCCACCTGGCTCGCGAGCCCCGCAGCCCGCCGCGTCACCGGGCGGGTCTTCGACGTGCGCGGCGACACCATCGCAGTGGCCGAGGGCTGGCATCGCGGCCCCGAGGGCAACAACCCGGGTGAGCCAGCGGCCGCGGGCGAGATCATCGAGCACCTGCTGCGCGAGGCACGCCCCAACGGCGACCTCGAGGGCCGCGACGCCCCCGACCGCTTCTGAGGTCTGAATGGAGATCTCCGGATCGCGCATCCTGGTGACCGGTGCCTCGGCGGGCATCGGCGCCGTCCTGGCCGAACTGCTGGCCGAGCGTGGGGCGCAGCTCGTGTTGTGGGGACGTGACCCGGCGAAGCTCGACGCCGTGGTCGAGCGGTGCCGTCGATCGGGCGCGCAGGTGAGCGCCCACAGCGTCGAGTTGTCGGACCCCGACGCGGCCGAACGGCTCGCCCGTGAGGTCGAGCGCGACCTCGGGGGTGTCGACGTCGTGGTCAACAACGCCGCGTCCCCGATGCGCCGCCGGGTGCAGCAGCTCACCGTCGACGAGCTCAGGTCGACGATGGCGGTCAACTTCGAGTCGCCGGCACGGGTGACCATGGCCGTGCTGGCGGGGATGCTCGAGCGGGACAGCGGCGTGATCGTCAACGTGTCGAGCTTCGGAGGTCGCGCCGCCATCCCTGCCGAGGCTGCGTATTGCGCCTCGAAGTTCGCGCTCTGCGGTTGGAGCGAGTCGCTCGCAATGGACCTGTGGCACACGGGTGTCCGGGTGCGCCTGATCATCCCGGGCGCGATCGACACCGACATCTGGGGCCGGCCCGGCAACGATCCCGCACACTTCTCAGGCGACCTCGAGCCGCCGTCGACCGTCGCTGAGGGCATCATCGTCGCGATCGAGGGAGAGCGCTTCGAGCACTACCTGCCCGACATGTCGGCTGTCGCCGAGTTCAAGACCTCGTCGATCGACGACTACCTCGCCGGGTCGGTCGCCTTCGCCGACAGCGCGGAGGCAGATCGGAACGCCCCGGACGGCTGAGCCACGGCGCCTGTACGTTCAGCAGCGGTAGAGGCGCTCGGCGTTGGTGGCGTAGAGCTGTTCGACCTCTGCAGGCGCGCAGCCCGAGGTGACCTCGGCGTAGGCCGACCAGAGCCGATCGAGTGATCCGTGCAGGCCGTCGACGGGGAAGTTGCTCGCGAACAGGCACCGCCCGACACCGAAGGCCTCGATCACGGGCTCGATCCACGGCGCGAACGCCGCTGCGCTCATCTCGCCCAGCGGCATCGCCAGCCCCGAGAGCTTGCAGTGCACGTGCTCACCCGCGCCGGCGAGGGTGCTGATGCCCTCGAGCCAGAGCGCTCGTTCGTCGTCGTCGGCCGAGCGGGGCCAGCCGGTGTGCTCGGCCACCACGGTCAGCCCGGGGTGCCCGGCCAAGCGGCGCGCGGCGTCCACCAGCGCGGGTGGGTGGGCCATCAGCTCGAAGACCAGGTCCCGCTCGGCGAGTGCGGCGAGCACCTCATCGTCGGGCACCGGCGGACCCTTCGGGTTCATCGGCCGCACACCCCGGAACCTGGTCGCCGCGCACTGCTCGTCGATCAGGGCGATCGCCTCGGCCGCGGAGTCGGCTGCGGGTAGGCCACCGATGATCGCTGCGGGCCCATCGCCGCTGTCGGCCAGCCGGTCGAGCTCCAGGGTCTCGGCCACCGAGTGGCGCCCGGTCGCCGCAGCGACGTTGACCAGCTTCTCCACGTTCCAGCTGCCGGCCTCGGCGCGGTAGGTCGCGGCGTCGAAGCGCCGGGCCATGCCGGTGACATCACCCATCCCCAAGTCCTGGCCGCCGCCCAGGTAGGGGTACCAGTCGGAGCGCGCCGGGTCCCACAGGTGCACGTGTGCGTCGACGATGCGGACGGGTGTGGTGCTCACCGGCACTGCTCCTCGAGGATCGTGTCGAACCAGTCGGGCAGGCCGGGCCCGCCGACGACGATGCTGCCCGCCGGCCGGGGGGGGCTGCGCAGTCCGAACCAACCTGCGCCGACGACCAGCTCGGCGCCGCTGAGCCCTGCGGCACCCGGCGACGAGGCCAGCGCGCCGACCAGCGCCGCGGTGGTGTCGTGGTGCCCGTCGGTCTCCACCGCGACCGAGTAGGCGCCCACCGCGCCGCCCGTGGCGCCCAGCGAGGAACGGGCGAGCTGCGCTGCAGCCTGGGCGCGGCTGCGACCACCCGGTCCGGCGGCGTCGGTCACGGTGACCAGTCGCAGTGGCCGCTCGGTGGCGGCGGCGTGCTCGGCAGCGGCGCGTGCCCAGGCGGCGTCGGCGTGGATCAACTCGGTGAGTCCGGCGTGGTCGCCCAGCACCGCGGCCCAGTCATCGGTACCGACGGCCTTGGTCGGGCAACGCAGCGCCACCACCACGGCGTCGAGTCCGCCGAGCGAGATCGCCGCAGCACCGAGGGCGGCCCGGGCGTCGTCGAACCCGGCGGTGGCGGACGAGGTGACGACGGTGGTCAGCGAACCGTGTGCGTCGAGGGCTGCGGTCACCTCGGCGGCCAGGTCCGGTCGGTCCGACACGACCGCAACGGCGGCCGAGGTGTCGACCGCAGCCGGCGCGCCTGCATCGGGCTCGTCGGTGGGGCCGTAGAGCGCGCCGAAGCGGGGGTTCGCCCCACCGCTGGTGGCCTGTGCGGCCTCGGCCGCCACCAGCGCATCGAGCAGGCCGGCGACCACGACGTCGACCGAGCGCACGTCGCTGGTGCGAACGACCTCGAGCAGTCGCGGCGGGTCGACCACGGCGACCTCGGAGCCGCCGGCGAAGAGCACCTGCCCCCGGAGCCGTGCAGCGCCGTGTCCGGCCAGTGCGGCGCCGAGCGGGGCGAGCTGTTCGGGCTCGGGCATCGATCCCAACGAGAGCCCACCGGTGGCCGAGGAACGGCGGGGCGCAGTGGGGTTGCCGCCACCGGGAGCGGGCGGCCGGGAACGACCGAGCGCCGCGGTGACCATGCGGGTCATCGCGATCGGTGAGATCGCGTTGATCGCCACCCCGTCGGGTGCGCTGCGGCCGAGCTGCCACGTCAGCGCGGCGACCGCCCGCTTGGCGCAGCTGTAGGCCCCGGCGTCGGCGGCCCGCCAACCCGAGCCCGAGGTCACCCCGACGACATGGCCACGGCCCGCTGCGGCCATGTGCGGCAGCACTGCGTCGAGCACGTTGCGGTAGCCGTCGAGGTGCACCGACAGCACCGCCGACCAGTCGGACTCCTCGCCCTTCGCGAACCCGGTCGGGCGGGTGATGCCAGCGACGTTCACCACGGCGTCGATGCGGCCGTGGGTCGACATCAGCTCCGCGGCCAGCGCCGCCATCGCCTCGGCGTCGGTCACCGAGGTGTTCGAGGCCTGCGCGCTGCCGCCTGCCGCGACGATCCGCCCGGCGGTGGTCTCGGTCGGTGCGGGCAGCACCTCGGTGCCGTCGACGGAGACCAGCGGATCGACGGTCACCACGTGGTCGCCACGGCGGCCGAGCTCCATCGCGATCGCGGCGCCGATGCCCCCACCGCCACCGGTCACGATCGAGACCCGACGGTTGCGGTCCGCAGCGCTCATCGCAGTTCGAGGCCCTCGAAGTCGCCTGCGGCGAGCCAGCCGCGCAGCAGCTCCCGGTAGGCGAAGAAGTCGCCGAAGCCGCGGCCGTAGTTGCCGTTGCGCGGGTTGAGCAACTCGGGGTGGCCCTCGTTGTTGATGCGTGACGGGGTGCACGCCGCCATGACCGGGCTGGCGTCCACGAACGAGGACACGATCCCGTCGGTCCAGTCCTGTCCGGCGGTCTCGGTCACCTCGAACACCGGGGATCCCGTGGCGGCCAGCGCTGCGATCGTCGATCCGATCACCTCGGCGCCCAGGACCGCGAGTTGGGTGTAGTTGACCGTCACCACCGCCTGCTGGCCGGGCGCCGGCATGGCGAACAGGTTCGGGAATCCCGGCAGCATCATGCCGAACAGCGTCGACGCGCCGTCGGCCCACCGCTCGGACAGTGCGACGCCGTCCACGCCGGCGATCTCGTGGCCGGCGCGCCGGTACAACGGGGTGAGCTCGGCGGCGAACCCCGTGGCGTACACCAGGCAGTCCAGCTCGTAGGTCGTGCCGTTGACCACCGGTCCGGCCGGGTCGATGCGCTCGATGCCACCCGGGCAGTCCACCAGCGTGACGTTGGGGTGGTTGAACGCCGACAGGTACTCGTCGTGGAAGCAGGGCCGCTTGCACAGGTAGCGGTACCACGGCTTCAGCGCGTCGGCGGTGGCCGGGTCCGAGACCAGTTCGGCGACGCGCTGGCGGTGGGCCTCCATGATCCCGTAGTCGAGCGCCTCGACCCGGCGCATCCAGTCGGGGAAGCTCTCGTCGGGGTGTTTGCGTGGCGGGTTCTGCACCCTGGCGTAGTCGTGCGTCCAGCCGTCGTCGGTGAGGTCGGCCTCGACGGCGCGGCCCAGCATCACGGCCTGGAAGTTGTCCATGCGCTCCTGTTGCCAGCCCGGCGCCAGGCCCTGTGTGAACTCGGGATCGGTCGGTCGGTTCCCGCGTTCGCCGATCGCCGAGGGGGTCCGCTGGAACACGTACACGTGGCGGGCGGCCCGAGCCAGCGGTTCCACGCACTGGATGCCGGTCGCGCCGGTGCCCATCACGCCGACGACCTTGTCGTGCAGCTCGGTCATCGGCTCGCCGGGGCCGCCGCCGGTGTAGGCGTAGTCCCAGCGAGCGGAGTGGAACGAGTGACCCTCGAAGTCCTCCATGCCGGGGATCGTCGGGAGCTTCAACAGGTTCAGGATCCCGACGGCGAGCACGTAGTAGCGCGCCGAGAGGCGGTCGCCGCGATCGGTCTCGATGGTCCAGCGACCGGTGCCGTCGTCCCAGGTCGCGGCGGTGACGTCGGTGTGGAACAGGGCGTCGCGGTTCAGGTCGTGACGTTCGCCGATGGCCTGCAGGTGGGCGAGGATCTCCTCGCCGTAGGCGTAGCGGTGCTGGGGGACGTAGTCGAGCTCCTCGAGCAGCGGCAGGTAGATGTAGGACTCGACGTCGCACATGACGCCGGGGTAGCGGTTCCAGTACCAGGTGCCGCCCAGACCTCCGGCGGAGTCGACGATGCGGAAGCGGTCCACGCCGGCCTTGCGCAGCTCGACCCCGACCAGGATCCCGGCGATGCCGCCGCCCAGGATCACCACATCGGTCTCCTCGGTGACCGGGTCCCGCTCGCGTCGCGGGGTGAACGGGTCGTCGCGGTAGTGGGCGAAACGGTCGTCGTGGTCCAGGTCGCGGACCTCGGCCCTGCCCGGCACCAGCCGCTTGTCCCGTTCGGCGAGGTACCTCGCGCGCACGACCTCGGGGTCGAACGCGACATCGGATCCCTCGTCCACATCTCCTCCTCGATCGACGCCCGATACCGGCGAGAGCCGGCTGGAATCTAACACATGCGTCAGCTAGTGACCCCGCCGTTCGGGTCGTGCAGCGCTGCGAGTGCCTCGAGGGACTCCAGGTAGTGCCCGAGCGAGTGGTGCTCGAAACGCGGGTAGGCGATCGTTGCGCCGAACCCGGCGGTGTCGGCGAGGACCTCCCGGGTGTGCTCGGGCGCGCCCAAGGGATCGAGCTCCCCCACGGTGGACAGGACCACCTCGAAGCTGTCGGGCAGCTCCACCCGGCCGAGCCAGTCGCGAACCTGGGGACCGGTGACGGCGAACGGGTTCCAGCCGTCGGCCAGCTCGACTGCCCGGCGCAGCGAGCGCAACGTGCGCCCGCCGACCCAGATGGGCACGCGCTCCTGAACGGCGGCGGGGTCGATGACCATGCCCCCGAAGTCGTAGTGCTCGCCGTGGAACGAGGGCTCGCTCCCGGACAGCGCGACGCGCAGCGCGGCCAGCGCCTCGTCACCGCGAGTCCCGCGGTCCTCGAACGGCGCCCCGAGCAGGTCGAACTCCTCTCGCAGGCTGCCGACCCCGACGCCCAGCACCAGACGGCCGCCGCTGACCACGTCCAGGGTGCCGTAGCGCTTCGC
>CAYMKW010000086.1:0-13213 GCA_964391365.1 uncultured Microthrixaceae bacterium | reverse complement strand
CCGAGGGCGTGGCCGATTGGATCCGCACCGAGTCGGTCACCACCTGGAACGGCCCGCCCGCGCTGCTGCACAGCCTGGCCTCGAGCGACGCCGTCTCGCCCGCGGACCTGGCGTCGCTCGAGGAGGTCTGGACCGGAGGCGCCGACTGCCCCGAGGCGATCCGCAGCGCATTCACCGCGAAGTTCGGCCTGCCGGTGCTGGCCACCTACGGCCTGAGCGAGGCCCCGACGGTGGTGGCCATCGACGAGCGCCCCGCCACACGTAGCGGCCCCGACGGTCATCGGCCCGGCGCCTCGGGCCGCCCGCTGCCGCACCTGCGGGTCCGCATCGCCGGTGACGACGGCGTCACCCTGGCCGCTGGTGAGACCGGGCAGATCTGCATCTCGGCCGCCGATCGCCGCTACCAGCCGATGCTCGGATACTGGGAACGGCCCGAGGCCACCGCCGAGGTGCTCGTGGACGGTGAGCTCCGCACCGGCGACGTCGGGTTCCTCGACGACGACGGTTTCCTGCACCTGCGCGACCGGTTGAGCCTGATGATCATTCGCGGCGGTGCGAACGTGTACCCCGCCGAGGTCGAGCGGGTCATGGCCGAGTTCGGGGGCATCGCAGCGAGCGCCGTCGTGGGCGTGCCCGACGAGCGCCTCGGTGAGCGCGTCGCCGCCCTGGTCGAGCCCGACCCGGGCGCCACGGTGGACCTGACCGCGCTGGAGGCGCACCTGCTGGCCGAGCTCGCCCGCTACAAGGTGCCCGAGCGCATCGTCGTGGTGGACCGACTGCCACGCAACGCCATGGGAAAGGTCGTGCGCACCGAACTGGGTGGCCTGCTCGAGAACGGCTGACTGCTCGCCACCGTGCCCGCTTCGACTGTCCCCGTCCCGGTCCTTCGGTGCGATTGCCGCCGCCCCTGACCGGGTTGGCGCCGAGCACAGACGTTGTCGGCGACGGGTGAACCCCCGGGGTCAGACCGAGCGGAGCGTTCCGCCGTCGACCTCCAGGGTGGCGCCGGTGATCCACCCAGCGGCCTCGCTCGCCAGGAACACAACCGCCGCAGCGACCTCGGCCGGCTCCCCGAAGCGGCCCGCCGCCACACCGTGACGATCGAGCTGGCGGGCCATCACCGCCTCGGGTGAGGTGCCGGAGCGCTGCGCGGTGCCGGCCGCGTTGGCGGCGACCAGTTCGGTGAGCGTGATGCCGGGAACGACGCACGAGCTCAGCACGCCGTGCGCGGCGTGGGCCTGCGACAGCGAGGTCGACCAGTTCATCAGCGCCGCCTTGGCGGCGGAGTACGGGGCGAAGCGGTGATCGGGTTCGCGGCCGCTGACGGAAGCGACGTGGACCATCCGACCCCAGCCCTGCTCGACCATCACGGGGGCCGCCGCCGCCGAGAGACGCACCGCGGCGAAGAAGTTGAGCTCGAACGCTGTGTGCCAGTCGTCGTCGCTGAGCGCCTCGAAGCGCGCCGGCTCGGCGCCGCCGGCGTTGTTGACCACCACGTCGAGCCGGCCGAAGCGGTCCAGACAGTGCTGCACGATCGCCTCGGCGGCAACCGCCTCGGTGACGTCCGCGGCGAAGGGCTCACCGGGGCCGTCGGGTGCCGTACGCGACACCGCCAGCACCTCGCATCCCTCGGCGAGCAGCCCCTCGACCACGGCGCGGCCGATGCCGCGTCCGGCGCCGGTGACCACCGCGACACGACCCTGCAGACCGAGCTCCATCGAGCGACACCGTAGTGCCGGGTCATTACCCTGACGCCGGTGTCACCTCCGGGTGGCGACGTGCACACCGGGAGGGCGCGACATGGAGTCCGGCGAGTTCCGCGGCCGCATCGGCCGGTACCACTGGGACAGCGAGGCCTACTGGCCACCGGAGCCACAGCCACCCGAGGGCGCTCCGAACGTGCTGGTCGTGGTGCTCGACGACGTCGGCTACGCGCAACTCGGCTGCTTCGGCTCCGACATCGACACCCCGACCTTCGACCGCCTCGCCGCTGGCGGGTTGCGCTACGCGAACTTCCACACCACCGCGCTCTGCTCGCCGACCCGGGCGGCGGTGCTGACCGGCCGCAATCACCACCGCGTCGGCATGGGTCGCATCGTCGACCTGGCCACCGGGTTCCCCGGCTACGACGCGCGCATCCCCTCCTCGTGCGCGATGGCCCCCGCCATGCTCACCCCGCACGGGTACGCGGCGTGGGCGGTCGGCAAGTGGCACCTGACCCCCGAGGACGAGGAGCACCTGGGCGCCACCCGGGTGCGCTGGCCGCTCGGCAAGGGCTTCGAGCGCTGGTACGGCTTCTTCAGCGGCGAGACCCACCAGTTCGTCCCGGCGTTGATGCACGACAACCACGCCGTCGACCCGCCGGGGACATACGAGGAGGGGTACCACCTGAGCGCCGATCTGGTGGACCGTGCCATCGAGTACGTCGAGGACCTGCGCAACGTCGACGTCGACAAGCCCTGGTTCTGCTACCTGGCGCTCGGTGCGTGCCACTCGCCGCACCAGGCGCCACCGGAGTGGATCGAGCGCTACCGCGGCCGTTTCGACCGCGGCTGGGACGAGTGGCGCGACCGCGCTCTGGCACGCCAGACCGCCGAGGGACTCCTGCCGGACCACACCGTGTTGTCGGAGCGGCCCGACTGGGTACCCGCCTGGGACGAGCTCGACGAGACCGCCCGGCGCGTGCACGCGCGCTACATGGAGGCCTTCGCCGGCTTCCTGTCCCACGCGGATCACCAGGTCGGCCGGCTCGTCGACCGCCTCGAGGGGCTCGGCGAGCTCGACGACACCGTCATCGTGGTGCTGTCCGACAACGGCGCCTCCTCCGAGGGCGGGCCGACGGGGTCGCTCAACGACGCCCGCGTCTGGAACGCCCTGCCCCGCACCGTCGAGGAGGCCGCCGAGCACCTCCACGAGATCGGCGGCCCCCGGCTGCACAACAACTACCCGTGGGGTTGGACCGTCGCGGGGAACACCCCGTTCCGGCGATGGAAGCGAGAGACCCACGAGGGCGGGGTGGCGGACCCGCTCATCGTGCACTGGCCGGCCGGCATCCCCGCCGGGGCACGCGGCGGCGTCCGGCGCCAGTACGTCCACGCCATCGACGTCCTGCCGACGCTGCTCGAGCTGATCGGCATCGACGCGCCCGATCAGGTCGCCGGCGTGGCTCAGGTACCCCTCGACGGCGTGAGCTTCGCGTCGACCTTCGCCGACCCGGACGCTGCCGAGGTCCACACCGTGCAGTACTCCGAGATGCTCGGGTGCCGTGCGCTCTACCAGGACGGCTGGAAGTTGGTCTCCTACCACGAGGTGCAGGCCGACGAGCCCGGACTCGACCGGGTGGGCTGGGAGCTCTACGACCTGCGCGCCGACCCCTCGGAGACGAACGACCTGTCGGGCAGCCATCCGGAGCGACTCGCGTCGATGGTCGAGCGCTGGTGGCAGGAGGCCGAGCGCAACCAGGTGCTGCCGCTGGACAACCGGCCGTTCTCGGACCTGGTGTTCCAGCGCGAGCCGAGCGTGGCGCCGCGCAACCGCTACCGCTACTGGCCCGGCCGGGCACCGGTGCCCGAGTCCGTCGCGGTCAACGTGCGCGCCCGGGCCCACACCGTGACCGCACACGTCACCGTCGACACGGACCACACGGGCCCGGTGCAGGGCGTGCTCATCCACCAGGGCTCGGTGCTCGGGGGCTGGTCCCTGCACCTGCTCGCCGACGACGCCGACGGTGGCCCGAGCCGGCTCGTGTACGTGCACAACCTGGCGGGCTGGCGCCGCTACCGCGTCGAGGCCGAGATCGAACCGCTCGGTCCCGGCGACCACGAGCTCGTCTTCGACTTCGATCCACCGGCCGCGGTGCTGCGCGTCGACGGCGAGGAGGTCGGCCGCGGTGAGGTGCGCCGAACCGTGTGGAGTCGGTTCTCGCTGACCGGTGCCGGCCTGACCGCCGGGTGGGCGCCGGACTTCTCCGCAGCCGACGAGGACTACCGGGGTAGGTTCCCGTTCACCGCGACGCTTCACCACGTCGACGTCGACGTTCCCGGCGAGCCGGTCGTCGACGCCGAGGCGGAGGCCGAGGCGATCATCGCCAGCCAGTAGTTCATCGGACGAACGAGGAGTTCCCGTCATGTCCAATCGCCCCCCGCAACCGACCCCCGGCCGGATCGGCCACGGTGCCTTCGTGCCCCAGGGATGGAAGCTGGAGTACTCGGGCTGGTCGGCGATCGATGCGTGGGACCGCTCCGTGGAGCTGGCCGCACGCCTCGAGGCGCTCGGCTACGACCACCTGTGGGTGTACGACCACGTGGAGACCGTGCCCCGTCGTGAGCCCACCCACATGTTCGAGGCCTTCACCATGCTGGCCGCGCTCAGCGGGCACACCTCGACCATCGGACTCGGTCAGCTCGTCACCTGCGTCGGATACCGCAACGTCGGCCTGCTGGCCAAGGAGGCGGCCTGTGTCGACGTGTACTCGGGCGGCCGGCTGATCCTGGGTCTGGGCGCCGGCTGGTACGAGCGTGAGTACCGGGCCTACGGCTACCGGTACCCGGGTGCGGCCGAACGACTGCGCCTGCTCGACGAGGCGCTGACGGTGATCCCCCGCCTGTGGTCGGACGAGACGGTCGACTTCGAAGGCGAGTTCGTGCAACTCGACGGCGCCTACTGCGACCCCAAGCCGGTGCAGTCCCCGCGCCCGCCGATCCTGGTCGGTGGCGGCGGCGAGCAGGTGACGCTGCGCATCGCGGCGCGCCACGCCGACCGCACCAACTGGCAGGTGGGTCTGGAGTCGTTCGTGCACAAGTCCGAGCTGTTGGCCCGCTACTGCGAGGAGATCGACCGGGACCCCACGTCGATCGTGCGCACCCACGGCCCGGACTGCCGGATCTTCGACACCGAAGCCGACCTGGCGACGTGGCTGGACGGCCCCGACGGCGGCCACCTGTGGGGTGGGGCCAGCCACGAGGACTACGTGCGCGACAACCTGGTCGGCACCGTCGAGCAGGTGACCGAGAAGGCGCAGGCCTTCGTCGACGCGGGCTGCGGGGAGTTCCTGTTGTGGTTCCGCGACGCCCCGTCTGACGAGTCGATGACGGCGTGGATGGAGGCGGTCGCCCCGGCACTCCAGCCGCCGGGGCGCTGAGCTCGCGGCCGACGCCGTCGAGCTACTCGGTGCGGCCGAGCCGGCGGGCGGCCTCGGGCACGTAGGGCTCCGGGGCGAACGGGCCGTCCTCGACCGAGGTGAGGCGCACCTCGGGCAGCCGCACGTTGGGCGCGAGCGTGTCCAACCAGACCACCGCGGCGCCGACCTCGGCCACGCCCAGGGTCCGCATCGGGAAACGCACCTCGTCGAGCATCGGCGTCTCGACGGGGCCCACGGTCAGCACGTGCACGCCGATGCCGTCGCGTTCGACCTCGCCGGCGAGGGCCGCGGCGAAAGCGTTCAGCCCGGCCTTCGACGCCGAATAGGCCGAGCGACCCGGCTGCGGCGCGTGCGACGAGGTCGACGAGATGAACACGAAGCGCCCACCCGCGCCCATCGACCCCAGCGCGGCGTGGGCCACGACGTAGGCCGAGGTGAGGTTGGTGCGCAGGATGCGCTCGAACTCCTCGACGCTCTCCTTGCGCACGAAGGTCCCGCCCATGGTTCCGGCCGCATGCACCACCAGGTCGACCCGGCCGGTCACCGACGCGGCCTGTTGGACGACGGCGGCGAACGAGTCCGGGTCGGCCACGTCACCTGCGAACCAACGCGCTCCGATGCCCTCGGCGGCGGTGCGCAGGACCTCACTGCGGCGGGCGGTCAGCACCACGTCGTGGTCTGCGGCGACGAGTTGGCGACCGACCTCCAGGCCGATGCCGCTGCTGCCGCCGGTGATGATCGCTACCCTTCGCTGATCCATCAGGAGGGAACTTAGGTGCCGACCAGGCCGAGGTACGACCAACCGGGGATCGAGGTCCGCGCCGACGGTGCGGTCAGGATCCTGACGCTCAACGAGCCCGACACCCTCAACGCGTTCACCGAGGACCTGCACGAACAGTTCGTCGACGTGTGGGCCGACGTCGAGGCCGACGATGACTGCCGGGCCGTGGTGCTGACCGGCGCCGGCCGGACCTTCAGCGCGGGCGGGAGCTACGAGGACTTCGAGGGACGCCGCGTCGACCAGGCGCGACGGCGCCGCAGCCTGCGTCTGGCGCGACGGCTCGCGGACGAGATGATCGAGGTCGCGGTCCCAGTGGTCGCGGCGGTCAACGGCCCGGCGGTCGGCCTGGGCTGCACCGTCGCGACGCTGAGCGACATCGTGTTCATGGCCGAGGACGCGTGGATGGCCGACACGCACGTGTCGGTCGCACTGGTCGCCGGTGACGGCGGCGCGGTGACCTGGCCGGCGCACACGTCGCTGCTGCGTGCCAAGCAGTACCTGTTGACCGGCGACCGCCTGGGCGCGCACGAGGCCGTCGAGCTGGGCCTGGCCAACTTCGTGGTGCCCGGCGATCGACTGCTCGACGAGGCCCTGGCCTTCGCCCACCGGCTCGCCGCCCAGCCGCCGCAGGCGTTGCAGGAGACCAAGGCGATCCTCAACCAGCACCTGCGCGCCAACGCCGTGCGGGCACTCGGCTACGGGCTCGCGACCGAGAGCCAGTCGCACGACACCGCCGAGTACGCCGAGTGGTCCGAACGGCTCCGACCGCAGGACTGACCCGCCGTCCCTCCCCCGCTCCCGCCCGCTCAGGTCACGAGCAGGCGCTTGAGCAGCTTGCCGGTCGGCAGTCGCGGCAGCTCATCGACGAAGCGGACCTCGCGGGGGCACTTGAAGTGGCTGAGTCGCGCCCGGCACCACCCGATCAGTTCGGCCTCGCCGGCTTCGTCGGCGGCCAGCGCTGCGTCGGGTGCGAGCTGCACGAACGCGCAGACCCGCTCACCCATCTCCGGGTCGGGCACGCCGAGCACGCCCACGTCGGCCACCGCCGGGTGCAGGATCAGCACGTCCTCTGCTTCGCGGGGGTAGATGTTCACCCCGCCGCTGATGATCATGTGACTCGCGCGGTCGGTCAGGTAGAGGTAGCCCTCCGCGTCGACCCGGCCGATGTCGCCCATCCAGCTCCAGCCGCGTTCGTCCCACACCGACGCGGTCTTGTCGGGATCCTTGTGGTACTCGAACGGTCGGTTGGTCTCGAACCAGACCTCACCCTCCTCACCCACCGGCAGGTCCGCGCCGTCGGGGCCCAGGATGTGGATCGCCCCGGTCATCGAGCGCCCCACCGAACCGGGATGCGCCAGCCAGTCCTCGGGGCCGATGTAGCAGAATCCAGCCCCCTCGGAGCCGCTGTAGAACTCGTGCACGATCGGTCCGACCCAGTCCATGAAGCGCCGCTTGATCTCCACCGGGCAGGGGGCCGCCGCGTGGATCACCCGCTGCAGCGACGACAGGTCGACGTCGCGGCGCTCGGCCTCGGGCAGCTCGAGTAGTCGGATCATGTGGGTGGGCACAAGCTGCACGTGGGTGACGCGGTGGGTCTCGATCGCAGCAAGCAGTTCACGCGGGTCGAAGCGCTCCATGACCACCGCAGTCCCACCCAGACGCTGGGTGCCGACGGTCCAGCCCGCCGGCGCTGCGTGGTACAGCGGCGCCGGGCTCAGGTACACGGACTCCGAGTCGAAGCCGAACAGACCGGTGAGCATCCTGGTCAGGAACGACGGCGCCCCGAGCGGCGCCGGGGTCATCGGCGGCAGGATCCCCTTGGGTCGACCCGTGGTGCCCGAGGAGTAGAACATCCAGCCACCGTCGTGCTCGTCGGGAACCTCGCCGGGCGCGGTCCGCGCCAACTGCGCCTCGAGTCCCTCGAACCCCTCGAGCGGCCCGCCGACGACGAGTCGCACCTCCACCGCCGCCAGATCGGCCGGGTCCATGCCGGCGACGACGTCAGCCAGACGCGCCGAGACCACCAGCGCGGCAGCGTCGCAGTCGGCGACGATGTAGCCCGCCTCGGCCGGGGACAGATGCCAGTTGATCGGCGTGACGTACAACCCGGCGTACATGGCGGCCCAGACGACGTCGAAGAACGCCGGCTCGTTGTCCACCAGGACCGCCAGGTGGTCCCCGGTGCGCAGGCCCCGATCACGCAACAGGCGCGCCAGACGGACCGCCGAGTCGTTCACCTCGGCGTAGGTGCGCACCGTGCCGCTCGGCGCCATCACCAACGCGGCCTCGTCCGGCGTCGTCGCTGCCCGGGCCGCGAGGTGCTCGCCGGCCTCGTGGACCGTCACGGTTCAGCTCCCGGCGTCGCCGGGACCGAACAGCCGCGCCGCCGCGCCGCCGAGGTACTCGGCCATGCCCTCGTCCGACAGCGGCAGGGCGCGTGCGGCGTCGAGCGCCTTCTTCGCGGGGATCACCGGGTGGTCCGAGGCGAACAGGAGCCGGCCACGTCCCCGCGAGGAGTCCATGAACTTCACCATCGCGGGTTCCATGTAGGTCGCCAGGTACGCCGAGGTCATCAGGTGCAGCTGGGGCCACTTGAGCATGTACTGGATGAGCAGCGACTCGTAGGGGTGGCCCATGTGGGCGCCGATGACGGTCAGCTTCGGGAAGTCGATCAGCACGTCCTCCAACAGCACCGGGTCCTGGCAGCGGGAGCGCACCTGCGGACCCGGGATACCGACGTTGATCGACATCGGCACGCCCAGCTCCTCGGCCGCCGCGTACACCGGGTAGTAGAGCCGGTGGTTCAGGTCGTACTGCTCGACCAGCGGCGTGACGCGTGCCAGCACGAACGCCGGGTGCTGGGCCAGTTCACGCAGGCGCCGCACGTTCACCGACGGCTTGGCGGCCTTGTCGACGGCGGCAGAGACCCAGAAGCGGCCCGGGTGTTCCTCGGCGATGGCCAGGAAGTCCTCGGCTGCGAAGCCGCCACGGCGGTGCGCCCGTTCGGGGTCGCTGAGCCCGGCGGTCAGGATGCCGGTTGCGATTCCCGCCTCGTCCATGGCGGCCACCAGGCCCTCGACCGTCGGCCCCTTGGCCAGGTCGGGACCGAACATCTGCAGCACGCCCTGCTGTTCGTCCTTGGCGGCCCACCGCGAGGCGAAGGCCTCTGGGAAGATGTTCACCCACGCATCGATCACTGCCACGTCCACCATGAGCGCGCAGGCTAGCTGACACGGGCGTTAGATGCGGCGTACACTGCGGGCATGAGCGAGCTCGGATTCCGCCCCTTCGACGCCGACCACCACTACTACGAGGCCACCGACGCCTTCACCCGACACATCGACCCGAAGATGGCGAAGCGCTGCATGCAGTGGGCCGACATCGGTGGCAAGCAGCGGCTGCTCGTCGGCGGCAAGGTCAACAAGTTCATCCCGAACCCGACCTTCGACCCGATCGCCGCGCCCGGCAGCCTCGAGGACTACTTCCGGGGTCGCAACGAGGGCGGGCTCGACCTGAAGACCATGTTCGGCGAGCTCGACCCGATCAGCGACCATCCCGAGTACCGCGACCGCGCCGCCCGGGTCCGCCAGCTCGACGAGCAGGGCCTCGAGGGCGCGCTGTTGTTCCCCACCCTGGGCGTCGGAATGCAGGAGGCGCTGCGGCGCGACCTGCCTGCGCTGCACGCTGCCTTCAGCGCGTTCAACACCTGGCTGGACAAGGACTGGGGCTTCGACCGCGGCGACGGTCGCCTGTACGCAGCGCCGATGATCACCCTCGCCGACCCGCAGCTCGCCGAGGCCGAGGTGTCCCGGGTGCTCGATGCCGGCGCGCGCGTGCTGGTCACCATCCCCGGACCGGTGCCCGACGGTGCCGAGGGCTACGTCTCGCCGGCCCACCCGAAGTTCGACCGGGTCTGGGGCCTGATCGCCGAGGCCGGCGTGCCGATGGTGCTGCACGCTGGGCTGAGCGGGGTGAGCCACTACGGCAGGTTCTGGCGCACCTCCGAGCCGGGCCAGGGTGGTGGCGGCGGTTTCGAGGGCTTCAAGCACGCCTCGTTCCCGCTGGTGGCCTTCGCCGACCGCGGCATCTCCGACACGCTCGCGTCGATGGTCTGCCACGGCCTGCTCGAGCGGTTCCCGGCGCTGCGCGTCGCCTCGGTGGAGAACGGCGCGATGTGGGTGCCGGACCTGTTGCGCAACCTGCGTGACGCCTACGGCAAGATGCCCTTCGCCTTCTCCGAGCACCCCGTCGAGCAGTTCCGCCGGCAGGTCTGGATCTCGCCGTACTACGAGGACGACATGGCCCGCCTACGTGACGCGGTCGGCATCGAGCGGCTGATGTTCGGCTCGGACTTCCCCCACACCGAGGGGCTGGCCGACCCCTGCGCCTACGTCAAGGACATCCCCGAGTTCGACGAGGCCGAGACCCGGGCCGTCATGCGCGACAACGTGCGCGAGTTCCTCGGACTGGCCGCGTGAGCCAGACCCGCGCCCCGGTCGGCTGATGGCGCGGATCCCGATCGAGGAGGGCTACTTCACCGTGCCCGACGACCCGGACGAGCCACCCCGGCTGCTCGGCAGCCGCTGCCCCGCGTGCGGCGAGGCGTTCTTCCCCCGCCGGCAGGTCTGCGCGCGGTGCCTGCACGACGGCTGCGACGATGTCGAGCTCGGCCCGACCGGGCGGATCTGGACCTGGACCCAAGTCCACGTGCCGCTGTTCGCGAAGAAGAACGCCGAGGTGTCCGCCTACGGCGTCGGCCAGGTCGACCTGCCCGAGGGACCCCGCGTGCAGGCGCTGTTGCTCGGCGAGCCCGAGGAGTTCGCGATCGGCGCCGAGGTCGTGCTGGACCTCGAGACACTGCGCACCGACGACGAGGGCAACGACCTGGTGATCATGCGCTTCTCACCGGTGGGTGCCACATGAGGATCGAGGGCGCGGCGGTGGCGGGGATCGGCATGGTCCGCTTCAACCGCTACCCGGATCGCTCCGGTGCGCACCTGGCCCGCGACGCGGGCCTGCTGGCGCTGCGCGACGCGGGCATCACCCTGGCCGACGTCGACGAGGCGTTCGTGGGCTACATCCAGCCCGCGGCGATGATCGGCATCAAGGCCGTGAAGGAGCTCGGCCTGACCGGGTTACCGGTGACCCACATCGAGAACGCGTCGGCGACCGGGCTGGTCGCCTTCCGCGAGGCGGCGTGGGCGGTGGCGTCGGGACGTGCCGAGGTCGCCATGGCGCTCGCGTTCGACAAGATGACCGACATGGCCCGAAACGCGTCGAGCCGCGGGACCGGGCGCGACCAGCTCGACTCGACCATCCTGCCCGCGGCCTACTTCGCGCTCTGGGCCCAACGCCGCATGCACGACCACGGCACGCGGCCGGAGCACTTCGCGGCCATCGCCGCGAAGAACTGGAACCACGGCGCCCTCAACCCGCTGAGCCACCGCCGCCCCGATCACACCGTGACCGTCGAGGAGGTCCTGGCCAGCCAGATGGTGGCCGAGCCGCTCACGGCGATGATGGCATGCCCCGCGGACGACGGCGCCGCATGCGCGATCGTGGCCAGCACCGACTGGGTGCGCCGCCACCATCCCGACCGGCGCATCGTGCGGCCGGTGTCCTCGGCACTGCAGTCCGAGGCCTACTCCCCCGGCCACACCTTCCTGGGACCGGTGGTGGGGCCGGCGACCATGTCGCGCGCCACCGCCCAGCAGGCCTACCACGAAGCCGGTCTCGGCCCCGACGACATCGACCTGGCACTGTGCCACGACGCGTTCGCGAACGAGGAGCTCGAGTACTACGAGCTGCTCGGCTTCTGCGCCGAGGGCGAAGGGGAACGACTGCTCGACGCCAACGACACGGCACTCGGCGGGCGCATCCCGTTCAACACCGACGGGGGCCTCATCGCACGGGGGCATCCCGGTGGCCCCACCGGCCTGGCGATGGTGCACGAGATCGTGACCCAGCTGCGCGGCGAGGCCGGTGATCGCCAAGTGGTAGGTGCCCGGCGGGCACTGGCCCACCTCGTTGGTGGTGGCAGCGTGTGCACGGTCAACCTGTTCGAGGCCGACTGAGATCGGAGGCTGCAGCGTGCAACCCGTCCGTGTCGGCATCTTCAGCCTGACCCCACCGGCCCCACCCGACGACGACGGCTCCTACCTGCGCTGGCACCTGCTCGACCACATGCCCGAGCAGTACCAGTTGCCCGGCGTCGCGCTGGCCCACCGGTGGATCGCGGACGACGAACTGATCCAGGCGCGGCTCGCCGCCGCCGGCCCGATGGGCGGGATGGCCAACCTGGTCGAGTACTACGTGACCGACCCCGTGGAGCCGACCCTGGCCGGGTTCATGCAGCTCGGCGGGCGACTCCGCGAGCTCGGTCGCTTCCCGGAGCTGCGCCCCTCGCTCGGGGTGCGGATGCTCGCCCTGCAGGGCTGGTACTCCGCGCCGAGCTCGTTGGTGAGCCCGGAGGTGATCGCGCTGCGACCGCACCGGGGTGTGCTGGTGATGATCGAGGAGCCGGTCACCGGGGTCGACACCTGGCTGGAGTGGCTGCACCGCGAGCACCTGCCGGAGCTGCTGGAGGTGGACGGCGTGGCGGGTGCAGGGGTGTACCGCGCCACCGACGAATGGGCGCTCCCCGACCGGGTCGAGCGCGACGATGTGCTCGTGAGCGTGCTCTACCTCGACGGCGACCCCGCTGCGACGACCGCAGCGGCGCGTGAGCTCGTGGAGCAGCGGTGGCGCACCGGTGCGGTCCGCCCGCGCTTCGCCGGACCGCTGCGGTCGATGATCCGCTGGGAGGCCTGGCGGTGAGACTCGCCATCACCTCGCCCATCGTCACGTTCCACCCCGCCACCCACGGCGACTGGGAACGCGACGGCACGATCGAGGACCTCGCCACCGTGGCCGCGGCGGCCGACCGCCTCGGCTACCACCACCTGACCTGCAGCGAGCACATCGGCATCCCCGCAGCCGAGCTCGACCGCCGCGGCGCCCGCTACTGGGACCCACTGGCCACCTTCGGCTTCCTGGCGGCGCGCACGAAGCGGATCCGCCTGGCGACCCACGTCCTGGTGCTCGGCTACCACCACCCGCTCGAGATCGCGAAGCGCTACGGCACCCTGGACGTGGTCAGCGGCGGCCGTCTGGTGCTGGGCACTGGGGTCGGCAGCCTGCGCGAGGAGTTCGACCTGCTCGGCGCGTCCTTTCCCGACCGCGGCGCCCGGGCCGACGAGGCCCTCCGTGCGCTACGGGCATCGCTGTCTCAACGCGAACCGTCCTTCCACGGC
>CAYMKW010000085.1:0-13338 GCA_964391365.1 uncultured Microthrixaceae bacterium | reverse complement strand
CCGTCCGGCTGCGGCGGCGATCGTGGCCAGGACCACCTCGGAAGCGACGTGCACACCGTCCGCGATCAGTCCGACGGTGAGGCGGGGGTCGCTCAGTGCGACGCCCGCCGGGCCTGGGTCCCGGTGGTCGAAGCGACGGTGCGCGTTCCAGCAGTGCGTCAGGTGGGTCGCACCACGGTCGACCGCCCTGCGGACGGTGCCCGCGTCGGCGTCGGTGTGACCGACGGAGACGACGACCCCCCGACGAACCAACTCGCGGATCAGCTCATCGGCGCCCGGGAGCTCGGGGGCCATCGTGATCATGCCGACCGAGCCGGCGCGCAGGAGGCCGTCGGCCGTTCCCACGTCGACGTCCACCAGGGTCGCCGGGTCGTGCGCCCCGGCCCAGGTCGGCGAGAGGAACGGGCCCTCCAGGTGCGCCGGGAGCAACCGGGCTCCCGGAACGCCCGCGTCCCGGGCGAGGTCCAGGCGTCCCAGCGCCGCCCGGTAGCCGGCGAGGTCCGTCGAGCAGAGCGTCGGCCGGAACGAGGTGCATCCGTGCTCCGCCAAGGCCAGCGACACGCGGTGGACCTCCTCGACATCGGCAGTGCGCAGGTCCACCCCGACGAACCCGTTGACCTGGAGGTCGACCAGTCCGGGCAGGGCCAACCCCCGGCCTGCCGGCGCGCAGCCCACGGCGTGGACCACGCCGCTGCGGACCTCGACGTCACCCGGCAGCACGGCTCCGTCGACCACTGCGGCGGCCACCCCGAGCCGTCCGTCGACCGGCAGGTCGTCCCGTCCCCCGAGCACGCCCGGACAGTACCGTCGCTAACCTCCCGACTCGTCACGCAGCGACGGACGCCCGGGCCGAACGCCCGATGGCACGGGAGGACGAGTGTCGACAGTCGAGCGGAGCGGACCGGAGCCGGACCTGCGGACCGACCCGGTGAGCGGAACCCCGACGGTGATCGTGGGTTCCCGCCAGGGCCGGCCGAACCTGCCCGCGGACGGGTGCCCCTTCTGCGTCGGAGGGCTCGAGGCCCCCGAGCCCTACCGGGTCCGCTCGTTCCCCAACCGCTGGCCCGCCCTGGGCGACGAGCGGTGCGAGGTCGTGTTGTACACACCCGACCACGACCAGACCTTCTGGGGCCTCGGCGTCGCCGGCGCCCGACTTGTCGTCGACCTGTGGGCGGAGCGGACCCGGGTCCTCGGGTCGCGCCCGGACGTCGACTACGTCCTGGTCTTCGAGAACCGCGGGCCGCAGGTCGGCGCCACCATCGCCCACCCCCACGGCCAGATCTACGCGTACGACCGGGTCCCGCCCGTCCCGCTGCGGGCGCTGGTCGACGGTGTGCTGCGCCCGGCGAACGTCGACGAGCGCTTCGTCGTGGCCCGCAACGGGGACTGGCTCGCCTGGGTTCCCGAGGCCGCGGGCTGGCCCTACGAGGTGCGCATCTCGACCACGACCGAGGTACCCGACCTGGTCGACGACCGCTGCGATCGGGACGGCCTGGCGGCGGTGCTCGTCGACGTCCTTGCCCGGCTCGACCAGCGCTTCGACGAACCCATGCCCTACATGCTCTGGATCCACCAGCGCCCGACCGACGGCGGCGACTGGCCGGAGGCGCGAGTCCTGCTGACCATTGCACCGCAGCTCCGCGCACCCGGGACCCCACGGTTCGTGGCGGCCGCGGAGCTCGGTGGCGGGATCCTCTTCAACCCGGTCGACCCCGCGGACGCCGCGCGGTCCCTGCGGGACCTGCCGGGGGTGGTCACGTGAACGAGGAGGTTCGATCGGTGGCCCCCGGTCGGGTCGTCCTGATCGGCGACCACACCGACTACGTGGGCGGGCTCGTGCTCCCGATGGCGATCGACCTGCACACCGAGGTGACGGGGGTGCGGGGCGGATCGTCGATCTCACTCCGCTCGGAACAGTTCGACGAACCGGTCGTCGTCGAGCTGCCGGTCGTCGACCCCTCCGCAGTACGACCCGAGTGGGGCCGCTACGTCGCCGGCGTCGCAGCCGAGTTCGACCCACCGGCGGGTCTGACGGGTTCGGTCCGCTCGAGCGTCCCGCCGGGCGGCGGGCTCTCGTCGTCGGCGGCACTCGAGCTGGCCGTGGCGCTCGCACTCGGGAGCGAGGACGACCCGCTCACACTCGCCCGGCGGTGCCAGCGCGCCGAGCGGGTCGCCACGGGGGTCCCGTGCGGGATCATGGACCAGCTCTGTGCGGCGTCGGGGATCGCCGGCCACGCACTCCTCATCGACTGCGCCACCGAGGAGGCCACTCCGGTCCCGCTTCCCGACGACGTCGCCGTGTGGGTCATCGAGTCGGGCCAGCCGCGGCGCCTGGCGGACTCCGCGTACGCGCTGCGCCGCGCCCAGGCCGAGGCCGCGGCCGAGCGGCTCGGTCCCCTGCGGGACGCCACACCGACCGCGATCGACTCGTTGGAGGACGAGACGCTCCGCCGACGGGCCCGACACGTCCGGAGCGAGTGCGACCGTGTCCGAGCGTTCGCAGCAGCGATCGCCGTGGGCGACCTGGCGGGCGCCGGCGAGCTCGTCACCGACTCGCACCGTTCACTGCGTGACGACGCCGAGGTCTCGACCGACACGCTCGACCAGCTGGTCGAGTCGCTCCTCGCCCGCAACGAGGTGCTCGGAGCCCGGCTGACCGGTGCAGGTTTCGGCGGGACGGTGGTGGCACTCTGCCGGGAGGACGCCGACCTCACCGGGGCCGGAGCCGGTGGCCGACGCGTCCGGGCCGCCGACGGCGCACACCTGAGCTGATTGAGGGCCGGTGCGGCCAGAACCCCGGGATCAGGTGATCGGGCCGGGCGGGGTCGGGCCGGACGAGGTCGGGCCGGACGAGCCCAGGAGCACCGCTTTCTGCTGGGCGAACTCGGTGTCGGTGAGGTGGCCGGCCTCGTGGAGCGACGCCAGCTTGGCCAGCTCGTCGGCGACCGACGGTGCCGCCTCGGGCTGCGGGGCCACGGCTCCGGCCGCCGAGGCGCCCATCCGCTGGTAGCTGCGGGTCTGGTTGTCCTCCATCGCCTGGTAGAGCGTGTTCTGAACCGCCATCGGGTCGCGGACGTCCTTGAACTTCTGGATGCCCATCTCGCCCGCCGACTCGATGTGGAGCGTGCCGGCACCGAACAACCGCTCGAAGAGCCGCTGGTGGAAGAAGATCGTGTTGATCCGGTCCAGCGGGATCTCGATGCCCCGCTTGGAGACGATCCCCTCGCGGTAGATGCAGCGCTCGGTCGTGATGACGAAGTTGGTCGAATACCACTTCACGAATCGCTGGGCGAGGTGCAGGAGCGCCAGCACGATCAAGAGCACGGCGATGTAGTTGGTGGCGGAGCCGAACCAGCCGTCGCCACCCAGGTTCAACAACACGACCCCGACCACGGTCGCACCGAGGACGTACAGGACCGACCGGATCATCATGATCCAGGAGGGGTGCGTGTCCACGACGATCTGCTCGTCGCCGTAGAGGAGCTTCTCGTCGTAACCCATCTCCGGAGCGTAGCTGTCGACCCGACGAAGCTGTCGTGACCCGCTGGTACGGTCCGGCGCGTGGAGCCCGACCCTGCCGTGACCGAGCGAACCGACGGCGAGCCCGATGCGTCCACCGCCCGGCTGCTCGGCGGCCTGAACCCGGAACAGTCCCGGGCGGTCACCGATCCTGCCCGGCACCTCCGTGTGCTCGCCGGAGCCGGCTCGGGCAAGACGCGTGTGCTCACGCATCGGATCGCCTACCGAAGTGCCACCCTCACGCTGTCGACGGAGCGCACGCTCGCCGTGACGTTCACGCGGAAGGCTGCGGGCGAACTCCGCGACCGCCTGCACCGGCTCCTGCCGGGCTCGGCGGTCCACGCCGGGACGTTCCACGCCATCGCCTACGCCCAGCTCCGGCAGCGGTGGGAGGAACGTGGCGTGCGTCCGCCCGAGCTCCTCGACCGCAAGCTCGGATTCCTGGCACGGCTCGTCCCGAGGCGGCGCGGCGACTCCACACTCGCGCTCGACGTGCTCGCAGAGATCGAGTGGGCCTCGGCACGCGCGCTCGAACCGGACGACTACGCAGCCGCAGCCGCGGCGGCGCGCCGTCGGCCACCCCTGGAACCCGACCAGATCGCCGGGATCTGGCAGGACTTCGCCGACCGGAAGCGCCAGCGGCGCCTCGTCGACTTCGACGACCTCCTCCGCCTGGCGGCGCGGGACCTGGCCGCCGACCCCGAGTACGCGGCCGCCCGACACTGGAGGTTCCGCCACCTCTTCGTCGACGAGTTCCAGGACGTCAACCCGCTCCAGTTCCGACTGCTGAGCCGGTGGCTCGGGAGCGGATCCGATCTCTGCGTCGTGGGCGACCCCAACCAGGCCATCTACGCCTGGAACGGTGCCGACGCCTCGTACCTGGAGCGGTTCGAGGAGCACTTCCCGGAAGCGGCGTCGGTGACCCTGTCCGACAACTACCGCTCGACGCCCCAGATCCTCGCTGCCGCCAACGCCGTTCTGGCCCAGGGCCCGAGGCCCGTCGTCCGACTCGTGGCCCACCGACCGTCGGGACCCGCCCCGACGGTGCGGTCGCACGACGACGAGCGGGCCGAGGCGAACGCCGTGGCACGGGCGCTACGCGACGGCCACCGGCCCGGTGTCCCGTGGTCCCAACAGGCGGTGCTGGTGCGGACCAACGCCCAGACCGCTGCCATCGCCGAGGCGTGCGGCACCGCAGGGGTCCCGCACCGCGTGCGCGGAGCGGGGAGCCTGCTCGAGTTCCCCGAGGTCAAGGACGCCCTCGACTCGATCCGGCGCTCACCTTCCCTCGAGGTCGCCCTCGCCGACCTGGCGGCCGACGTCGACCGGAGGAACCGCCGGGCACTCCGCTCCGACGGGCGCGCACCCGGTGGTCGACCGTCCGGACCGGCACGGGACGCCGACGATGCCGTCGAGGGTCCGGGCGCACCGGGCGAGCCCGACGGATCCGGAACGGACGTCGCGATCGACGACCGGGCCGCCAACGTCGCCGAGGTCGTCCGGTTGGGTCACGAGTACCGGTCGCTCGACCCGACGGGCGGCACGGGCGGGTTCATCGCCTGGTTGGTCTCGACGCTCCGCAACGAGGACGCCGCATCCGGTGGTGACGCCGTGGAGATCGTGACCTTCCACGCCGCCAAGGGGCTCGAGTGGTCCACCGTCCACGTCGCAGGACTGGAACAGGGGCTGGTCCCGATCCACCACGCCCAGGACGACCCCGACTCCGTCGACGAGGAACGCCGACTGCTCTACGTCGCGCTCACCCGGGCGCGGGAGTCGCTCCACTGCCACTGGGCCCGGCGTCGGACCTTCGGGACCCGCGCCAGCCGCCGCAGCCCGTCCCCGTGGCTCGACGCGATCGCCACCGCCGTCGGTGCCGGCGGGAACGAACTCACACCGGCTCAGTCCGCCCGACGGGCCGCGGGGGCAAGGTCCGGTGGCGCGCGGCAGCGGACGGCGTCCAGCAGCACCGACCTGGTCGGAACCGACCGAGCGCTCTTCGAACGGCTGCGATCCTGGCGGCGGGACCAGGCCCGGGCCGCCGACGTCCCAGCGTTCGTGATCTTCAACGATGCCGTGCTCCAGGAGGTGGCCCGTCGCCGGCCTGACGACCGGGCGGCGCTGCTCGAGGTGCCCGGGATCGGCCCCGTGAAGGCCGAGCGATTCGGCGACGACCTGCTGGAGATCGTCGCCGGAGCCGACTGACGATCCCGCCGGATCGCCCGGCTACTCGTCGGGAGTGGTGCCGTCCCGCGCCTCGAGCAGCTCCCGGAATCGACCGGGGTCGAAGGCGATGAACAGCGCGGTCGCCTCGGCCAGCACGGGCTGCTCGGTTCCGTCGGACTCCTCGTCGAGCCGCAACTCGCCCTTCGCCCAGATCTTGCGCCCCGAGTGTTCGTGGAGCCACCCCTCCAGCCGGAGCGGACGGTGCAGCGGCGTCGGCCGGCGGTAGTCGATGCCCAGGTGTGCAGTCATGCCCTGCGTACCCGACATCGACTGGGTTGCGCCCAGCAGCTCGTCGAAGACGGCGGCGACGTAACCACCGTGGACACAACCGGGCGGACCCTCGTAGGCCGACCCGAACGTGACCCGGCCCAGGACGCGGTCGCCCGACTGGCGGAGCTCGACCGGCGGAGACAGGGGGTTGGCGAGCCCGATGAACGGGCTGTGGTCGAACATCGCGAAGAACTCCGACGGGTCGTCGTCGGAGTCCCCCGGTGACCCGTCGGCGGCGACGGCGGTCCCGGCGGCCACCTCCTCGAGATGCTCCCGGAGTCGCTGTCCGGCGTTCGCCGCCTCGGCGAACCCCGAGTAGGTCGAGCCCTTGGGGAGCGCCTCGAACCGGGCCGCCAGGTCCTCGAGGGTGTCGGCCGAGTCCGCCAGCTCCCGGGTGGTCGCCGTCGTCGACACGAGGTGCTCGATCAACCGTCGTGTCGCCGCCGCCAGCCGGCGGAGTTCCAGTCGCCTCGGAGTGGGCCGCAGCCCGCCGAACCCGTGGATCCGGACGCTGACGGGGAGTTTCGCGTCCGCGCCGTCGACCACCCGGTCGCCATCCGCTGCAGGTCGTTCCGGATCACTCATGACGGGGACCGTCCGTCCAGGTCGAACCACGCCATCACGGGCGCGTGGTCCGACGGTTTCGTCCCCTTGCGCGCGTTCCGGTCGACGACGTCGGCAGTCGCCAGCTCGGCCATCGGCGCCGTCGACAACAGGTAGTCGATCCGCATCCCGCGGCGCTGGTGGAAGTCACCGTTGCGGTAGTCCCAGAAGGAGTAGATGCCGCCTTCGGGGTAGCGGCGACGCAGCGTGTCGACCAGTCCGAAGTCCACCACGTCGGCGAGCGCCGCCCGTTCGGCGGGCGTCACGTGGGTTCCACCCTCGAACGCCGCTGGGCTCCAGACGTCGAGGTCGGTCGGAGCGACGTTCCAGTCGCCCATCACGATGAGCCGCTCGTCGGGGCGGTGGTGAGCATCGAGGTGTGCCCGCAGTCGACCCAACCAGTCCAACTTGTAGCGGTAGTGGTCGTGGTCGACCTCGCGACCGTTCGGGATGTAGAGCGATGCCATGCGCACCCCGCCGCAGGTGGCCCAGATCGCCCGGGCGTCAGGGTCCGGTTCGCGGCCGTCGTCGAACCCCGCCACGACGTCGTCGAGACCGACGCGGGAGAGGATCGCCACGCCGTTCCAGCGCCCCTGGCCGTGGTGCGCAGTGGAGTAGCCCATCCGCTCGAAGTCGAGCGCCGGAAACTGGGCGTCGCTCATCTTGGTCTCCTGGAGGCACAGGACGTCCGGGCGGACCTCCTCGATCCACTCCTCCACCCTCGGCATCCGGGCCTTCAGGGAGTTGACGTTCCACGTGGCGACGAGCACGGCGGCGAATCTAGGTGAACGCGCTCCGGCGCCGCGCCGGGCCGCTACCCGGCGGGTCGGAACTCCGACGGTAGGCTCCGCCCGTGAGCGAGCAGCAACGACCGCCGAGAGAAGCCGTCGACGCATCCCTGGTGGAGCAGGTCGGGACGAACGCCTGGCTCGTCGACGAGATGCACGAGGCGTTCCTGCAGGACCCGTCGTCGGTCAGCGACCGCTGGCGCGACTACTTCGAGCGCAACGGCGGCGGTCCGCAGTCGGCCCCGACCACGAACGGTTCGACCGCACCGACTGTGGCGACCGGAGCACCGGCCGCTCCCGCTCCCGCTCCCGCTCCTGCTCCTGCTCCTGCTCCTGCGACCGCAGCCGACGAGGCCGACGCACCGGACGGGACGCCGACCGAGGTCGTCGAACCGATCCGCGGCGTGGGCAAGCGCATCGTCGAGAACATGGAGGCCAGCCTCGCCGTACCGACGGCGACCTCCTTCCGTGAGGTGCCGGCGAAGCTGCTCGAGATCAACCGCTCGATCATCAACGGGCACCTGGGGCGGACCTCCGGCGGCAAGGTCAGCTTCACCCACCTCATCGGTTACGCCGTCGTCCGCACGCTGGCCGACCGCGTGACGGCGCTCAACTGCTCCTTCGCCGAGGCCGACGACGGCACGCCCCAGGTCGTCCGCCACGAGCAGGTGAACCTCGGCCTGGCCATCGACCTCGAGAAGCCGGACGGATCGAGGGCCCTGCTCGTCCCGGTCGTGCGCGACGCGGGGGCGATGGGGTTCGACGAGTTCCTCGCCGCCTACGACGACCTGGTCCGTCGGGCCAAGTCGAACCGTCTCGGCGTCGACGACTTCCGAGGTGCCACGGTCACGCTCACGAACCCCGGCACGATCGGAACCGAACGTTCGGTGCCCAGGCTCATGCCCGGACAGGGCGTCATCGTCGGGGTCGGCTCGTTGAGCTTCCCCACGGCGTTCGCCGGAGCCGATCCGCACACCATGGCGGACCTGGGCATGTCCAAGGTCATCACGGTGTCCTCCACCTACGACCACCGCATCATCCAGGGTGCCGAGTCGGGCATGTTCCTGCGGACGATCCACGAGATGCTCCTCGGCGAGCACGGCTTCTACGAACGGATCTTCGGTGACGTCGGCGTTCCCTACGAGTCCGTCCGTTGGCGTCAGGACCATCGCGAGGCCGATGGCGACGACCGGGAGTTCACCCACGCCGCCAAGCAGATGCAGGTCTCGACCCTCATCAACATGTACCGGGTGCGCGGCCATCTGATCGCCAACCTGGACCCGCTGGCGGCCAGCACACCCGAGATGCACGCCGAACTGGACCCGGCGACGTACGGCCTCACCATCTGGGATCTCGACCGCGAGTACCTGACGGGGAGCGCAGTGGGGATCTACTCGCCCGTGGGCGGGGTCGTCCGCCAGACGCTGGGCGACCTCCTCCACACCCTCCGGGATGCGTACTGCCGAACCGTCGGGATCGAGTACATGCACATCCAGGACCCCGAGGAGAAGCGGTGGATCCAGGAGCACGTGGAGGGCGCCGATACCCGGCTCGGTTCCGAGGACCAGCAGCACATCCTCTTCCAGCTGAACGCCGCCGAGGCCCTGGAGAAGTTCCTGGCGACGAAGTACCTGGGCCAGAAGCGCTTCGGACTCGAGGGGGCCGAGTCGCTCATCCCGATCCTCGACGCCATCCTCGAGGATGCTGCGGATGCCAATCTGGACTCGGTCGTCCTCGGCATGCCCCACCGTGGCCGGCTCAACGTCCTGTCCAACATCGTCGGCAAGTCCTACCGGGAACTCTTCCGCGAGTTCGAGGGCTACGTGGACCCGGACTCGATCCAGGGGTCGGGTGACGTCAAGTACCACCTCGGCGCCACCGGCACGTTCACCAGCCGGCACGGCAACGAGATCCCCGTGTCGCTCGCAGCCAACCCGTCGCACCTCGAGGCCGTCGACCCGGTCGTCGAGGGCATGGCCCGGGCCCGCATGGACGAGATCCCCCACGACCGTTCGCGGCGCTTCCCCGTCCTCCCCGTCCTGATGCACGGTGATGCCGCGTTCGCCGGCCAGGGAGTGGTCGCCGAGACGCTCAACCTGGCGCTCATCAAGGGCTACCGGGTCGGCGGGACGATCCACGTGGTCGTCAACAACCAGCTCGGATTCACGACTCCGCCCGAGTCGGCGCGCTCCTCGGAGTACCCCACGGACATCGCCAAGGCGGTGCAGGCGCCGATCCTCCACGTCAACGGCGACGACCCCGAGGCCTGCGTCCGCGTGGCCCGTCTGGCCTTCGAGTACCGCCAGCGGTTCCACAAGGACGTCGTCATCGACATGGTGTGCTACCGCCGCCACGGACACAACGAGGGTGACGACCCCAGCTACACCCAGCCGCTCATGTACCGGCGGATCGAGGAGCTGCCGAGCGTTCGGGAGCTCTACGTCCGGGCGCTCGTCCGCCGGGGCGACATCACCCTCGACGACGCCGAGTCGGCGCTGGCGGACTTCCACCAGCGGATGCAGCGGGCGCTGGACGAGACCCGACAGTCGGCACCCGAGGAGAACGCGGTCGCCGCCCCCCACCCGCCGAACGTGGGCGTCCTCCCCCACGTGTCGACCGGAGTGGAGCGGTCGCAGCTGGACCGGGTGGTCACGGCCCTCGAGACGGTGCCTGACGGCTTCACCATCCACCCCAAGCTGGCCAAGCAGTTCGAGGCACGCGCCTCCATGTACCGGGACGGTCAGGTGGACTGGGCGCTCGCCGAGTCGCTCGCGTTCGGCACCCTCCTGCTGGAGGGGACCTCGGTCCGTCTGGCGGGCCAGGACTCCCGCCGGGGCACGTTCTCACAGCGGCACTCGATGCTGTTCGACTACCGGACGGGCGCCGAGTACCTGCCGCTGTCCACCCTGGCCGATCCGCCCCGGACCGAGCTCTGGATCTACGACTCCCTGCTCAGCGAGTACGCGGCGCTGGGGTTCGAGTACGGCTATTCGGTGACGAGCCCGGGCACCCTGGTCATGTGGGAAGCGCAGTTCGGTGACTTCTCGAACGGCGCCCAGATCATCATCGATCAGTTCATCGTCGCCGCAGAGGACAAGTGGGACCAGCACTCCGGGCTCGTGATGCTGCTCCCCCACGGCTACGAGGGCCAGGGCCCGGAGCACTCCTCGGCACGCATCGAGCGGTTCCTCACCCTCTGCGCCGAGGACAACATGCAGGTCTGCGTCCCCACGACGGCATCGCAGTACTTCCATCTGCTCCGCCGCCAGATCCGTCGAGAGGTCCGCAAGCCGCTGGTGTGCATCACCCCGAAGTCCGGCCTGCGTGACAAGCGCTGGCGTTCGGCGACCGACGAGTTGACGCACGGCAGCTTCGAGGAGCTCATCGGGGACGCGTCGGTGCGCGATCCGGGAGCGGTCCGACGTCTCATCCTCGCCTCGGGCAAGGTGGCCGTCGAGGCTGCGGCTCGGCGGGACGAGGTCGGCGTGCCCGTCGCCGTCGCCCGGGTCGAGCAGCTCTACCCGTGGCCCACCGAGGCGCTCGCCCGCGAGCTCGAGCGCTACCCGAACTGCACCGAGATCGTGTGGATCGACGAGGAGCCCGAGAACATGGGCGCCTGGAACCAGGTCAAGGGCGAGCTCTACGGCCCCTACGAGGACCGGTACCGCGTCCGGCGCGTCAGTCGCGCCGACGAGGCCAGTCCGGCCACGGGATCGCATGCCATCCACCAGCAGGAGCAGTCGATGCTGGTCGATCGGGCACTCGCAGCACCCGGTTCCTGAGCCACCTGCCAGCTGCCGCTCGCTCCGGCACAGACGGCCGGACCGTCGCTCCTACGGTCCGGTCGAACCCTGCGCAGGAGCCGATGTGGAACCCGAACCGAACTCGACCGACACGACCACTTCCGCCCGGGACGGCGGTCGGAGAAGGTGGATCGTCGGTGGGGCCGTGGCGCTCGTCCTGATCGCCGTCGTCGGCTTCGCCGTCTTCCGGCCCGACAAGCTCGTCGTCGACAAGCGTGTCGACGAACAGCTGTCCAGCGACGTCGCAGCCGTGGTCGGTGAGGCACCCACGACCGCACCGCCGACGACAGCACCCCCGTCGAGCGTGACGGACGGGGGTGCCGCCCAGGTTCCCGCCGCTCCCGGCACGACCGCCCCTGCCATCGTCGAGCTCGGGCGTGGGACCTTCGTCGGTCAGAGCGGGCACCGGGTCGCCGGCACCGCGGTCGTGGTCGATCGACCCGAGGGCCTGCTCCTCGTGCTCCCCGAGCTCGACGCCGAGAACGGGCCCGACCTCCAGCTCTACCTCTCGCCCGAGTCCGGCGGCTCAATCGACGGCGGGGTCTACCTCGAGCCGTTGAAGGGCAACCAGGGGACCCAGACCTACGAGCTCCCGGCGGGCATCGACCTGGCATCGCTGGACAACGTCGTGATCTGGTGCGAGCGGTTCTCGGTCCCCTTCGGCACCGCCTCGCTGTCCGCCTGAACCCCGACGACGACACGACGCGCCGCGACGGTCACAGTCGGAGACCGACGATCCGGCCCAGCTCGTCCATCGCCGCGTCGGCATCGACCACCTTGATGGTCGTCATCCCCATGGCCCGCGCCGGCTTCAGGTTGACTCCGAGGTCGTCGAGCAGGACCGTCTCGTCCGCCCCGACGCCGAGCAGCTCGAGGGCGTGCTCGTAGAACGCCGGCTCGGGCTTGCGGAAACCGACTCGAGCAGACTCGACCACCGCGTCGACCACCCCGGTGAGCTCCCGGAAGGTCGCATCGGACGGACCCGTACCGAAGCGCGGCGAGGCGACGAAGTTGTTCGTCACGATCGCCGTCGACAGGACCGCCGAGCAACGCCGAACGGCATCGACCACCCGCGGACGCGGACGCCCTCGCAGACACGCGAGGACCTCCGCGCCATCGAGGTCGACCCCGTGAGCGCGGGCCTCGGCCTCGAACGCGAGGTTGAACCCGTCGACGTCGAGCTCGCCTCGCTCGAGGCGCGCCCACGCGTTCGTGTCGGACGACCGGGCGTTGATGGAACGAATCGTGCCGACCTCGATGCCGACGCGCCGCTCGTACTCCGCGAACGCGTCGAAGGGACTCGTCGTGACGACACCGCCGAAGTCGAACATCACCGCGCGCACCACGTCGCGCATCGTAGGTGCGCGCGACACGACGTGCGTTGGTGTCCAACGCGCGCGTCGACGCGGGCGATAGGGTGAACTCCGGTGCTCGTGCGACGTCGTCCAGGATCCGTCGGTTCGAGCACACCGCGTGCAACCTGCACTGCGAGTGTCCACCAGCTCCGACGAGGCGACACGTCCGAGCGAACGACCGCTGGGTGACATGACCGAGACTCATCTCGTCGTCGACGGGTCCAACATCGCGACCGAGGGCCGCACGGCTCCGTCTCTGGCGCAGCTCAACGACGCCGTGACCGCATTCATCGCCGACCACGAGTTCGACAACGTGGTGGTCGTCGTGGACGCCACCTTCCCCAAACGGATCGAGTCGTCGGAACGGGCTGAGTTCGAGGCCGCGGTGCTCGCCGGTGAGATCCTGACCCCTCCCGCCGGCGCAGTCGGACGAGGTGATGCCTTCGTGCTCCAGATCGCCGAGCGATCCGGAGCATCGGTGCTGTCGAACGACTCGTTCCAGGAGTTCCACGGCCTGCACGACTGGCTCTTCGACGACGAGCGACTCTGGGGCGGCAAGCCCGTCCCCGGGGTCGGCTGGGTGTTCGTCCAGCGGACTCCGGTCCGTGGTCCCACGAGCAGGCGGGCCACCAAGGCGGCGAAGTCCGGGCGGACGACGCCCGTTCCGACCCCGGGTGACGCTCCCCGTCGAGGTCGGCGATCGTCGGGCGCTGATCAGTCCGCCACCGAGCCGACCCGGTCGAAACGTTCGCCCACCAAGCGTTCGGCCGCTCA
>CAYMKW010000084.1:0-13635 GCA_964391365.1 uncultured Microthrixaceae bacterium | reverse complement strand
CCACTGGGTTCCGTTCGTCGTCACGTTGCACTCGACTCGGAGCCCGAGTTGGATCAGCCGTTCCCAGATTCGGAAGTTGATCTCGGCGAGGAAGGGCTCGCCGCCCAGGAACCGCGCCTGGTCGAGATGCGGCAGGAATGGCGTCAGCTCCTCGAGGAACTCGTCGCCATAGCGCTGGGGCAGTGGTGGCATGCCCTCCCGGTGCGCCCGGATCGACGAGGAGAACTCACCCGAGCACATGACGCACTGGAGGTTGCAGGCGTTGCTGAGGGCGAACTCCATCCGAGTCGGCCAGAGAGGGTCAGGGGCGGCGGTGAACCGGTCGAATCCGGCAGCCAAGCTCCCAGAGAGGTTGCCCCCGGCGATCTCCTCGGCGCACCGGGTGCACGCGTGGGTGAGATCGTCACGTTCGACTGCCCGTCGGAGCGCCCTGACCGTCGGTCCGCGCCACATGTCGAGCAGGGAGTCCTGACCGACCTGGCCGATGGGTGTCGTCCGAGTGAACGCACACACCGACACGACCCCGTTCATGTCGAACGACATCCCCACGAACGGCGCATAGCAGGCGGCACGGAACGACTGATGCCGGACATCCCGCTGCTCGTGGTACCCGGCGAGGTCCAACCCGCCGAGCTGGTCCGGCCGCACGGACCCGAGCCTACCTGCGGGCGTCACGGACCCTCTCGCGACTCGCACGACCAGCTGGTCGAACGTCGGCGAAGGAGCGGCCCCGGTGCCACCCGGCGCACCCGGCGCCCATCAAGGGGCGTCTGGGTGGAACCACCCGGTCCCGAACCTCCGGTGGTCGCCGAGCAGGGCCGTTGGTACCCTGAGTTGGCGTCAGCACGGCGGGGGTGATCCAACTGACTGCAACCATCGGCACCGGACTGCCCGGGCGGGCAGCCGCTGCACCAGCCAACCGAACGGCGGATCGGATCACGATCCCGCGCTCGTGGTTGCTCGTCGGCGCCGTGGTCGCCCAGGTCGTGCTGGCGCTGGCCATGAAGTCGGTGCCGCTGCTCGGCCTGCTCCAGGCCGGCACGGTCGTGGTGGTCGGACTCTTCGCCATTGCCAAGCGGAACCTGGGCCTGGTCGCCTGCCTGATCGGCTACCTGGTCGGCGCCGAGGTGCTCTGGCGGCAGGTCAAGGCGCCGGTGCCGTACCAGACGGCGCCCTACGTCATGATCCTGCTCTCCGCCGTCGTGGTGCTGCTCAGCATCGGTCGGCTCAACAGCACGGCCCGCCTCGCCGTGCTCTACGTGGCGCTCCTGCTGCCGTCGATCATCAGCACCATCCGGACGGCGGGGGCCGAGTCCCGCGAGATGATCGCGTTCGCGCTCAGCGGCCCGGCGGCGCTGGCGGCGTTCGTCGCCTTCACGTCCCAGGTGCGGGCGACGCCCGAGCAGTACCGCCGGATCCTCTGGACGGTGCTCATCTCGGCCGTCGGACCGCTCACCGTGGCCCTCTCCGAGATCCAGGCCGAGCTCGCCAAGGGCAACGCCATCGAGTTCAAGGACCAGTCGAACTTCCTCACCTCGGGCGGGTTCGGCCCGGTGCAGGTCTCGGCGGTCCTCGGCCTCGGCGTGGTGATCGCCATCATCCTGACGATCTACGACACGAACCGCGTCGCCCGGTACCTGGCCGGAACGCTCGCGCTCGTCTTCAGCATCCAGAGTCTCCTGACCTTCTCCCGGGGCGGCATGTTCGCGGCCGCCATCGGCCTGTCGGCGCTCGCGATCGCCCAGGCCCGCAACCGGAGGATCCGGAACCGGGTGATGGTGGTGGTGGCGATCGCCCTGGCACTCGGGTACTTCGTCGTCGTGCCGTTCCTCACGGACTTCACCGGAGGCGCGTTCGAGAAGCGCTTCACCGACACCGAGTCCTCTCGGACCGACCTGGCGGCCAACGACGCGCAGATCTTCACCAACAACATCGTGTTCGGCGTCGGGCCCGGGATGACGAAGTACCAGCGGCTGACCTACGAGATCTGCCAGTTGCGATCCGACCAGTGCCGCGACGAGGCGTCGTCGCACACCGAGTTCACCCGACTGCTCGGCGAGCACGGAATTCCCGGGATCGCCGCGGGGATCGTCCTGGTGTGGATGGCCGTGCGGGCGCTCCGCGGCTCCCGGTTGGACCGTCCGTTCGCCGTGGCGTTCATCTTCTGGGCCGTCGCCCAGATGTTCTACGCCAACCTGCGCGTGGTGGCCGTGCCGTTCGCGTTCGGTCTGGCGTTCCTCACTGTCCGGGCCATCGGTTCGGACGAACCCCCGGAGGCCGACGAGGCCGAGCCCGCCGAGGACGAGGCGCCACCCGGTCGGGTCCCGCTCGGCCCGGGAGGGACGTCGGTTCCGGACGGTGTCGGACTGGTCACGCCGGCTCGCACCTCGGCACCGTTGCCGCTCCGCGTCCCCTGTCGCAGCTCCTGCGACGACGGGCGGCACGTTGCGCTCGTGACGGCGGACGGGTTGATCGTTCCGGCGGACCAGCGATCGGAGCTCACAGCGTCCCCGCCCCCGTTCGGGCCGGGTAGCGCCATCTGACTCCGGGGGTCGACCTCAGTCGACGACGAGCGACCGGGCCCGTTCGAGGTCCGCAGCCGTGTCCACGTCGACCAGCGGCGAATCGTGGCGCAGTGCCAGCACGTGCCGACCGGTCATGGAGCCGTTGCGCACGACGTCGGCCCGCACCACGTCGAGGGTCCCGTCCTGGGTCCACACCTCGGGCAACTGCTGGCGGGGGCGGTTGAAGCACTCCTCGTCCCAGGTCCCGACCACGGGCTCCATGCGGTCGTCGTCGTCGACGAACCACATCTTGAACGGGGTCTTGGCGACGGGGCTCACCGAGCGGACGGCGTCCGCGTCCGGGTGCTCGATCAGCAGCTGCACGGCCCGGTCGATCAGGCCCGGCTCCCGGAACGGCGAAGTCGGGCGCAGGTGGACGAACACCGCCACCGGAGCGCCGTCGGCCTCCAGACGGTCCAGCGCGTGCTGGAACACGGGTAGGTCGGGGGCGTCGTCCGTGGCGAGCTCCCCGGGTCGGATCCACGGGACCTCGGCGCCGGCGGCCGCTGCCGCTGCGGCGATCTCCTCGTCGTCGGTGCAGACCACGACCTGGCCGACCGAGGCAGCGTCGAGGGCCGAGCGCACCGACCACGCCACGAGGGGCCGTCCGCCGAGGTCGGCCAGGTTCTTGCCGGGCAGCCCCTTGGACCCACCACGGGCCGGGATCAGCGCGACGACCGCCCCCTCGGCTCCGCTCACAGCCAGCCCTCGAGGCGGTCGAGCGCGATCCAGAACCCCTCGCCGCCGTTCCGGTGGCCCTGCCAGATCTCGGGGATGAACCCGGCCTCGGGACACCACCGGTCCAGCTGGGCACCGAGCACGGCGAAGTCGACCTCACCGTCACCCACCTGCAGTCCCTCGCCGTCCACCCCGGCGGCGTCGACGACGTGCAGGTGGCGGGCCCGGGGGGCGAGCAGGTCGATCCACTCGGAGAAGGACGCTCCCCGGTGGTTGGCCGCCAACTTCGTGTGCGACACGTCCAGACACAGCGGCACGCCCGTCGACGCGGAGAACGCAGCGGTGTCCTCGGCGTCGACGAACAGGTTGCAGTAGAGCTGGCCGCCCAGGTACCAGGGGAAGGGTGGCAACGTCTGGGCGAGGATCTCGACCGGCGAGGTGTCCACCTGCTCCAGTGCGGCGGCCACGCGCTCGTACATGGCGGGCCGCTCGTCGATCGGCACCGGTCGGTCGGAGGTGAACCCACCCATGCTCGTGACGAGCACCGGGCGCTCGGGCCCGGTGAAGAACTCGCCGATCCGGGCGGCGACGTCGACGGTCCGCCGCAGCTCGTCGAGCGTCCGGCGCCGGTGCGCCGGGTCGGCGGTGGCGAGGTTGAGGATGTGGTCCCCGGCGAAGAGGTCGGGGCTGTGCACGGCGAACCGGCAGGGCGGCAGGTCGGCCAGGAACTCGGAGGGGTCGAGGTCCAGGTCCTTGTAGGAGAGGTGGAACTCGACGAACTCCGGCGACGCCGCAGCGAGGATCGCCCGGACGTCGTGGTAGCGGACCGGGACCCCCCACGGGCGGCGGAACCGGTAGGCCCGGGGCGCAGCGGCCTCGCCCGACAGGTCGCTGGCGAAGAAGAAGTCACCCGCCGAGACGTCACGTCGCAACTGCGTGCCGACGAGGTCGTCGCGGCGGTCGGGCTGCAGGCCCCGACCGGGGCCCTTCACGGTCACGTCGTCGGCGCCCACGACCTCGCCCGACCGCAGGTCCCGCACGGCCACGAGACTCTTGGCGAGGGTCACCCGGTTCATCAGCTCGCCCTGGGTCAGCGATCGTTCGGCGTCGGATCCGAGCGATGCGTCCACGTCCCGGATCTCGGCGACCATCCGGGCGAACTCGTCGGGGAGGAGGCTGACCTTGTGGTCGTTGCCCTCCAGGTTCCGGTCCAGGGTGAAGTGCTTCTCGATGATCCGGGCACCGACGGCCACGGCGGCCACCGCCACGTGGTGCCCCCGTTCGTGTCCGGAGTAGCCGACGGGGCAGCCGCCCAGCTCGCCGAGGCGCTGGATGTAGCTGAGGTTCAGGTCCCGGTAGGGGGCGGGGTAGGTCGAGTTGCAGTGGAGCAGCGCGAACGACGCCCCTGCGGCCCGGAGGGCGGCGACGCAGTCGACGATCTCGGACTCGCTCGACATGCCGGTCGACACGACCATCGGTCGCCCCGTCGCCGCCATCGCCCCGAGCAGCTCGTGGTTGGTCAGGTCCGCCGACGCGACCTTGAACGCCGGGATGCCGTAGTCGTCGAGCCGCTGGACCGACGCGACGTCCCAGGCGGTGCAGAACGGCGTCACGCCGAGCGACGCCGCGTGGTCGAACAACGAGCACAGGTCGTCGGGGTCGAGCTCGAACCGGGCGAGCAGGTCGAGCACGTACTGCGAGCCGAGGTCCTCGTCCGGGGCGTCGAGTCGGCCGCCGTCGCGGTACAGCGTCGCCAGGTCACGCATCTGGAACTTCACGGCGTCGGCCCCGGCCGAGGCGGCCGCCTCCACGAGCTCGCGTCCGAGTTCCACGCTGCCGTTGTGGTTGATGCCGATCTCGGCGATCACCCACACCGGGTGGTCCGGGCCGATCGTTCGGTCCCCCACCCGGAACGGGGCGTCGTCACGGTCGGCGACGGCGACGAGCCGGCCGCGGTCGTCGAGCAGCGGCACCTGCTGGACCCGCCCCGAGAACGCTGCCGCGATCTCCTCGCCGGCGGCACCGGCCGGCACCCAGGTGAAGTCCGGGTTCGCAGCCTCCAGCACCGGACGCTGCAGGTCGATCGGGTCCACCTGGAGCAGCCATCGACGCACGTCCCCGTCGGTGAGCACCCCCTCGAGCACCCCGGCCTCGTCGACGCAGAAGAGGACCCGCCGCTGGTTCCGACCCAGCTTGGCGAGCGCGTCGGCCACCGTGTCCTCGGAGAAGACGACCAGGTGCGCGATGCGGCGCTCGACCTTCACGCCGGACACCCCCGGCACCCCGACCTGCCCGCACGCCCGGTCACCACCATGTGAGGTTACCGGCGGGCCGCGTCGGATCCGGCCCCGCTGTGGCAGGCTGATCGGTGAGCGAACAGGGGCAGGTGTGGTCGATCCTCACGTCACGTCGCTGACCGCCGTGGTCTCGAGGTTCCCGGCACCGTCACAGACGTTCATCCTCAGGAAGCTGACCGGGCTCCGTGACGCCGGACTCGACGTCCGCGTCGCCACGACGGTGCTCGGTGACGCCCGGCCCACCGGCCTGCCGGTCACCGGCCTGCTGCCCTGGGGGACGCCGACGCAGGTGCTCGAACCGGCGGGTCGACGGGCCTGGGCCCAGGTCGCCCGCGGGCTGCGCAGCGCCGGTCCCGCTTCGCTGCGCTCACCGGTCGACGCGATGGTCCAGGCCCCGGTCGCCGCCATGGACACCGACTGGGTCCACTTCGAGTTCTCCGGGATCGCCATCACCTACGCCCGGGCGGTGGAGTCACTCCGGTCACGGGGCGTGCGCATCGGCCTCAGCTGCCGCGGCGCCGCCGAGCAGATCGAGCCGCTCGTCGACCCCCGTCGCGCCGCGCTCCTGCAGGAGGCCTTCGAGCGGGCCGACCTGATCCACTGCGTCTCCGACGACATGCGCCGGACCGTGGAAGGGTTCGGCGCCCCTCCCGAGCGGATCCTGGTCAACCGCCCGGCCGTCCCCGTGGCGGACTTCGCTCCCCTGCGCCGGTCGACGCCACGTGAGTCCGGTCCGCTCCGGGTCCTCTCGGTCGGTCGGCTCCACTGGAAGAAGGGCCTCGACGACGGGCTCCGGGCGGTGGCCGGGGCGCGGGACCGGGGCGTCGACATCGAGTACCGGATCGTCGGCGAGGGCGACGAACGGGACAAGCTCACGTTCCTCATCGACGAGCTCGGCCTGAACGGACGGGCCGAGCTGCTCGGCGCCCGGGACCAGACGGCGGTCCGCGAGGAACTGGAACGGACGGACGTGCTGCTGCTGCCCAGTCTCAGCGAGGGGATCTCCAACGCGGTGCTGGAGGCGATGGCCGCCGGCCGGACCGTCGTGACCACACGGTGCGGGGGCATGGAGGAGGTCGTGGAGCACGACGTGGACGGGATCCTCGTCGACGTCGGGGACCACGACACCATGGCCGAGCACCTCGCCGCACTCGCCGGCGAACCGGGACGCCGACAGCAACTCGCCGAGGGGGCCGCGGTCCGGGCAGATCTCGACCTCGATCTGAGCCGACAGATCCGGCTGTTCCGGGAGGTCTACGAGCGTTGACCCCGGCGGGCGGTCAGGGGGTCAGCCCTTGACCTGGGACAGCGCGATCGCCTCCCGGTAGAACTCGTCGTCCCGCTCGAGTTCCGCCCGGGTCCCGAACGCCTGCAGTCGACCGTCCCGCAGGACCATGATCCGGTCGCAGGTGTTGAGCGTCGACAGGCGGTGCGCGATGACGAACAGCGTCACCCGACCCTTGAGTTCGGCGAGGGTCTCGTGGACCAGCGACTCCGAACGCATGTCGAGCGCGCTCGTCGGCTCGTCGAGCACGAGCATGGACGGGTTGGTCACCAGCGCCCTGGCGATGCAGACCCGCTGTCGTTGGCCACCCGAGAGCGAACCACCCCGACTGCCGAGCACCGTCTGGTAGCCGTCGGGCATCGCCAGGATCTCGTCGTGGACGTGCGCCCGCCGGGCTGCGGCCTCGACCTGCTCCTGGGTGACATCGGGCCGGAAGAACGCGATGTTGTTGGCGATCGTGTCGTCGAAGGTACGGGAGTCCTGCGGCACGAACGACACCAGATCGAACCAGGAGTCGTCGTCGACGTCGCCGGCCGCCACCCCGTCGAGCGTGTAGGACCCGCGCTGGGCATGCCGCAGGCGGAGCAGCAACTGGATGAGCGTCGACTTGCCGCTGCCCGACGGCCCGATGATCCCGACCGCCTCGCCGGCCTCGACCTCGAAGCTCACGTCATCGAGCGCCGAGGAGCGCTCGTCGTAGGAGTAGCCGACGTCACGGAAGCTGATGGCGCCCACCCGGTCCAGACGGACCGACCCGGAGGGCGGGCGGGCGGCCCGGAAGAACTCGCGCTCGGCGAAGAGCCGGTCGATGTAGGGCACCAGGTCCCCCAGACCGTGGTAGGCGGCCTGCAGGCCGCTGGTCTGGTTCAGCGCCCGGATGAGCACGACCACGATCGCCCCGATCGCCGCCAGCGGGCGGTCCAGGAACAGGTCCATGCCGACCAGGGCGGCCAGCAGGATCAACACCGCTGCAGAGGTGTAGATGCCGGTGACCATGCGGGCCATGAGCTGCGCCCGGAACAGCGACGCGATCTCCTTGCGGGTCGCCCGGTCCAGACGGTCGGCCACCTCACCGCTCACGCCGAAGGACCGGATCTCGAGGCTCATGTCGATGGCCTCGCGGGACTGGACGCCGTAGACGACGCCCTGCTGCATCTGCTGCCGGCCGAGCCGCTTCGCCTTGATCGTCATGGGTCGGAGCCCGACGAAGAGCACCATCCCGAACACCACGATCAGCGCCGAGGCAATCGGGTCGACGACGAACGCCGAGATCAACAGCGCCAGGACCATGAACCCCGTGCTGAGGATCAGGCTGACGCTGATCACCGCCGCCTGCGTCTTGGCCAGGTGCCGCTGCAGCAGGTCCTGCACGGCCGCCTCCGGCACCGCCGACTGCACCTCCCACGAGGCGCTGACGAAGTCCTCGAACGTGCCGTTGCGGAGCCGCTGGGTCAGACGGGCCGTGGTCCGGGCGCCGAGCCGGGACGCCACGTACTGGAGTCCGAGCCGCAGCGCCGTCAGGACCAGGGCCACCACGAACAGGGTGCGGACCGGCAGCGTCCCCAGACCGAACAGGGACGCCTGCTGGTCGACGAGCGTGTCACCGCCGATCGACAGAGCGAGGTTGGCGATGAGGACGAGGAGCGTCGCCTCGCAGAGGCCGCCCAGGAACGAGGCGACCCCCACCCCGACCAGACCCGGCTCCTCGCCGCGGAAGAGCTTCCGGATGGCCGGCAGCATCGGCTGGTCCCCCGGGGTCGGGTCACCGAACAACTGCTCGGCAGCCGTGGCCACGCGCTCGGGCGTCGGTTCGACCGCTTCCGATCCAATGGGGTCGGATGCGATGGGGTCCGAGACCGGTTCGGTCGCCTCGTCGGTGCTCACCCGAGCGCCTCGTACATCCGGGCGAACTGCTCTCGCTGTGCTACCACGTCGTGCCCCTTCGTGACGCTCTCCCGCCCGGCCCGGCCCAACCGGAGGGCCAGGTCCGGGTCCGACAGGACCCGGTCGATCGCCGTGCTCAGGCTACCGGGATCACCAACGGGACACAGCAGGCTGTTCTGCCCGTCGTCGAGCACCTCGGGCATGCCGCCGGCGCGGGTCGAGACGACCGGGATCCCCAGGGCCATCGCCTCCAGGACGGCGTTGCTCGTGCCCTCGGACCGGCTCGAACAGACCGCCACCGCAGCGGTGTCGAGCAGCTCGCGGACCCGGTCGGGGGGCACCGAGCCGGTCAGCTCCACGGCGTCGACCAGTCCCAACTGATCGACGAGGAACACCAGCGCCTCCCGCTCCGGGCCGTCACCGACCAGCACGAGGCGGGCAGCGGGGTGGCGCCGACGCAGGTCCGCGAACGCCCGCACCAGCGTCGCCTGGTCCTTGACCCAGTGCAGCCGCCCGACCGACACCACCAACGGCCCGAGGTCGTCGTCCGCGCGCCGCGTCCCCGACCGCGGCGTGAACCGTTCGAGGTCGACGGCCGGCCGGATCAGGTGCACGCGCTCCTCGGGCACCCCGAGCGAACGCACGACGTCCCCGACGGCATCGGCCACGACGTGGACCGCCGCCGCACGGCCGAGGGTCTCGCCCAGGGCCGCGGCCGCGCCCGGCACGAGCGTCGGACGGACCAGTTCGCCCGAGCCGCGGCACGACACGACGACCGAGGTGCCGGCGTCGAGCAGACACAGCGCGTCATCGAGTTCGACGGCGATCGGACTGAACGAGACGTGCACGACGTCGGGTCGCGTCGCCGCCACGGGTGCGGCCTGCAGTGCCGCCCGCAGCGACCTGGCTCCCGGGCCCCACCGCCGCAGCGTCCGCACGGCGACGCGACCCGACACGCCCGGGTGGCGCAGGACGAACGCCAACGCCGCCAGGACCCCCCGTGGCGACGTGAGCGCCGGCAGGCCCACCGACCGACCGGCACCGGGGCGGGCGCCGGATCGACCCTCGAGGAGCCCGTGGACCGTCACCTCGTGGCCGTGGCGCCGGAGGCCGTCGACGAGCGACACCAGGAACGTCTCGGACGCCGAGTCGAAGCCGTTGACCACCAGGGTCACCCGGGCCATCACACCGCCCCGTCGCGGCGCAGGGGCAACGGCGCCAGGTGTCGGTCCGCCCACAGCTGCAGCGCCAGCAGGTTCCACACGCCGCGGTGCAGGTCGAGGCGACCCGAACGGTGGTCCTCGAACCAGGTGCGCAGCGCCGCCCGGTCGAACACGCCCGTGGGGAACGGGTCGCGGTCCAACAGCAGCGCCTCCACCAGCGGCCGCAGGTCGTCCCGGAGCCACGCCGCCATGGGCACGGTGAACCCCTTCTTGGGGACCGGGATGGACTCCGGCGGCACCCGACGGGCCAGCGCGCCGCGGAGCGGCAGCTTGCCGGTCGTCCCGGAGACGCAGTCCGCCGGGTCGACCCGCTCGGCCAGGTCGAGGACCTCCAGGTCGAGCAGTGGGACGCGGACCTCGAGCGAGTGGAACATGGCGGCCCGATCGACCTTCTGCAGCACCATCTGCAGGTGGACGTCGAGCTCGTTCACGCGCATCCACTGCAGGAGCGCGTCACGCTCGGGCACCCCGGCCAGGTCGAAGGACCCCAGGTCGCCGGGCAGCGGCGCCAGTCCGGGTGCGATCCGGTCGAAGTCCCGGGCCCGCAGGCCGGAGTGCGCGTCCAGGTACCAGTCGCCCAGCGTGGGGAACAGGACGCCCCGGGCCGGTCGTCGCGACACCGGCAACGGCTTGGTCGCCCCGTAGGCCGCCGCCCGCACCGGCCGAGGCCAACGGAACCAGCGGGCCGCGTCCGCCACCTTCGTGAAGCGCGGGTAGCCCCAGAACAGCTCGTCGCCGCCGTCACCCGACTGGACCGTCTTGACCGACTCGGCCGCCAGCTGCGAGACGAGCAGGGTGGGGAACGACGAGTAGTCGCCGAACGGCTCGGTGTTGGCCGCCGCCACGTCGTCCACCAACGCCAGGGCGCCGGCACCGTCGATGCGCCGCACGTGCGGGTCCACGCCGAGCAGCCGGGCGTACTCCGCCGCCGGGGCCGTCTCGTCGCTCGCCGGGTCGTCGGTCCCGATCGTGAAGGTCGGCACCGGGTGGTCCGTCACCTCCTGCAGGCAGGCGGTGACGAGCGGCGAGTCGACACCGCCCGAGAGGAAGGCGCCCACCTCGACGTCGCTGACGCGCTGTCGGTCCACCGCCCGGGCCACGCTCTCGGCGACCGCGTCGACGACCTCACCCGAGGGGATCCGGGACGACGGCTCGGCCGCACGGAACCGGGGACGGAACCGGCGCAGCTCGGGCGCACCGCCCGGTCGCACCTCGAGCGTGTGGCCTGCCGGGACCTGTCCGGTGTGCTCGATCAGCCCGTAGCGTCCGGGCAGGTAGCCCAACCGCAGGTAGAGGTGCAGCGCAGCGGGATCCACCGAGGCCCGGTCGCAGCGTCGGTGGCGAACCACCTGGTCGTACTGGGAACCGAACACGAACGCCTCGGGCGACCACCACCACGACAGCGGCTTGATCCCCACCGGATCACGGGCCAGCGTCAGCGTGGCGGAGTCCCGCTGGAACCAGGCCAGGGCGAACATGCCGTTGAACCGTTCCAGTGCGGCCCGTCCCCACCGGGCGAGCGACCGGAGCACCACCTCGGAGTCGCTCGTGGAGACGAAGCCGACACCCTCGGCCTCGAGCTCCCGGCGCAGCTCCCGGAAGTTGTACACCTCACCGTTGAAGACGAGTGCGTGGCCGCCGTCCTCGGTCACCATCGGCTGGTGCCCGAGCGGCGACAGGTCGATGATCGACAGTCGACGGAACCCGAGGGCGCACACCCGACCGTCATCCCAGGCGCCGGCGTCGTCCGGTCCCCGCCGGGCCATCAGGTCGCACAGGGCCCGGACCTCCGCCCGATCGGCGTCGTCCAGTCCGTCCCGGACCAGCATCCCCGTGATCCCGCACATCTCAGCCCACCCCCGTCCCGGCCACGGCCCGTTCCGACACCACGCCGTCGAGCAACCCCGTCCACCGGTCGATCACCACGTCCCAGCTGAACTCCGCCAAGGTCCGCTGCGCTCCTGCCCGTCCCGCCGAGGCAGCATCCTCCGGACGCGCCAGATAGCCCCCCACCGCGGCCGCCAGCGCAGCCGGGTCGTCGACGGCGACCAGCCGACCGTCCACGCCCTCGCGCACGACGCTCGACACGGCCGGTCCGGCTGCGGCCACGACGGGTCGACCGGAGGCCCACGCCTCGAGGACGACCAGACCGAAGGACTCCTCACGGGACGGGAACGCGAGCACGTCGGCGGCCGCGAACAGGTCGCTCCGCTCGGCGTCGTCGAAGTCCCGGCGGACCACCACCCGGTCGGCCACCTCGGGTGTCGCCGCAGCGACGAGGGCGTCCAGCCCGGACCACCCGGTGCGCCGTCCGGCGACGAGGAACTGCGCCTCCGGACAGGTGCGGAGGATCTCCGGCGCAGCGGCCAGGAGCGTGTCGATGCCCTTGGTGGCGGCGATCCGGCCGATGACCGCGACGGTCGGCCGATCGTCGAGGCCGAGCCGGGTGCGGGCGGCCGCTGCGACCGGTGGCGGCGGGACCCCCGGGACCGGGTCGACACCGGGAGGGAGCACCACACAGCGGCGCCCGTCCACCCCGGAGCGGATCATCCAGTCCCGTTCGCTCGCGGTCAGCGCCACCGCTCGCGCCGAGTTGCGCAACGGTTCCAGCACCGAACGTCCGGGCGTCCAGTCGTCGAGGTGCAACAGCGGGACCGACACCACCGGAGTGGCGGTCCGCCGACCGGCGCGTACCGCCGCCGGAATGGTCGTGAACGGTGCCGACGTGGCGACCACGACGTCGGCCCACCCGGACGCGTCGAGCGCGGCGCTCCACAACCGTCGACCCCACGGCCCGTAGGACAGGACGGTCGGCCGGATCCTCCGCCCGAGACGCGCCCCGAGGCGCCGACCTGCCCGGAGCAGGTCCTGGCTCCGACGGGCGACCGGCAGCCGGTGCACCTCCACCCCGGCCATCACCTCGACGCCGACCGGCAGTCGACCGGCGTCGGGCGACGAGGGTGCCAGCATCGTGTCGGTGGTCACCACCCGGACCTCGTGGCCGGCACCGACCAGACCCTCACCGATCCGCCGCACCAGCTCCTGCGCACCGCCGACCGACGGGGCGTAGTTGATGCAGAGGAACGCGACCCGCACTCAGGCCCCGACGGCGCGCCGGACCGCGCCCACCACGGCGTCCTGGTCGGCCTCGGACAGGTATGGATGCATGGGCAGGCTCAGAACCTCTCCTGCGAGCTGCTCGGAGACCGGGAGCCCGCCCACGGCGGAGGGGAAGTCCCGGTAGGCCGTCTGCTGGTGCAGCGGCCGGGGGTAGTAGACGGCCGTCGGCACGCCCTCGGAACCGAGCGCCTCGGCGACGCCGTCACGGTCGGCGAGACGCAGCGTGTACTGGGCCCACGCCGAGGTGCACCCCTCGCCGAGCCGGGGCACGTCGACGACGTCACCCAGGCCCTCGGCGTAGCGGTCGGCGACCCGCTGCCGGGCCACGAGCTCGTCGGCGAACACCGACAGCTTCACCCGGAGGATCGCGGCCTGGACCGTGTCGAGGCGACCGTTGATACCGATCCGGGCGTTGTCGTACTTGTGGCTGCCCGATCCGTGCACCCGGATGGAACGGAGCAGCGCCGCGTGCTCCTCGGAGGTGGCGAACACGGCGCCGCCGTCGCCGTAGCAGCCGAGCGGCTTGGCCGGGAAGAACGAGGTCGTCGCGGCGTCGCCGAGACTTCCGGTGACGCGCCCCTTGT
>CAYMKW010000083.1:11292-13665 GCA_964391365.1 uncultured Microthrixaceae bacterium | reverse complement strand
GAGTAGTTGACCGCTTCACGGCCCTCGTCGATGTGGTGCTGCACCGCCCACGAGAACGGCGCGACGTTCGAGTACCACGGGTAGGTGACCTGGTTGGAGTGGCATGCGTAGCAGGCGTCGACGACGAGCTGCCGGGTGGCGTCGTTCGCCCACTGGGGTTCGCCGGTCGGCGCCGGGTTCGTGTGCGTGCGGCCGTAGGGGACGATCTGGATCAGGAAGATCGACGCCGCAGTCGCCACGGCGACCGACGCGAACGCCACCCGGCCGGCGGCCCGTCGACTCGCCCGGGCTGTCGGGTGGCGCCGCGTCCACCACTGGAACGCCACCACGCTCAACACGGCGACGACCACCAGGATGAACAGGGTGAACGGCGGCTCGAGGCCGATGTAGAGCCCGAAGAGGACGACGCCGAGCGACGCCAGCGCCAGCCCGGCGCTCAGGAACGGGTGACCCCGGGCGGCGTCCCAGCTGCTGCGGACCAGCCCGAGGCCACGGTCCACCAGTGATGGCGACGACTTCGACGACTTGGAACCACCCGAGTTGCTCACCTGAGCAGTCTGGCCGAACCACGCGCCTGCGCCGGGGCATGGGGCAGCCGCCGCAGTCGACCAGCGGCCTCGGTGGACGGCGGAGGGCGGGCGACCGCAGCTTCCGCGTCAACTCGTGGGTCGGTACCGTGGGGAGATCCGGCTGGCTGCGAACGCAGTCGCACCGGACGGCGTGGGGCGGGCGAGTGGTGGCGGACAGCACGACGAACGAGCAGGTGGCGCCGGACGCCGGCCCAGCCGAGCACACCAGCGCTTCGGCCCCGAGTCGGCGTCGGGTCCTGGCCGGCGGTGCGGCCGCCCTGGGTGCCGGACTGCTGGCGGCCTGCGCCCCGACACCTCCCACGCCCACCCGGCGCAGCGAACGCCGCCGGGTCGTGGTGATCGGCACCGGGTTCGGCGGATCCGTCACCGCGCTGCGCCTCGCCCAGCGGGGCGTCGACGTCACGCTCATCGAGCGGGGCAGACGCTGGGCCAGCGGACAGCGCGGCACGTTCCCGACGATGTTCGCACCCGACCGGCGGGTCAGCTGGCTGTCGTCGACGAACACCGCTGCGGGCAACCTGATCCCGTCGCTGCCGTGGCAGCCGTACACCGGGCTGCTCGAACGCATCGACGGCACCGGCATGGACGTCGTGTGCGCCGCTGCGGTCGGCGGCGGGTCGCTCCCGTACCACGGGATGAGCGTCCAACCCCGCGGCGACCTGTTCGACCGCGTCATGCCGGACTCGCTCGACTACGAGGAGTTCGACGAGCGCTGGTACCCGATGGCCCGCACCAACCTGGGCGCCACCCCCATGCCCGACGACGTGCTCGCCGCGCCGTCGTACGCGTCCAGCCGCCGGTTCATCGAGCATGTCCGCGCCGCCGGCATGCCCGAGGCCCGGGGCGTGCCCATGCCGATCGACTGGGACGTCGTCCGCCGGGAGCTCCGGGGTGAGCTGCCGCCGGTGATCAGCCGGGGTGACGTCATCTACGGCGTGAACGGCCCCGGCAAGCGGTCGCTCGACACGACCTACCTGCCGGCCGCCGAGGCGACCGGCCGCGTCGAACTGCTCGCCCAGCACCGGGTGGACCGCATCGTCCGCGACGCCGCCGGCCGGTGGGTCGTCCACGGCGAACGACTCGACGACGACGGAGTGATCCGGGAGTTCGTCGACTTCACTGCGGACGCCCTCTTCCTCTGCGCCGGCTCGCCGAACACCACGAAGCTGCTCGTCCGCGCCGCCGGCCGGGGCGACGTCCCCGACCTGCCCGACGACGTGGGCGCCTGGTGGTCGACCAACGGCGACCTGATCACCAGCCAGGTGCTGAACAGTCCGATGGGTACCTTCCAGGGCGGGCCGGCGAACGTCGCCTCGTACGACTGGGACCACCCGGGCGGTCCGCTCACCGTGATCTTCGCCGGCCTGCCACTGCCGTTCGACGCCAACGTCATGCAGACCATCGGGATCTTCATCCCCGACGGACACGGCCGGTTCGACTACGACGCCGCCCGTGACCGTGCCCACCTGACGTTCCCGCCGACGGCGCACGGCGCCGCGATGGCCGAGGCCCGCCGCCGGGTGAACGCGCTCGGCCGGACCGCCGGTGCGATCACGTCGATCGACATGACGGCGATCGACCCGTGCACGTTCCACCCGCTCGGCGGCGCCGTGATCGACCGGGTCTGCGACCCGTACGGCCGGGTGCTCGACCAGCGCGGCCTGTACGTCGTGGACGGGGCGCTGATCCCCGGGTCGACTGCGTGTGCGAACCCGTCCCTCACGATCGCGGCGCTCGCCGAGCGCAACCTGGAACGCATCGTGCGCGACGACGTCGACGTCGT
>CAYMKW010000083.1:0-11192 GCA_964391365.1 uncultured Microthrixaceae bacterium | reverse complement strand
GTTCTGAGCTGCGTCGACGTCGTGTTCTGAGCTGCGTCGACGTCGTGTTCTGAGCTGCGTCGACGTCGTGTTCTGAGCGGCGCCCTCCGGAACTTCTCGCGGGAAGTTGTCACCGCCGGCCCGGCAGCGGGTCTGGACCTCTGAACGGCAGCGAGGTGCTGCCCACCACCAGGAGGACCAGACCGTGAACACCAACAGCAACACCAACTCGACCAACTCGACCAACTCGACCCGCCGCAGCTTCCGGCGCGGCCGGATCGTCGGCCGGGTCGCTGCCGTCGCCGTCGTCGCCGGTGCGGCGTTCGGTGTCGCCTCGAGCGGCCCGTTCGACGCCGAGGCGTCGGCCTGGTGCGGGACCCCGAACCCCGACCTGCCCGCCGTCTGCCTGCCCGGTCTGGACAACCTGCCGCTTCCCGGCGGCCCGGTGATCGATGGCGACCCGCTCCCGGACCCGAAGTTCCCCGACGGGTTCGGGGATCCTGCTGACCTGCCCGACCTCGGTGACCTGCCGATGTTCCCCGGTGGCGAGGACGGCGATCCGGGACCGATCGACCTGCCCGACCCGGGTGACCTGCCGATCGACCCCGACGCGCTGCCGGACCCGGTCGACGACCTCGACCCGGCCGATCCCGGCCCGGGTGAGATCGCCCCGGAGAACACCAACCAGGCCGGCGGCGAGGACTGCACAGTCACCGACTGTCCCAGGGTGACCGTTCCGCCGGAGACGACGTCGACCACGACGTCGACGACCACGACGGTGCCGGTCGAGGTGCTGGGCGAGACCGAGGTGCCGGTCGGCGAGCTCGCCTTCACCGGCTCGGGTGACACGCTGCTCCGTCTGGGTGCGGTCCTGGCGATCGGCGGCGTGGCTGCGGTCAGCTCGGCGGCGGCCGCCCGGAGGCGTCGGGACTGAGCTGCCACCATCGGCGTGGGGTCGCCTCCGGCGCTCTCCGCGTGGTCTCCTAGAGGGTCCTCGTCGACTCCGGGCCGTTCCGGTCCGGAGTCGACGCCGTTCCCCCGCCTGACATGACTCCGCTCGACACCCCCCGAACCGACCGACACCTCCGCACCGTGGGCTGCCAATCGTCCGCCTGCCAACCGTCCGGCTGCCGTGCTGCCGGTTCCCGACCGTGGGGCTGATCGTCCGGGACCTGACGGTCCGCATCGCCGAGACGACGATCGTCGAGCACGTCTCGTTCGACGTCCGGGCCGGCGACAAGGTCGGTCTCGTCGGTCGCAACGGGGCCGGCAAGACCACCCTGTTCCGGGTGCTGGGCGGCGCCGACCCGCCGGCGGGTGGGACGGTGCGCCGGCCCGACGCCACCGGCTACCTGTCCCAGGACCCCCGCCGAGACGAGGTGACCGACGACACCAGCTGCCTGTCGCACGTCCTGTCGGGTCGGGGGCTGTCGGCGGCCGCCGACCGGCTCGAGGACCTGGGCGCACAGATGGCCGCCGATCCGACCGACCGGGTCATCGCCGCGTACTCGGCGGCCCAGGAACGATTCGAGGCGCTCGGCGGGTACGCCGCCGAGGCCGACGCCCGCCGGCTCGTCGCCGGACTCGGCCTGGCCGACGACCGCCTCGACCTGCACCTCGGCGCCCTGTCCGGCGGCGAACGGCGGCGACTCGAACTGGCCCGGATCCTGTTCGCCGGCAGCGAACTGCTGCTGCTCGACGAACCGACCAACCACCTGGACGCGGACGCCCGCGACTGGCTGCTGGACTTCCTGCGCGCCTACCGCGGGGCGCTCGTCGTGATCAGCCACGACCTGGGGCTGTTGGACGACGCCATCACCCGGGTCGTGCACCTGGACCGGGCCCAGGGTCAGGCGTCCGGCACGATCGTCGAGTACCGGGGCAACTACTCGAGCTACCAGCGGGCCCGCGCCGAGGACGAGGAGCGCATCGCCCGGTTGGCCGACCGCCAGGAACGGGAGATCACCCGGCTCGCCCGTCGGGCCGACTCCATGCGCGGCCAGACCGCCAAGCGGGCGAAGGTCGCGAAGAACCTGGACGCCCGAGCCCGACGGCTCGAGGCCGAACGCGTCGAGGGCCCGCAGCGTCGCCGCGCCGCCGAGTTCCACCTCCCGGACCCGCCCGAGTCCGACCGCACGCCGATCGAGGCCCACGGGCTCTGCCGGTCGTTCGGTCCCGTCGACGTGTTCCGTGACGTCAGCTTCGACATCGGCCGGGGCGAACGAATGCTCGTCATGGGGTTCAACGGCGCCGGCAAGACGACGCTGCTGCGGATCCTCGCCGACGACCTGGCCGCCGGTGGCGGCACGGTCCGCTGCGCCCCACGCACCAGCGTCGGCTACTACGCCCAGGAGCACGAGGGGATCGACGCCACCGCCACGCTGCTCGACCACGTCCTGCGCAGCGCCGAGGTGGGGGAGCGCCAGGCCCGATCGGTGCTCGGCATGTTCGGCCTGTCCGGCGACCAGGCGTTCCAGCAGGCCGGCACACTGTCCGGCGGCGAGAAGACCAAGCTGGAGCTCGCCCAGCTGGTCGTCGGCGGACACAACGTCCTGCTCCTCGACGAGCCGACGAACAACCTGGACCCCGAGGCCCGCACCGCGGTCGGCGACGCCCTCGCCGACTGGCCCGGGACGATCATCCTGGTGAGCCACGACCCCGAGTTCGTCCGGGCGTTGCGACCCGACCGGTGCCTGATGATGCCGGACGGGCAGGTCGACCACTTCGACGAGGAGATGCTCGAACTCGTCGAGCTGACCTGAGCGGGGCGGCTCCAGTGCTGGTCGGATGTCCTCGAGGGCAGGGTAGGGACGAGGTGATGAGAAAGCATCACCTGGTGAAGATAAGGTGTCACCATGCGAACGACGATCAACATCGCGGAGCAGCTCTACCGTGATGCGAAGGCTCGGGCTGCTTCGACGGGGCAGACGGTGAGCGAGGTCATCGAGGACGCAGTGCGTGAGGCGCTGCGACCGAAGGCGTCGGATCCGACGCCGGTCGCCCCCCTGCCGGTGTTCGGCGGGAGCGGGGTGTTGGCCGGCATCGACGTCACCGACAGCGGATCGCTCCTCGAAGCGATGGACGACGGAATCGGGCTGGATGCTCTGCGTTGACGTCAACGTCCTGGTGTACGCACATCGCCCGGAGTCGCCCAGACACGATGGCTACCGCTCGTGGCTCGAGGAAGCTCGTCGAGGGGTTGAGCCGCTCGGGATTCCGGAGATGGTCCAGAGCGGCTTCGTCCGGGTGGTGACCCATCCACGAGTGTTCAAGGAGCCCACCCCGCTCGACACGGCTCTCGAGTTCGTCGAGGCGGTTCGAGGGTCCCCTGCCACGGTCCCGATCGCGCCCGGCGAGCGGCACTGGGGGATCTTCACCGACCTCTGCCGTCAACTCGATGCCCGGGGCAACAGGGTCCCTGATGCGTTCCTCGCAGCGATGGCGATCGAGCAGGGAGCGACCTTCGTCAGCGCCGACCGGGGCTTCGCCGGCTACCCGGGTCTGCGCTGGATCGACCCGCTCGCAACCTGACCTGCAGCGGGGTGGTCGACCTGACGCACTGGTGGTGGAACCACGAGCACACGGGCCAGGTGGCGGCCGAGGCGAGGTCCATCTCTGAGGCTACAATGACCTCATGGCAGTAGCTACATCGCGAATCGAAGTCGGCGTGCGCGACCTCAAGAACAATCTGAGCCGCTACCTCGAACGGGTTCGTGAAGGTGAGGAGATCATCGTCACCGACCGCGGGCGCCCCGTGGCGAGGTTGTCGGCGCTGGACTCGTCGGTCGACCGCCTGAGTGACCTGATCGCAGCGGGCGTCGTCCGTCCTGCGAAGCGGACGAAGCGGCGCCGCCCGGCGCGACGCGTCAGGCCGGGCGGGTCGGTGAGCGACCTGGTGGCCGAACAGCGGCGGTGATCACGTACGTCGACACCTCGATACTGCTGAAGCGACTGCTCGACGAGGACGGATCGGCCCGTGCGGACGCGATCTGGGAGGCGGCTGATGCACTCGTCGCGGCTTCGATCGTGGTCGTGGAGGCACGAGCGGCGTTGGCGGCCGCCGAACGAGGCGGCCGCCTGAGCAGCCCGCAGCACCGCGCCGCGAAGGCTGGACTGCAGGACCTCCTGGAGGAGGTCGCCATCGTGGAGGTCACCGAGGATCTCGTCGCCACCGCAGCCGACCTCGCCGAGGAGGACGGCCTCCGGGGCTACGACGCAGTGCACCTCGCAGCGGCCCTGGTCGTCGAAGCACAGATCCTGACCAGCTCCGATTCGGCCCTGTGCGATGCCGCTCAACGGCGTGGGCTCCACGTGGCCAACCCGATCGACGTGTGACGTCGATCCGACGCGCTAGCGGGCGGCGATCAGGGTGCGCAGGTGACCCGGGTCCAGCTCGGCCGGCTCGGTGCGGCCCACGAAGTCGCAGACCAGGTCGGCGAACTCGCGCGGCCGTTCGCAGTGCGGGAAGTGCCCGACACCTTCCATGATTACCAGCTCGCTGCCCGGCATGAGCTCCTGGGCGGCGTGGGCGTGCTCGACCGGGATGATCGGGTCGGCGTCACCCCACACGACGAGCGTCGGCACGTGCGCCGCCAGGTACAGGCGGTCGGCAGCGCTGACCCGCTGGCCGCGCACGTCGACCACCGACCGGAGCGTGTGCAGGAACGCCCGCCGGGTGTCGGCGTCGATCAGCGAGGTGTGCGACCGCCAGATCTCGATGGTCGCCGCCGACGGCTTCAGGCCCAGGTGGCCGAACCAGCCGGTGACCGTCTCCACACCGCTGCGGACGAACGACTGGAACCCGAGCGGCAGGACGAGGTCCACGCCCGGAGCGGTGAGCGCCCGCAGGACGAACGCCACGTCGTCGCCCAACCCTCCGGCCGAGACCAGCACGAGCCGCTCGACGCGCTCCGGGTACTGGTAGGCGAACTGCATGGCGATGCCACCGCCGAGTGACTGTCCGACGACCGTGGCGCCGTCGTGGTCGAGCGCGACCAGAAGATCGCGCAGCATGGATGCCTGCGCGCCGAGCGAGTAGTCGCCCCGTGGCTTGTCGGATGCGCCGTGGCCGACCAGGTCGGGCGCCACCACCCGGTGGGTGCGGGCCAGGTCGTCGATGCATCGGAGCCACGTGTCGCTCGAGCCGGCCATCCCGTGGATGAGCAACAGCACGGGGCCGTCATCGCCGGCGGTGCGGTACGCCACCTGCGTGCCGTGCAGTTCGATGGTGTGGAGTTCACTGCTGGTCGACACGGCGACCCCCTTGTCCTGTGTCGACCACGGTATCGGCAGGGCGCTGCGGGTGACGCCGAACTGGGTGGAACCACCTGCTCACGGTGCCGGCTGTGCGACGCTTCGGGCATGAGGAACCTGAGCGGCCGGGTGGTGGCCCTCACCGGCGCCGGCGGCGGTATCGGCCGGGCGACGGCGCTGGCGTTCGCCGAACAGGGCTGTGATGTGGCGGTGATCGACGTGTCCGCCGAGCCCGCCGAGGAGACCGCCCGGCTGGTGCGGGCCGCTGGCCGCCGGGCGTCGGCGCACACCGTCGACGTCCGTGACGGCGACGCCGTGGAGTCGGCCGCGGCCGAGGTGGTGAGCGCCCACGGTGCGTGCCACGTGGTGGTCGCCAACGCCGGGGTCACCTCGGCCGGCGAGTTCACCGCCGAGTCGGTCGAGGACCTGCACTGGATCGTGGACGTCAACGTGTGGGGCGTCGTCCACACCGTGCGGGCGTTCCTGCCGGCGCTGCTCGACGCCGACGAGGGCCACGTCGTGACGCTCTCCAGCATGGTCGGCCTGCTCGGCCTGCCCCACAACGTCAGCTACTCGCTCACCAAGGGGGCGGTCCGCTCGTTCAGTGAGGCGTTGCGCGCCGAACTGGTCACCACCGGAGTCGGTGTCACCGTCGTGTGCCCCGGAGCCATCCACACGAACTTCGCCGAGTCCGCCCGTGGCAACCAGGCCGGGCGCCTGGCCGAGATGGGCCGCTCCCGACTGGCGCCGGTCGTCATGCGGCCGCCGTCGTCGGTGGCCCGGGCCATCGTGAGGGGCGTGGAACGGAACCGGGCTCGGGTGGTGGTCGGACCCGATGCGCACGCCGTCAGCGCGCTCACTCGGCTGCTGCCCGGGCGGTCGGGGCTGGTCGGCCGGCTGACCAGTCGGTTCGTCGACTGAGCCGCCGGTTGCGGCACCCGTGTGGCGGGCCCGGGCGACGGGTTCGCCGGCCGGCTCAGGCGGTGCGGGCGTCGTCGTCGAACCAGGTGGCCGCGTTGCGTTCGCGAATGGCCGCCCACTCGAACGGTGCCCGCTCCAGCTCCACGAACCCCTGCGGGAAGTCCGGCATGCGGCCGATGCCGACCTGATCGGGCCCGACCCGGTCCGTCGGCCGGAAGAACGTGCCGAACACCCGGTCCCAGATCGAGGTGATGGCGCCGTAGTTGGTGTCGCCCTCGTCGTAGACGGTCGAGTGGTGCCAGCGGTGCAGGTCCGGTGTGGAGAACACGTGGTCCAGCGCGCCGCTCCGCAGTCGGATGTTGCAGTGCTGCAACTGCCCGTACAGGCCCCGGACCGCGTCGTAACCGACGTGCTGGTCGCGGCTCAGGCCGAGCGTGGACACCAACAGCGTCTCGAGGGTCATGTCGAGGAACATCTCGGCGGTGTGGAAGCGGGTTGCGTTGAACCAGTAGAGGCGTTCGGGGCTGTGGTGCACCGAGTGGAACCGCCACGCCGGACCCCAACGGTGGCCCAGGTGGTGCAGGCGCGAGTGCACCAGGTCGTAGGCGAGCACGGCGACGGCGACCCCGACGGGTGTCGGCAGACGGTGCACGCCCAGGGTTCGCTTCATGCGTCGCCGCACCGGGGCGACGAGCGTCTGGGCGACCAACTGGGTGGCGACGACGGAGCCCAGGAAGATCCCGTCGGTGCGGGCCTCGGCGGCGTCGGGCCGCCAGTCGGCGCGGGCGGGTTGCCGGGACTCGACCGCCCAGATCAGTCCGTAGAACGCGACACTGGCGGCTGGTGCACCGACCTGCACGCTGCGGAACCGGCTGCGGCGGAGCCGACGGTCGACGGCGACCGCAGCGGTGGCGCCCGCCACGACCAGCGCGTGGAGGCCCCAACCGACTACGTCGTCCCGCCGAAATCTCACCGCCGGAGGCTACAGCGGGCCGGTCAGACCCGGCTCGGGTGCCCCGCCTGACGCCTCGCTGCAGCGGCAGCACCTGCGGTGCTCGGCAGGTGGGCGGAGCGGGCGGCCGTCGCCTTCAGCTGGTGGCCGCGGCGGCGCGCTGCAGGGCGCGCTGTCGCAGGTTCGGTCCCGAGGTGATGATCCGGTCCAGGTCTCCGGGCGCAGGGTGCGGCGTGCCCTCGGGCCAGAGCTCCGACAGGGCGCCGAGCGCGACCGCCGGTTCCAACGACCGCAGGACACCGCACACCCACACGAACGCGGCCCGGTCGGACGTCGACCACGGGAAGTCGAACCGGCGACGGACCACGTCGGGCATGGACCCGTAGACGATCACCCGCAGCAGCTCGCTGCCGAAGTGCGACGCCACGCCGTTCAGCACCGACAGTGGGCCGGGCAGGCGCAGCGGAGCGCCCTTCGCACTCGGGTTCGCGCTCGGGTCGATCACCCAGCGCACCGCCGGGGTCAGTTCCAGCTCGGTCCGACAGATCTCATCGAAGCGGATCCGGAAGTCCCGGAGCGTCGGGGGCACCGGTCGCTCGCTGACGCCGTACCGGCGGTACCAGGTGACGGTCTCGGCGTAGAGCTGCTCGCGTCGGGCCCGTGACAGCGGCCGGACGAAGAAGAGCTCCTGTGCCCGCAGGAACTCCCAGGTGAACGTGGCGTGCGCCCACCAGAAGACGTTGGGGTCGAGGGCGTGGTAGCGGCGGCCCTGGTCGTCGGTGCCCTTGATGTCCGGGTGGAAGTCCCGGATCTGCCGGCCCCGACGGTCACCCTCGTCGTCGTCCGAGGTGAAGATGCTCCCCCAGATGTAGGGGATGGAACGATCGATCCGGTCGAACGGATCGTCGAAGAAGTTCGAGTGGTCGGTCACGCCGGCGCCCAGCCCCGGCAGCATCAGCTGCATGATGCCGGCCGCCATGCCGGTGAGCATGCTGCGGGGGTCCGCCGCGGTCCGCCAGAGGATCGACTCGGGGGTGATCGGCGCCCCGGTCGCCCGGACCCGCTCCGTCGGGGTCGTCGGTGCTGCGTCGTCAATCACGGTCGCAGGATACGCCCGGTCAGCTACTCGATGCCCCGGTCAGCGCATCGAGTAGCTGATCGGGAGGTGCTTGACGCCGCCGACGAAGTTCGCCGCCGTCCACTCGGGCACGCCGGCGAGCTGCAGGTCGTCGACACGGGCCAGCAGCTTCGGCAGGAACGACCGGAGCTCCCGGCGGGCGAACTGCGAACCCAGGCAGTAGTGGGCACCCACGCCGAACGAGATCAGCTCGCCCGCATCGGGCCGGGTGATGTCGAAGCTCATCGGGTCGGCGAACACGTCCTCGTCCCGATTGGCCGACCAGTACGACAACAGCACCCGCTCGCCGGCCGCGACGTCGACGCCGTGCACTTGTGTGTCCTCCTGGGCGTAGCGCATGAAGTGACGCACCGGCGACGTCCAGCGGATGATCTCCTCGGTGGCGTTGGTGACCAGCGCAGGGTCATCGCCCAGTGCCGCGAGCTGGTCCGGGTGACGCAGCAGCGCCTCGAGGCCACCCGACAGCGCGTACGAGGTCGTGTCGTGGCCGGCCGTCGCCACGATGATGAAGTACCAGAGTTCGGCGTGCTGCTCGAGCGGGCACCCCTGCACCTGCCCGTTGGCGATCACCGTGGCCAGGTCGTCGGTCGGGTTCGCCCGGCGGTCGGCGGCCAGCGCACCGAAGTACTCGCCGAACTCGGCGATGGCCGAGGTGCCCAACTCGGCCGGGTCGGTCAGGTCGCCCAGGTACTCGGGGTCGGCCGCGCCGAAGATGCCCTGTGTGAGGCGCAGCATGACCGGCTCGTCCTCGGGCGGGATCCCGAAGATGCTCATGATCACCCGGAGCGTGTAGGGGACCGCCACGTCCTGGGCGAAGTCGCACTCGCCGCCCAGGTCGGCGAGCTTCTGGACGTACTCCTCGGCGATCGCGTCGATGTCGGCCTGACGGTGACGGACCGCCGCCGGCTTGAACCAGTCGTTGGTGACCGCACGGTGGTCGCGGTGCTCGTCGCCGTCCATGTGGATCAGCGTCTTCGGGTCGATGCCGAGCGACAGGATGAACTGCCAGGTGAACTCGTCCATGAGCATGGACTTCTGCGTGTTGTGCCACAGGTCGTGGTGGCGGGACACGTCGAACACGTCGGCGTGCCGGGTCAGGGCGTAGAACGGTTCCCAACCCTCGGCCTCGACGCGGACCACCGGCGACTCCGCCCGCAGCTCGGCGGCGACCCGGTGCCACTCGGCCGGGTCCGTGTAGGCATCGGGGTCGATGAAGATGACGCCCCGGGGGTCGGTGGAGAGCTGGAAGCGCATGGTGGGTCCTCTCGGTCGGCGATCTTGGGGTCAGTCGGCGGCGAGCACGCCGAGCAGCTGGTCGAGCGCCGCGCCCCACCCGTCGTGGAACCCCATCTCGGCGTGCATGGCGGCGGTGCCGGCGCCGGCGTGACGGGCGACCGCCCGGTAGCGGGTGCCGCCCTCGGCCGGGGTGAAGGTCAACTCGACGGTGAAGGGGAAGTCGCCGTCGTCGAGCTCGACCGGCCGGAACCCGGGACCGAGTGCGTTGGTCCAGGCGAACCGCCGGCCCGGCTCGGCGACGAGCACGCAGCCGGTGCCGTCGGACTCCTCGCCCTCCGGGGAGCGGACGATGGTCCGGAAGGCGCCGCCCGGTCGGGGATCCACCTCGGCGTGGACGGTCACCCACGGGGCCGGAGTGAACCAGCGGGTCAGGAGCGCCGGTTCGGTCCAGCCCCGCCAGAGGTCGTCGGGCGATGCCGACACGACACGCTCCAGCACCAGGTCCAGATCGGGGTCGCCAACGCGGTCGTCGGCCGCCGGTCCGGTCCTTGCTCCCTCGTCCACCGTCATCCTCCGATCCCGGGCCGGGTGGTGTGGCCCGGTCTGTTCATCCCGGACCGTAGGCCGGTCGGGGGAGCGCTGCACGGCCGGCCCGTGACGGGGAGCCGCGGCGTTCCACGGCTCTGGCGCGCGGGACGTACCCCGCTCGCGACGCCGGTGTCCCTGCGGTGGGAATGGTCACCGGGGGTTCACCCGGGGGACCACCAACGTTCAGGCGGGTTCCGTACCGTGCGGACGGGACCGCCCGACGGCGGTCTGATTCACGGGAGACGGCGCTCATGCGCACCAGGCGAGGCACGGCGGCGATCAGGCGGGCAGCCATCGCCGTCGCGCTCGTGGCCACCGTTGCGGCCAGCGGGGCGATCGGCGCCGCCCCGGCGTCGGCCCAGGCCCCGGGCCCTGCTCCCACGACGGCACCGTCGGCGATCGCGACCTCGTTCACGCCCGGCCCGGCGACCCCGGGCTGCACAGCGTTCCCGTTCGAGGTCATCCACTCCGCCGGTAGCACACCCCAGGAGTTCCGGATCCGGATCACGCTCGCCCGCCGACTCTGCACCCCCGTCGGGGCCACCGCCGTGGTCTACGCCATGCCGAGCTACTCGACCGCCTGGCCACAGACGCTGGTCGAGCGCACGTCCATCACCCTGCAGGAACCCGGGACGTACGTCGTCAGCTTCACCAAGGGGTGCAACCCGCAGCAGTTCGACCTGCTCGCCGGCACCGCCGCCTCGATCACCCCGCAGGTGATCTCACCGACGGGGATCTGGCACGGTCCGCTGCTGTTCCCGTTCGACCTGTCGACCTCGCTCCAGTGGCGTGGCTGCGGTCCGGACCCGGTGATCCCCGAGTTCCCGACACCGGCGCTGGCGCTCGGAGTCGGCGCTCTGGCCGCCGGCGGTGCGGTGTGGTGGCGACGTCGCCACACCGTCGGCTCGCCGGCGTGAGCAGCACCGGGCGCGTGCGGGCCGGTAGGGCGCAGGGGGCCGGCGGGCTCGCTGCGCTCACGGTGATGCTCGCCGTCGTCACCTGCGCGGTGTTCGCGGTCGGCTCGCCCGCCGGTGCGCAGGGGTCGATCACCGTCACGCCGAACCCGGTTCCGGTGGCGACGAACTCGTTCACCGAGGTGGAGGTGCGCTGGTCGGGGCAACCCGC
>CAYMKW010000082.1:0-13863 GCA_964391365.1 uncultured Microthrixaceae bacterium | reverse complement strand
GCCGTGAACTCGACGCCGCCGGCCTGACGGCGGATCAGACCGCGGTAGGCGTCACGGGCCGACCGGCCCTCGTGACAGACGGCGAAGACCTCGGAGGCGATCGGCATGTCCACACCGAACTCGTCGGCGAGTTCCATCACGACGCGGGACGACTTCACGCCCTCGGCCACCATGTTCATCTCCTCGATCACTTCCTCGATGGTGCGCCCCCGACCCAGCTCCTCGCCCACGAACCGGTTCCGCGACTGCGGGGACATGCACGTCGCGATCAGGTCACCCATCCCGGCCAGCCCGGAGAACGTGGCGAACTGACCGCCCATGGCCTCGCCCAGTCGGGACAACTCGGCCAGACCCCGGGTGATGACCGCGGCCTTCGTGTTGTCGCCCGCACCCAGGCCGTCGGCCATCCCGGCGGCGATGGCGACCACGTTCTTGAGCGCACCCGCCACCTCGCACCCCACGACGTCGGGGTTCACGTAGACCCGGAACAGGTTCTGGTGGAAGATCCGCTGGAGGTGCTGGGCGACGACCGGGTCGGGGCTGGCGATCACCGCTGCCGCTGCGTCGCCCGCCAGGATCTCCTTGGCGAGGTTCGGGCCGGTGAGGACCGCGGCCGGGTGACCCGGCAGCACCTCGTTGATGACCTGGGTCATCCGCAGTCGGCTGCCCTGTTCGAAGCCCTTGGTCAACGACAGCACGGGCACCCACGCCCGGACGTGCTCGGCGCAGGCCTCGAGGGCACTGCGGAACCCGAGCGACGGCACTCCCATGACCAGCACGTCGGCGCCCGACACGGCCTCGGCCAGATCGGCGGTGGCACGCAGTTCCTCGTGCAGGCGGAAGCCGGGCAGGTACCGCTCGTTGGTGTGCTGTCCGTTGACCTCGTCGGCCAGTTCGACCCGACGCGCCCACAGCACGGTCGGCACCTGCTGCGCGGCCAGGTTGGCCACGGTCGTGCCCCACGAACCACCCCCGACGACGGCGACACGGATCCGCATGGCCGGGAACCCTACGCTGGGGTGTGGTGGACGTGCCCGATCGGAGTCGTGAGGTCGAGACGCCCGCCCACGTGCTGCTGTTGCCGCTCAAGGGGTTCGGTGAGGCCAAGGAGCGCCTCGCCGTCTCGCTCGACTCCGCAGCCCGGCGCTCGCTCGCCGAGCGTCTCGCCGGCGGCGTGCTCCGGGCCGCCGGCGACCTCCCCGTCGTGGTCGTCTGCACCGACGATGAGGTGGCGGACTGGGCGCGCCGCCTCGGCGCATCGGTCCTCCAGCCGCACGCCGGCGGACTCATCGAGGACCTGACCGAGGCCCGCCGGGTGGTCGCCCGGGCCGGGACCGGACGGATCACGATCGCCCCGGGTGACCTGGCCCGCCCCGGTGCGATCCGATCGGTCCTCGACCGACACCTCGGCGACGCCGACGAACGGACCGTGCTCGTGGTCCCCGATCGTCGCTCCGACGGCACGAACCTGCTGTCCCTGCCCGCGTCGGTGGGCTTCCGGTTCCGCTACGGACCGGGGTCGGCGGCCGCCCACGTCGACGAGGCCGAACGACTGGGGCTCCCGTCGGTGGTCGTCGACGACCCGGACCTGGCGTGGGATGTCGACCTGCCCGACGACCTGCCCGGCGACCTGCCCAACGACACCGCACCGGGTGGCACACTCTGAACGTGGTCCGACGAGCCGACATCCACCGGGCCGCGGCGCCCCGGCACGTCGACCTGGAGGTCCCGGAGGTCGCGCTCGTCGTCGTCGCCCACCCCGACGATGCCGAGTTCCAGTGCGGCGGAACCCTGGCCAAGTGGGCCCGGCTGGGCGCCCGGATCCACCACCTGGTGCTCACCGACGGGTCCAAGGGCACCTGGGACGCCACTGCCGACCAGACGGCGCTGGTGGCCACCCGCCGCCGTGAGCAACAGCGCGCCGCCGACCTGCTCGGCGGGGGCGAGGTGACCTTCCTCGATCAGGTCGACGGCGAACTCCGCTCCGACGTCCCGCTCCGGGACCGAGTCGCCGGGATCATCCGACAGGTCCGGCCCGGAGTGGTCCTGGGCCACGACCCGTGGACCCGCTACCGGCTGCACCCCGACCACGCCGCCGCCGGGCGACTGTGCGTCGAGGGGATCGTCGCCGCCCGTGACCCGTGGTTCGCCCGCGACCTGCTCGACGACGGACTCGAGCCGCACCGGCCGTCGGCACTCCTGCTCTTCGAACCGGACGTCGCCGACCACGCCGAGTCGTTCACCCCGGACGACCTGGACCGGAAGGTCGCTGCGCTCCTGGCGCACGAGAGCCAGCACGAGACCACCCACCTGCACCACAGCCGCTCAGCCGACGCAACGGACCCCTACGAATCGTTCCGACGACGCGAACACGATCTGGCCGTCGCCGCAGGCGCGTGGGCCGGCGTGGGTCTCGCCGAGGCGTTCCACCTGATCGACGACCAGCTCTGAGCCGCCGGGACGGTCGGATCAGTCCCCGGGTGGCGCCGTCGTCGCAGTCGGATCGTTGGCGACCGACGTCGTCGTGCTCGACGCCGACGGGGCGAAGTCGTCCGGATCGACCCGGGTGAGGATCCGGTTCTCGACGGTGTCCAGGAACGACGGGGACGACTCCGTCGGTCCGCCCACCGACACTGCGAAGAGCAGGTCACCGACGGCCAGGATCGACCACTCGGTCACACCGGGAGGCTCCTCGAGCGAACGGTAGGTGGCGCCGACCGAGTCGGTGATCGCCTGGCTGCCCGGCGGGTCCTCGATGCGCGACCGGATCGGACCGCCGAAGCTCGCCTGGTAGAACTCGTCGCAGTCATCGAGCGCCCGGTCGACCGCCGCCACGTAGTCACGAGCCGCCTGCCACTTGTCGACCCGCAGCGACTCGCTGATCAGGGTCGAGCCCGTCGCCGGGTTCTGGAAGACCGCCACCTTCTCGTTCGACAGGCCCGTGGGGAGGGGCACCGTCGTGCCGCAGAACGAGGAGCCGAGGACGCCGAACGCACCGAGCTCCTCGTCGCCCGGGACCCAGTCCACCGCCAGGTCCTCCTGGGCCACCAGCGCCGCCTGGGCATCGGCCTTGCCGACCAGGTTCGCCTGGTCCAACCGCACCGCACCGCTCGTGTTGAACTGGACCCGACTCACCGGGAACGACACCAGCAGACCGACCGTCACGCCGCTCACGACGAGCAGCAGCAACAGGGCCAGCACCCGAAGGAGCTGCAACCGAGCCCGCAGCAGGGCCCGGGCCAACGGGCTCCTCGTCAGCTCCGGGCGGGGGCGGCGGGTCGGACGGGCGGTCGGCGGTGTCGTCGTGGTCACGCGGCGGCCTCCGGGCCGGTCGAGGTGCCACCGAACCGCTCGGCCCATGCCTGGAGTCGGTCGTCGTCGAGCTTCTCGAACAGCAACCCCGGCGGGGTGAACGCCTGCCCCGGGGCCAGGGCGTCGCGGGCCGCAGCGGGCAGACCGGCGCCGATCGAACCCGGCGCCGCGCCGGCGGCGATCGAACCCGGCGCCGCACCGGCGCCGATCGAACCCGGCGCCGCGCCGGCGTCGGTGAGACAGGTGCGCAGTCGGCCGGCGGTGGCCGGGATGAACGGCTCGGCGGCGACGGCATCCACGAGCGCCAGCTGCAGTGCGGTGCGCAGCGTGCAGGCGGTGCGGTCACGGTCGACCTTGATGGTCCGCCACGGCTCCCGCTGCTCCAGGTACGCGTTGCCCTCGGCCCACAGCGCCCGGAGTGCCCCGGCCGCCTTGCGGAACTCGAGCTGCTCCATGTGGCCGATGTACTCCCCGAGACGTTCCGACACGGCCGCTTCGAGTGCGTCCTCCTCGGCACCGGGCTCGCCCCCGGCGGGGACCTGTTCGCCGAAGTGCCGCACGACCTGGCTCACGGTGCGGTTCACGAAGTTCCCGAAGGTACCGACCAGGTCCTTGTTGACGGCGTCGCCGAACAGCGGCCAGGTGAAATCGGTGTCGTCGGACTCGGGCGCGTTGGCCATCAGGTACCAACGCCAGTAGTCGGCGGGCAGGAGCTCGAGGGCGTCGGACATGAACACGCCCCGGTGCTCGGAGGTCGAGAACTTCCCGCCCTCGTAGGTCAACCAGTTGAACGACTTCAGCCGATCGACGAGCTTCCACGGCTCGCCCGATCCGAGCAGCGTTCCCGGGAACCCGATCGTGTGGAACGGCACGTTGTCCTTGCCCATGAACTGGGTGTACGTGACGTCGTCGGCGCCGCGGTCGGTGCGCCACCAACGGTCGAACTCCGCCTCGGCCCGCTCGGGCGGGAACCGGTCGTCGGCCCACTCCCGGGTGGCGCCCAGGTAGCCGATCGGCGCGTCGAACCAGACGTAGAACACCTTGCCTGCAGCCTCGGGGAACACCTCCGGGTCCACCGGGAACCCCCAGGACAGGTCCCGGGTGATGCCCCGGTCCTGCAGCCCCTCGTCGAGCCACTTGTCGGCGATCGAACGGGTCAGCGTCGGCCAGTCGGTGCGGGAGTCGACCCAGGAGCGGATCCTCGGGGCGAGCGCCGACTGGCGCATGAACACGTGGGCGCTGTCGCGGACCTCCAGGTCGGTCGAGCCCGAGATGGCCGACCGCGGCTCGATCAGCTCCGTCGGGTCGAGCTGCTTGCCGCACTGCTCGCACTGGTCGCCACGCGCCCGCTCGTAGGCGCAGTTCGGGCAGGTCCCCACCACGTAGCGATCCGGGAGGAAGCGGCCGTCGGCGACCGAGTACACCTGCGAGGTGGTGCGGATCTCCGTGAATCCCTCGGCGCACAGCCGCGCCGCCAGGTGGTCGGTGAGCGCCCGGTTCTGGGGTCGGGAGGTCCGGCCGAAGTGGTCCCAGGACAGCCCGAACCGGTCGCCCAGGTCCCGCTGCACGACGTGCTGGGTGGCGCAGTACTCGGCGACGGGGACACCGGCGTCGGCCGCCGCGATCTCGGCGGGCGTCCCGTGCTCGTCCGTGGCGCAGATCGCCAGCACCTCGTGACCCTGCGCCCGCAGGAACCTGGCGGCCACGTCGGCGGGCAGCATGGAGCCGACCAGGTTGCCCAGGTGCTTGACGCCGTTGATGTACGGCAGCGCGCTGGTGATCAGGTGGCGGGCCACGGACCGGACTCCTCGATGTTCCGGCGCATCTCGCCGGCCCGGCGATCGTACCGGCCGACCTCGCTCGGACCGGACCACCCGACCCGCCGTAGTCTCGGCCCGTGGTACCCCGGAGGGACGAGCGGGCGGCGCCGGACCGGGTGGCTGGTGTGGACGGCTGCCGCCGGGGCTGGGTGGTCGCCGTGGCGACGGTCGAGCCGTTCGCCCTCGAGGCCGTCACGGTGGCGGCCACGATCGGACCGGTGGTCGCCGATCCGACGCTGTCGATCGTTGCGATCGACATGCCGGTCGGGCTGCTCGACGACGGGCCCCGGCACTGCGACCGGGAGTGTCGGGCGCTGCTCGGCCCCAGGCGGAGTTCGGTGTTCCCGACCCCTGCACGCTCGGTCCTCGAGGCGACCGACTTCGACGACGCCCTCCGGCGCCAGCGCCGCGCCACCGGGACCGGACTGTCCCTGCAGAGCTGGCACCTGGTCCCGAAGATCGCTGAACTCGACGCCGCGCTCGGCCGGCTCGGACGGCGACGAGGTGACCGGGTGGTCGAGACCCACCCGGAGCTGGCGTTCACGACCCTGGCCGGCGCTCCCATGCGACACGCCAAGCGGACACCGGCCGGACGCCGTGAACGTCTCCTCGCCCTGCACCGTCACGTTGAGCGCCGGTGGACCCGCCCCGCCGCGATTCCGACCGGCGCGGCCGGGGACGACGTGCTCGACGCGATCGCCCTGGCGGTGCGCGCCGCCCAGTGGGCGGCCGGGTCGCCGTTCGTCGAACTCGGTGGCGAACGACGGGACACCGCCGGGCGACTGGTCCGGATCCGGGGCTGAGCGGCCGCCGGCCCGCCACGTCGCAGCCCGCTCCTACGATGCGCCCGTGCTGGAGGAAGTCGACGACGTGCCCCTCTACGGGCTCGACATCGAGACCGACACCACGACCGACGGCCTGGATCCCTCCCGCTCCGCAGTGGTCGCCGTGGCGATCGCCGGACCCGGAGCCGACGAGGTGCTGGACCTGGGGGACCCCACCACGGCAGGGCCCGTCACCCCGGCCGACGAGGCCGCCCTCCTCCGACGGTTGGACGACCGCCTGCGCGACCTGGCCCCGGGCGTGCTCGTCACCTGGAACGGACGCGGGTTCGACCTCCCGTTCCTGCGCGCACGCGCCGACCGGCTCGGCGTGCCGATCGGCCTGACGACCGACGACCGGACGGGCGAATCGAGTTGGTTCGACCACCGGCACCTCGATGGCCTGCGGCCGTACCGGGCCGACGTCGGTCGCACGTTCGGCCTGAGCTGCGGGCTCAAGGCGCTCGCCCGGCTCGTCGGTGAGCGACCGGTCGAGGTCGACCGTGAACGCATCCACGAATTGGGCCGACGGGAGCTGCACGACTACGTCCTGAGCGACGCTCGGTTGGCCCGGTCCCTCGTCGCCCGACGCTGGCCCCAGATCGCCCGGTGGGTCGACCGGGCCGCCGTGCCCGACCTCGGGGCGTGACAGGGCGACCGATCCGACCCACCATCGGCCGGACCCCCGCCCCCGGCGGGCTCGGACCATTGGTCCCCCGATCCCCTCGAGCGGAGGACCACCCGTGGCCGACGAACCGTCAGCCGACACCGATGACGACACCCCGCGTCGGGGCGAGCCCGGGCCCGACGTCGACGAACTGCTCGACCTGATCGGCCGGCTCGAGGCAGGGGTGCTCCTCGCCGCCGTCGGCCCCACCCCGTCCGGCCGCCCCGGGCTCGCCGTGCGGCCGCTGCGGCCGACCGACGGCCGAGGTGTCGATGCGCTGGCCGGACTCAGCGCCCCACCGGGGACGACCATCCTCGCGGTCGCCGTGGCCGGCAGCTCGCCCGACCATCCGGGCGACCTGCGGATCGACGCCGCCGTCGACCGGACCGGCCGCAGCCGGTACCGGGTGCGCGACCGGGAGGGAAGCCCGGTCGTCGACACCGACCGCGCCACCGGCCGGCTCGTCGACGCCCTGCACCAGGTGCTGGGGGTCCCGCCACCCGGGCCCGGATGGCCCGCAGGTGAACTCCCGGCGAACGGGTCCACCGAGCCGGGCCGCGACCGCCGCTGACGCTGACGCACGCCCCTGCGCTGACCTATCCTGCGCCCACCGGGCCGGACCCGCGGTCATGCGACCGGAGCAGTGCAGGGAGCGAACGCCATCGTGCCGAGCAGTGACGACGTGCGCAGCAGCGATCAACCATCGATGAAGGGTCGGAACCGGTGAGCGGGGTCGCCTTCGATCGGATCACCAAGCGCTACGGCGACGTCGTCGCCGTCGACGAACTGACCCTGGACGTCCGCGACGGCGAGTTCATGGTCCTGCTCGGCCCGTCCGGGTGTGGGAAGTCGACGGCCCTCCGCATGATCGCCGGACTCGAGGAGATCAGCGACGGAACGCTGCAGATCGGCGAGCGGATCGTCAACGATGTCCCGCCCCGTGACCGGGACATCGCCATGGTCTTCCAGAGCTACGCGCTCTACCCGCACATGACGGTGGCCCAGAACATCGAGTCCCCACTCGTCGCCAACCGCAGCACCCGGGTCGAGGCCGGCGAACGTTCGCGCCGCGTCGCCGAGGCGGCCGAGACGCTCGGACTGAGCGAGTACCTGAGCCGCAAGCCGGGTGAGCTGTCCGGCGGCCAGCGCCAGCGGGTCGCCCTGGCCCGGGCCATCGTCCGTCGCCCCGAGGTGTTCCTCATGGAAGAGCCGCTGTCGAACCTGGACGCGAAGCTGCGCACCCAGACGCGACTCGAGCTCGTCGAGCTGCACCGTCGCCTGGGCACGACGTTCGTCTACGTCACGCACGACCAGGTCGAGGCCATGACCATGGCGGACCGGATCGCCATCATGAGCGGCGGCCGACTGCAGCAGGTCGGCGAACCCCAGGCGGTCTACGAGCGGCCGGCCAACCTGTTCGTCGCCGGGTTCATCGGCAGCCCGCCCATGAACACCCTGCCGGGGACCGCCGTCAACGCCGCCGACGGCGCCGCCGTGCAGACCACCGCCGGCATCGTGCCCGTCGCCGACCCGGGCACCGCCCGGGAGGGAGCCGCGGTCGTCGCCGGCGTGCGGCCCGAGCACCTGCACGTCGCCACCTCGCCGTCGCACCTGGAGGGCCTGGCGGAGAACGTCGAGCTGCTCGGCCACGAACGACACGTCATCGTGCGCTGCGGCGGCGAGCGCCTCGTCGTCCGGGAGCCGAGCGACGGCCCCGACGTCCGGGTCGGCGAGCCCGTCCACCTGACGGTCGACGCCGATCGGGTCCACCTCTTCGACCAGGCCACCACCTGGCGGACGAACTGAGCCGCCGGTGAGCGACATGCCCTCAGCCGAGGCGGCTGCCGAGGACCTCGCCGTCCCCGGGGGGACGAGTCGTCCGTCCCGCACTGGCGGACGGCGCACCCGTGATGCCCTCATGGCCTACGCCTTCCTGGCGCCGGCGGTGCTGCTGTTCGCGGCGTTCGCGTACTACCCGCTCTACCGGCTCTTCTGGTACGCCACGCACCGACAGCCGCGGTTCCGGAACAAGGAGGCCACCTGGGTCGGCTTCGGGCAGCTCTGGGACACGCTGACCAGCAACGACTTCACCTCGGGCCTGCTCCACTCGTTCCAGTTCATGGTCTACACGGTGCCCCTCGGGCTCGGGCTCGGCGTGCTGCTCGCCGTGGCCGCCCACCGTCGACTCAAGGGCATCAAGATCTTCCAGACGGTCTTCTCCTCGACCGTCGCCACCTCGGTGGCCGTCGCCTCGGTGGTGTTCTTCACCCTGGTGAACCCGGAGGTCGGCTACTTCAAGGACGTGCCCTGGCTCAGCCTGAACAACCCGAGGTCGGCCATGTTCGCCGTCGCCCTGACCACGGTGTGGCAGAACCTCGGGCTCACGTTCATCGTCATCCTGGCGGCGCTCCAGGCCGTGCCCGACGAACTCACCGAGGCCGCCACCCTGGACGGGTTCAGTGCCACCCGCCGGTTCTTCCGCATCACGGTGCCGCTCATCTCCCCCGCCCTGCTCTTCCTGGCCGTCGTGCTCGTCATCAGCGCGCTGCAGGCGTACGCCCAGATCGAATTCCTGACCGGTGGCGGACCGGGCGACAGCACCGAGACGCTCCTCTACAAGATCGCCGACCCCAAGGGCACCCGTTCGCTCGACGTCCGGTCCGGGTTGTCGATCGGCCTGTTCGCGCTGACCGCCGTCGTCGCGGCGGTCCAGTACTCACTGCTCTCCAAGCGGGTGCACTATGGCGACTGAGCCGACCGACACCCCGGTCCAGCCGGCCACCCCCCTCCACCCGACCGCCAAGCGCCGGGTCCGGCCCGCAGACATCGGCTGGTACCTGGTCCTGACGGCGCTGTCGCTCATCATCCTGTTTCCCATCTACATGCTCATCCTGCGGGCGCTGTCGAACCCGCTCGAGTACGTCAAGCAGGGCCAGCCCCTCCATCCGGTCGACGTCGAGTGGGACGTCTTCATCAAGGCCTTCACCGAGGCCGACCTGGGCCGGGCCATGACGCTGTCACTGCTCGTGACCGTCATCATCGTCGTGGTGCAGCTGATCACGTCCGTGCTGGCGGCCTACGCGTTCGCGTTCCTGGACTTCCCCGGCAAGACGGCGATGTTCGTCGTCGTCATCGGGACGCTGCTCCTGCCCATCGAGGTCACACTGATCGCCAACCTGGAGACCGTCCGGAACCTGGGCTGGCTCAACAGCATGCAGGGCCTCACCGTCCCGTTCCTGGCGACGGCGTTCGGCATCTTCCTGATCCGCCAGGGGTTCGCCGGGGTGCCACGCGACCTGCTCGACGCCAGCCAGCTCGACGGCTACGGCCACCTCCGGTTCCTGTTCCGCGTGGCCGTCCCCATGACCAAGCCGATCATCGGCAGCTTCGTGGTGATCGCGTTCCTGGGCGCCTGGAACCAGTACGTCTGGCCGCGGTTCGCCACCGACCAGCGGACCTGGCAGACCGTGCAGGTCGCCCTCCGCAGCATCGGATCGGACCGCGTCGACCGGCTCAACATCGGCTTCGCCGCGGCGATCCTGGCGGCACTGCCGCTGCTCGCCCTGCTGATCTTCTTCCAACGCCAGATGATCCGCGGCCTGACGGCCGGCGCGGTCAAGGGCTGAGTTCCCCCGCACACCAGACAGGAGCACCTCCATGCACCGTTCCGAATCATCCGACCCGAGGCGACGCCGCTCACGTTGGTGGCTCGCCCCCGTGGCCGCCCTGGCCCTGCTGGCCGCAGCCTGCGGCGGCAACAGCGAGGAGTCCGGCTCCGGCGGCTCCGGCGGCTCCGGCGGAGGCGGCGAGGAGCAGTCGGCCCAGGTCGATCCGTCCCTGTGCCCCGTTGCCGCCCTCGAGTCTGCAGCGGGACCGGTCGACGTCACGGTCTGGCACGCCTACGCCGGCCTGACCAAGACGACCCTCGAGGAGCTCGCGACCAAGTACAACGCCTCCCAGCAGAAGGTGCGGGTCCTGGTCGAGTCCCAGGGCAGCTACGAGGAGCTGCTGAAGAAGTACGAGGACCGGCTCGCCGATCCGGCGTCGCTGCCGGACATCGTCCTCACCGAGGACACGACCACGCAGTTCATGATCGACTCCGGCACGGTCGTGCCGGCGTCGTCGTGCATCGCGGCCGACCCCGGCTCGGAGGCCGTCTACGACGCGATCCTCCCGGCGGTCACCGCCGCCTACACGGTCGACGGCATCCTGTGGCCGGCGGCGTTCAGCGTGTCGACCCCGGTGCTCTACGCCAACGAGAACATCATGAAGGCCGCCGGGCTCGACCCGACGAAGCTCCCGGGCACCCTCGAGGAGCTGCGCACCACCGCCGAGCAGATGAAGGCCGCGAACATCCCCGGCCTGCAGGCGCCGCTCGTCATGAAGGTCGACTCCTGGTACCTGGAGCACTGGATGACCGGTGACGGCAAGACGCTGGTCAACAACGAGAACGGCCGGGCCGGGCTCGCCACACAGTCCGAGCTGCTCCAGCCGGAGACGACCAAGATCATGGAGTGGCTCCAGGGCATGGTCGCCGACGGGCTCCTGAAGGCGATCCCGTCGACGGCGAGCGGTGTGGACGAGTACCTGGCCATCAACAACAAGACCTCGGCCATGCTGATCCAGACCTCGACCGCCATCTCGACGGTCGCCGCGCTCCTGTCGGGACAGGTCGACGAGTCGGCCCTGTCGTCCGAGGGCGTGAACGCCGATGTCGACCAGAGCCTGAAGATCGCGTTCGGGCCCACGCCGGGGATCACCGGCGCCGGCAAGGGTCAGATCGGCGGCTCCGGTTGGTACCTGGTCGACGGGCCCGACGACGCGGCAATCGCCGGCGGCTGGGACTTCCTCGAGTTCTTCCTCCAGACCCCGAACCAGGTGGCCTGGACCCTGCAGGGCTCGTACCTCCCCATCCTCCAGTCGGCCGCAGACGACCCGGCCCTGCAGGCGGAGTTCAACTCGACCCCCAAGGGCCAGGGGCTCAACGTCGCCTACCAGAGCCTGAAGTCGCTCGACCCCGAGTTCCCCGGTCCGGTGATCGGCCCGTACAACTCGTTCCGCACCGAGGTCCGCACGGCCATGGACAACGTCATGTTGTCCAACGCCCCCATCCAGCCGGCGCTCGACGGGGCCAACGCCAAGTTCCAGGCTGCGCTCGACGCGTACGCCGCGGACGTCGGCGGCTGAACCCGGCCGGCACGAACTCCACCGACCGGCCCGTCGGCGCCGCGCTCAGCAGAGCCGGAGCCGGCGGGCCAGGTCGGAGCGACGGTGTCGCACGCCGTCGGTACGTTCCGGCCATGCCCCGGATCTCTGCGTTCCACGGCGTCGTCGTCGCCATGTTCTACGGGGACCACCCACCGCCGCACGTTCATGCGCGGTACGGTGACCATCGGGCCCAGATCACCATCTCGACCGGCGACGTGCTGCACGGATTCCTTCCGCGCCGGGCGCTCACCCTCGTTCGGGACTGGACGGATCTGCACCGAGACGAGCTGACCGACAACTGGAATCGCGCCGAGCGGGAGCAACCGCTGGTGAGCATCGAGCCGCTGCCATGAATGACTCCGACGACATCACCGGCGCCGAGCACCTCGGCGGTCACCGCCTCCGACTCCGTTTCGCCGACGGCGTCGTTGGCGACGTCGACCTGGCCGCTCGCATCCGGGCCGCCCGAGGGCCGATGTTCGAGCCGCTCAAGGACGTTGGGTACTTCGCCTCGGTCTCGGTCGACCGCGAACTGGGCACCGTGGTGTGGCCCAACGGCGCCGACCTCGCCCCGGAGGTGCTCCGAGAGCTGGTGCTCAGCAGAGCCGGAGCCGGCGGGCCAGGTCGGAGCGGAAGCGACCCTCGGGATCGAGCCGGGAACGCACCTCCCGCCAGCGATCCAGCTCGGGGTACATGAGCGGGACCAGTTCGGGTCGGACCCGGCTGTCCTTGGCCAGGTAGACGGCGCCGCCCGCCTCGACGACCAACTCGTCGAGCTCGTCGAGCAGCCGGTCCAGGCCGGGCAGCACCGGGATGTCCAACGCCAGGGTCCACCCCTGCCGCGGGAACGACAGGTAGTGCTCGTTGCCGGGGCCGAACCGCTTGAGCACCGCCAGGAACGACGAGACGCCCGACCCGGACAGGCGCTCCACGGCGATGCGCACGACCTCGCCGGCGGAGTCGGGGACGACGAACTGCCACTGCAGGAAGCCCCGGGGCCCGTAGATCCGATTCCACTCGGCGATCATGTCCAGCGGGTGGAAGAACTGCTCGATCGTCTGCAGCTCGTCACGACGGACCGTCGGCGCCTTGCGGTACCAGAGCTCGTTGAACGCCCTGACCGTCAGGCGGTTCAACAGCCCCGATGGGAACAGGTCGGGCGGTGACGGCAGCTGCTTGGGCGCGTAACCGAGCGGATCGGCGTGACCGGCCGCCCGGGCCCGGTCACCGGTGGCGAACCGGCCCCGTTGCAGGATGGAGCGACCCATGTTGCGGCCCGTGGCGATCAGGTCGATCCAGGCCACCGAGTACTCGTAGTCGGCGTCGCCCTCGACCATCAGGCGCATGACCTCGTCCAGGTCGGCGGTGCGGTCGGTGTCCACGCTGATCAGGCTCGAGGTGATCGGCGTCATCCGGACCGTGGCGTCGACGATGACGCCGGTCAGCCCCATCCCGCCGGCGGTCGCCCGGAACACCTCCGGGTTCCCGTCCGGTGTGACCTCGTGCACCTCGCCGGTCCCGTCGACCAGACGGAGCCCGAGCACGTGCTCGGCGAACGAGCCCTTCACGTGGTGGTTCTTGCCGTGGATGTCCGCGGCGATCGCCCCGCCGACCGTCACCATCCGGGTCCCGGGGGTGACCGGCACGAACCAGCCGAGCGGCACGAGCCACCGCATCAGGTCGTCCAGGCTGGTCCCGGCCCCGACGCGGACGATGCCCCGCTCCCAGTCCAGGTCGATCATCCCCGACAGGCTCGGACCGTCGAGCACGGTGCCGCCGGCGTTCTGGGCGCAGTCGCCGTACCCCCGACCCAACCCGCGCGCCACGATGCCCCGTCCGTTGGTGTCGGCCACGAGGTCGGCGGCCGCCTCGACGGTGTGGGGGTGGACGACCGTGGCGTGGGTCGGTGCGGTCCGACCCCACCCGGCGAGCAGCTCCTCGGTCGCCTCGAACCCGGCTGGACCGCTCACAGGTAGACCGCCAGGAACAGGCAGCCGACCAGCAGCACACCCATCAACTGCATCTGCCGGTCACC
>CAYMKW010000081.1:0-14008 GCA_964391365.1 uncultured Microthrixaceae bacterium | reverse complement strand
GCGAGGCCGCTGACGATCACGTCGGCCACCTGCTCGGCGGTCGTCGAGAACGGGGCGGCGTCCATGCCCTCGGTCATCTTCGTGTGGACGAAACCGGGTCGCACGACCATGACCCGGACGCCGGTGCCGACGAGCGAGTCGCCGAGGCCCTGGGCGAACGCGTCGAGCCCGGCCTTGGTGGACCCGTAGACGAAGTTGTCCTTGCGTGCCCGCACACCGGCCACCGACGACATCACGACGATGGTGCCGTGTCCCTGCGCCCGCATCCGCGAGGCCACGGCGAGGCAGGACGACACGAGTCCGGCGAAGTTGATCTCGACCGCCTTGGCGGCGAACGCCGGGTCGCTGTCGAACGCCGCCTGGCTGCCGAGGATGCCGGCCGGGACGTACACCAGGTCCACGTCACCGACACGGTCGAAGATCGAGTCGACGACCTCCTGGTGGGTGGCCGGCTCGGTGGACTCCCAGTGGACCTGCTCGACGTCCGAGGCCCCGGCGGCCCGGACCGCCTCCTCGACGACGTCCATGTGGTCCTCGGGGCGGCCGGCCAGGACGACCGTGTCGCAGCGGCCCCGGGCCAGTCGCACGCAGAGGGCGCGGCCGATGTCGGACCCCCCGCCGAGCACGACCACCGACTGCACCTCACCCAGGGCGTCCCGCACGGGACCTCCTCGTCTCGACGTCCACGACCCGGAGGACGCTAGCGGACCGGCCGGCCGCGCCATCTAGGTTGGCGGGCGTGAGCACCCGGACGCTGATCATCCTGGCCCTGTTGTGCGGACTCGCCGTCCTGGTCGCCTTCGCCGTCCAGGCCGCCCAGGTCATCTGAGTCCGGCGCCTCCCGGTCGGGGGTCCGATCGGCAGCGACGGCGTCGCTAGGCTCCGCCCGTGGAACAGACGCACTTCGACCTGGTGGTGATCGGCGGCGGGCCCGGGGGCTACGGCGCCGCCCTCTACGCGGCCTCGGCCGGACTCTCGGTGGCCGTGGTGGAGCGGGACAAGGTGGGCGGGACCTGCCTGCACCGGGGGTGCATCCCGGCGAAGGAGTTCCTCGAGACCGCAGCGGTCGTCCGGGCCGTGAAGTCGGCGGGCGAGTTCGGCGTGGTGGTGGAGCCCAAGGCGCTCGACTGGGACGTGGTGCTGCAGCGCAAGCAGCAGGTGATCGATCGGCTGTTCGGCGGCGTCTCGCAGCTCCTCAAGGGTCGGAAGGTCCACGTGTTCGCCGGGACCGGCACCCTGGGCGCGGGCCGGAGCGTCAACGTCGTCGGCGCGGACGGCGACCGGACGTCGATCTCGGGCGACGCCGTCGTCCTGGCGAGCGGGTCGGTGCCGCGGGTCATCCCCGGATTCGAGCCCGGCGGTCCGGTCGTGACCTCGGACGAGTTCTTCGACATCACCCAGGTGCCCTTCCGGTCGGTGGTCGTCGGCGGCGGTGCGATCGGCTGCGAGTTCGCCTCGACGCTCGCCGACCTGGGTTCGCAGGTGACCATGCTCGAGGCGCTCCCCAAGATCCTCCCGGGCTGCGACGAGGACGTCACCCGTGTGGTGGGTCAGTCGTTCAAGAAGAAGGGGATCGAGGTCCGCACCGGGGTGTCGGTCGAGGGGCACACCCCGAACGCCTCGGGTGGCACGACGGTGCGGCTCGCCGGCGGGGACACGATCGACTGCGAACTGGTGGTCGTCTCCGTGGGCCGGCGCCCGCTCACCGACGGGCTGCTCGAGCCGGGCACGGGGGTGCAGCTCACCGACCGGGGCCACATCGACGTCGACGACCACTACCGGACCCACGCCGAGGGCGTGTACGCGATCGGCGACGTGATCGACTCGCCGCAGCTCGCGCACGTCGCCTTCGCCGAGGCGATCAGCGTCGTGCGCTCGGTGCTGGGGGAGGACGGCGCCCCGGTGGCGAACGACTTCGTCCCGTGGGCCATCTACTGCAACCCGGAGGTCGCCTTCGCCGGTTACTCCGAGTCGGTGGCACGCGAGCGCGGGTTCGAGGTGGTCACCAGCAAGCACCGGTTCGCCGCGAACAGTCGGGCCATGATCATCGGGGAGACCGATGGGCTCGTGAAGGTGATCGCCGAGCGGAACCCGGATGGCACCGCCGGGCGGATCCTGGGTGTCCACATGGTGGGCCCCTGGGTCACCGAGCAGCTGTCCGGCGGTTACCTGGCGGTGAACTGGGAGGCGACGGTCGACGAGGTGGCGGCGTTCGTGCAGCCGCACCCGTCCCTGAGCGAGCTGTTCGGCGAGACCGTGCTGTCCCTCACGGGCCGCTCCCTGCACGGCTGAGCGCCGGGTCGGGGCCGGCTGCCCCGGCGCGTAGGCTGCGGCACGGAGCCGCGCCGGGACGACGGAGTGCCGACCCGGACCCAGGAGGATCGACATGACCGACATCGTGATGCCCCAGCTCGGTGAGTCCGTCACGGAAGGCACGATCACCCGCTGGTTCAAGGCGGTCGGCGACACCGTGACCGAGGACGAGCCGCTCTTCGAGGTGTCGACCGACAAGGTGGACACCGAGGTTCCGGCGCCCGCCGGCGGCGTGCTCAGCGAGATCCGGGTGCCCGAGGGCGACACCGTCGACGTCGGAACGGTCCTCGCCGTGCTCGACGGTGCCGGCGCCGCTCCGGCTCCGGTCGCCGAGCCTGCACCCGCACCGGCTCCAGCACCCGCGCCGGTCGCGGAGCCTGCACCCGCACCTGCACCTGCACCTGCACCTGCACCTGCTCCAGCACCCGCGCCGGTCGCCGAGCCGGCACCCGCACCCGCACCCGCGCCGGTCGCCGAGCCGGCACCCGCACCCGCACCCGCACCCGCACCCGCGCCGGCTCCAGCACCCGCACCGGCTCCAGCACCTGGTGACGGTGGCGTGCTGCTCTCGCCGCTCGTCCGCCGGCTCGTGGAGGAGCACGGACTGGACCCGTCGCGGATCACCGGGACCGGCGTGGGCGGCCGGATCACCCGCGAGGACGTCTACGACGCGATCGACGCCCAGTCGGCGGCACCCGCCCCGGCGCCCGCCCCCACACCCGCCCCGGCGCCCGCCCCCACACCTGCCCCGGTTCCGGCTCCGGCAGCTGTCGACCGGGCGGTCGCCGATCCTGCGCCGATGCACCACGGTGCTGGTGACCGGGTGGTCGAGCTGAACAAGATCCGTCAGCTGACCGGCGAGCACATGGTGGCCTCCAAGGCGATCTCGCCCCACGCCGTCACGATCGTCGAGGTCGACTTCGAGGGGGTCGATCGCGTCCGCCGGGCGGTGCGGGAGCAGTTCCGCGCCGACGAGGGCTTCTCGCTCACCTACCTCCCGTTCGTCGCCCGGGCGGTCGTGGACGCCCTCCACGAGTTCCCGCGGATGAACGCCGCTGTGGACGGCGGCTCGCTCGTCATCCACAACGAGGTCCACCTGGCCATCGCCGTGGACCTGGACTTCGAGGGTCTGCTCGCTCCGGTGGTCCGCGACGCCCACGAGCAGCGTCTGCGGGCGATCGCGCACGGGATCCACGACCTGGCGGATCGGGCGCGGTCCCGTCGACTGGGTCCGGACGAACTGGCCGGCGGCACGTTCACGATCTCGAACTCGGGCAGCTACGGCACCGAGATCGTGATCCCGATCATCAACCAGCCGCAGGTGGCGATCCTCTCGACCGATGGCGTCCGCCGCCGGCCGGTCGTGGTCGACGACGGGGTCGGCGGCGAGTCGATCGCCATCCACTCGGTTGGCAACCTCACGCTGGCCTGGGACCACCGGGCCTTCGACGGCGCCTACGCGGCGGCGTTCATGGGGCGTCTGCGGGACATCATCGAGACCCGGGACTGGTCGTCGGAGCTCTGATGCCGGCGGCCACGCTCCGGGTTCGGTGGCTCGGCACCGTCCCGTACCGGGAGGCGTGGGCGCTCCAACGGGGCCTGCACGCTCGCGCCGTCGAGCGGGCCGCATCGGGGTACACCCCCGACGATCACCTCCTGCTCCTGGAGCACCCGCCGACGATCACGGCCGGCCGTCACGCCGACCCGGACCACGTCCTCGTCGACCCGCAGGGCGCCGGGTTCGAGCTGGTCGACGTCGACCGGGGTGGCGACGTCACGTACCACGGTCCCGGGCAGCTGGTGGCCTACCCGTTGGTGGCACTGCCCGGGAAGGGGGGCGGGAGCCTGCCGGACACCCCGGCCTGGGTGTGCCTGCTCGAGCAGGTGCTGATCGATGTCGTGCGCGACGCCGGTGTGGAGTCGGTCGGGCGATTGCCCGGGTTCCCAGGGGTCTGGGTCGACCCGGACGGACCGCACCCCCGCAAGGTCGCCGCGGTGGGCGTCCGGATCTCCGGCGGCCGGACGATGCACGGCGTGGCGCTGAACGTGGCCCCCGACCTGGACCACTTCGCGGCGATCGTGCCGTGCGGCATCAGCGAGCACGGCGTGACCTCGCTCGCCGCGGAAGGTGTTGCGCTGGACCTGCGCACCATCGCCGACTCGTTCGTCGAGCGGTTCGTCGCAGCGTGGTCCCCCGTGGACTGGGAGCGCGCGGAAGTGGTCTGGCGTCCGGCACTCGACGGCACCGACCTGTCGGAGTTCTCCCGGTCGGGCGGTGGCGACGCCGTGTCCGGTTCGACCTCCGTGCGTCTCGTCGGCCGACTCGCCCGAGCGGGCGTGTCCGGGGGCGTCGACATCCGCGAGCGGAAGCCCGAGTGGATGCGCGCTCCGGTCCGTCACGACCCGGCGGTGCGGTCCACCCGCAGGACGGTCGACGAGTTGTCGCTCGTCACGGTCTGCGAGGAGGCGGGCTGCCCGAACCTGTCCGAGTGCTGGTCGGAGGGGACGGCGACGTTCATGGTCTGCGGGGAGCGGTGCACCCGCGCCTGCGGGTTCTGCCTGGTCGACACCCGTCGACCGGAACCCCTGGATCCGTCCGAACCGGACCGGGTCGCCGAGGCGGTCGCCAGGATGGGGCTCGACCACGTCGTGGTCACCATGGTGGCCCGCGACGACCTGGACGACGGTGGAGCGGCCCACGTGGCCCGGACGGTCCGGTCCGTGCGTGAGCGCTCGCCGGACTGCACCGTCGAGGTGCTGATCTCGGACCTGCGCGGTGACGCCGAGGCCCTCGACGTCGTGCTCGACGCCCGGCCCGAGGTGGTCAACCACAACGTCGAGACGGTGCCGCGCCTGCAGCGCGCGGTGCGCCCCTCGGCGGGGTACGCCCGGTCGCTGACCGTGCTCGCCCGGTCGGCGGCGTCGGGTGCGGTCACCAAGTCCGGCCTGGTGGTCGGCATGGGCGAGGAACTCGAGGAGATCCACGCCACGCTCGCCGATCTGGTCGCCGTGGGCGTGGAGATCGTGACGATCGGCCAGTACCTGCGCCCGACGTCCCGACACCTCCCCGTGGCGCGTTGGTGGACCCCGGAGGAGTTCGAGTCGTTCGCCCGGGTGGGACTCGAACTGGGCCTGGTCCACGTCGAGTCGTCGCCGTTCACGCGTTCGAGCCACCACGCCGCCGAGTCGTACCGGGCGGCGCTCGGGCGGGTCGCCGAGCGGCGGGGGAGCGCTTCGTGGGCCTGATCGCCCGCTACCGGGAGCAGTCGGCGGCCACGGCGCCGGTGGCCTCGGCGCCGCCGGTCCCGCCCGGTTACGCCACGGGCGTCGTCCACCACGACGCCGTGCAGGCCGACGGTTCCGTCGTCCACCACCACCAGCGGTTCGAGTCGGGCCGGCTCGTCGAGTGGGAGCTCGACGACACACCGGGACCGTGGGCACTCGTCCGTCACGGCGACCCGCTCGACCCCTGCCCGACCGACGTGGCCACGCCGCAGCGGCTCGCCGCGACCCGCCTGCGACTCGGCGAGCGGACCGTGCCGCTGCCGATGGACGACGAGCTCGAGGACCCGGGGTTCGCCGCGGTGGAGCGTGTTCCCGACGCCACGCTCCGACTGCGGTACCAGCTGACCACGACGCCGGTGGGGGTCCAGCGAGCGGACATCCGCTACCAGGACAGCCTGCGCACGGCCCGGATGGTCGACGACTGGGCGGCCCCGGAGCCCGGCTCGCCGGCTGCGGAGGCACCCGAGCTGTTCGTGTCGATGTCGTTCCGGAACTACCTCCGGATGCGGACCGGCGAGTTGTCCTCGCTCGAGGCGATCGAGGACGGCGGGGCGGTGGACGGCCGCTGGACCCTCATGCTCCTCCTGCACGGACTGGTCCAGGACCCCGCCTACGTGGCGACCTACCGGGCCTGTGCCGTGGTCCCGCCCGAGTTGGGTTGGTGGGGCGAGGTGGCCCCCTGGATCGGGGCGGAGGACGGTCCCTCCGCCGCCTGAACCGGTCGTCCGCTCCGTGACCTTCGGCTCCTTGACCGTGCGGTCAAGTTCCGGCAGGCTGTCGGGGTTCCGATCCCCCAACTCCCAGGAGGCAGCCGTGTTCCAGTGGTCCGAGGAGCAGGAGATGGTGCGCCAGGCGGTGCGCGACTTCGTCGACCGGGAGATCCGACCCCATCGCGAGGAGCTGGAGTTCGGCGACCTGCCTCCCTACGACCTGCTCCGCAAGCTGTTCTCCACCTTCGGCATGGACGCCATGGCGCGGGACTCCTTCAAGCGCCGCATGGAGCGGGAGCGGGCGATCGAGGCCGGTGAGGCCGTCGCCGAGGAATCGGGCGACGGCACCCGGGATCCGAACTCGGTGGCGTTCACGATGATCCCCATCATCGAGCTCTGCCGGGTCTGTCCCGGCATGGTCACCGCCATGGGCGTGTCCATGGGGCTGACCGCATCGGCCATCAACTCCAAGGGCACGATCGCCCAGAAGGAGCGGTGGGCGCTCGACCTGCTCACGCTGGACAAGGTCGGCGCCTGGGCGATCACCGAGCCCAACTCCGGGTCCGACGCCTTCGGGTCCATGGCCTCGACGGCTCGGTTGGACGGCGACGAGTTCGTCCTCAACGGCTCCAAGACCTTCATCACGAACGGGCCGCACGCCGACACGATCGTGTTCATCTGCAAGCTCGACGAGGGCAACCCGCCCGAGGAGCGTCGCATCGTGCAGTTCGTGCTGGACTCCGGCATGGAGGGCCTCGAGCAGTCCAGGCCGCTGCGCAAGATGGGCATCCACTCGTCGCCCACGGGCCAGCTCTTCCTGACCGACGTGCGGGTCGGCTTCGACCGTCTGCTCGGCGAGTCGTTGGACGCCTACTCCGGTCGGAGCGGGCGGGAGGCCTCGAAGGCCACGTTCTCCATGGAGCGGGCCGGCGTGGCCGCCATGGCGCTGGGCATCGTGGACCGGTGCCTGGAGCTCTCGTTGCAGTACGCCCGGGACCGGGTCCAGTTCGGCCAGCCCATCGGCCAGTTCCAGCTGATCCAGCTGAAGCTCGCCAAGATGGAGGTCGCCCGGATCAACCTGCAGAACCTGGTGTTCCGCCACATCGAGATGACGGCCGCCGGGGTGCCGATGGGCTACGCCGAGGCGTCCGCCGCCAAGTTGTACGCCGCCCAGGCGGCCACGGACGTGGCCCTCGAGGCGGTGCAGCTGTTCGGGGGCAACGGCTACATGGCCGAGTACGAGGTCGAGCAGCTGGCTCGTGACGCCAAGGTGCTCCAGATCTACGCGGGCACCGACGAGATCCAGATCTCGGCCGTGGCCCGGTCGCTGCTCGCCGACGCCTGATCGCCGGGTCCACCGCCCTCCCCGTTAGGGTCGGCCCGTGGACCCGACGCGAGCCGGAATCGAGGACGAGTGCCTGCCCGGCGTGCGCGGCCGACTCGACGACTCGTTCATCGAACTGGTCGAGCGGATCGCGGGGGAGGCGGCCGAGGGGTTGTTCCACACCGCCGCGCAGCTGACGGTGCTGCGAGGTGGCCAGGTCCTCGTCGATGTGGCAACCGGTCGGACACACCGGCACGAGCCGTACCGGACCGACACGCTCGCGGCGCTCTACTGCACCGCCAAGCCGATCGTCGCGGTCGCCATCCTGCAGCTCATCGCTGCGGACGAACTCAGCCTCGACGACCGCCTGGGTGACGTGGTCGACGGGCTCACCACGCCGTGGATCGCGGAGCGCACCGTGGCCGAGGTGCTCAACCACACCGCCGGACTGCACGCGATCAACACCGTGCTCGCCCGGGTCCTCCCGCCGAGCAGCCGACCGGGCTGGCTCCACGCCGCCGAGCCGCCGGCCGTGTGGCGGTTCGGGCTGGACCGGGCCTACGCCGAGTTCGGCGGCTGGTTCCTGCTCGGTGAGGCCATCGAGTCGCTGTCGGACGAGCCGTTCGACCGGTTCTGTCGGAGCGCGGTGCTCGACCCCTACGGGGTGCCGTCGGACGACCTCTGGCTCCGGGTCGACGAGACCGCCTACCCGGAGGTCGGGCCGAGGATCTCGGCGACCTTCGACCTGACGATGCACCAGCCGGTGCCCCTGCTCGCCGAGGTGGGCCCGGAGACCGCCGGTGAGTGGAACCCGGCGTTCGGCGCCTACGGGTGCACGTCGTCGCTGGCCCGGTTCTACGCCGGGCTGCTCGGCGACCTGGGCGGCGCCGGGGTCGTGCTGCCCGAGGACCTGCTCCGGGATGCCGTCACCGTCCGCACCCCGATCACCCACGACTCCACCCTCGGTCGGGAGGCGGGGTTCGGTCTGGGGTTCATGACGCCGTTGTCGACCCACGTGTTCGGCAACCGGCCCTCGCCGGAGGCCTTCGGTCACGCCGGTCAGGGCGGGACGAGCTTCGCCTTCGCCGATCCGGAGTCGGACGTGGCCGTGGCGGTGCTGTTCAACGCCGGGCTGGATGCGGACACCGCCCTGACCTTCCGGCGGGTGACGCTCGTGGACTCGATCTACCGGGCGCTCGACGCCGATCGCTGAGCGACCCGGCGACTGACGCTCGCGGACCGCGCTCGCCTAGGTTCGCAGTCGGTGAACCTGGACGTCGCGACCTTCCTGCTCCAGTGGAGCGTGGGTGGCCTGGCCTTCGGCTGGGTCACGACCCGACGTCGTGAGGTGTCGCTCGGCTACGGCTGGCTGCTCCGCGGTGTCTACGGGCTGCTCGCCCTCGGTGCCCTGGTGGTCGGGCTCCGCTACGACCCGGTCCCCGTCCGCGATGCCGCGGCCCTCGGCGTCGCCGTGGCCTGCGCTGCCGTCGGCTGGGTCTCCTGGCGCCGCCGGGCGGCCGGGGTGCTCCACCAGCGCGAGCGGGTCGCGGTGCGCTCGGCCAGGGTCGAGGAGATGACCGGCATCGAGCGCGCCGAGCAGCGCTTCGACGGGTCGGCCCCCGAGTTCCCGCCGGCCCTCGACCTGGTCGCTCCCGCCATCGGGCTGCTCGGACTCCTCGCCGGAGGGGTCGCCGCCGGTGACCCGGTGTGGCTCTCCGTGGCGAGGACGCTCGTCGGCGCGGCCTTCCTCGGCTGCGTCAGCGACGCCATGCTGCTCGGCCACTGGTACCTGACCCAGCCGGGCCTGCCCCGGGCGCCGCTTCTGGAACTCGTCCACTGGCTGTTGTGGCTGTGGCCGGTGGAGGTGGCGCTGCTCCTGGTCCCCCCGGGGATGGTGTCGGTCCTGACGGGGTCCGTCGACGACGGCTACGGAGGGATGCTCGGCTGGTTCTGGTTGGCGTGCGCCGTCACCACCGGGGTCCTGGTCGTGGTCACCCGCCTCGCGCTGAAGGAGCGCTACTACTCAGCGGTCATGGCCGCCACGGGGCTCCTCTACCTCGCCATCCTCACGGCGTTCGGGACCGACCTGGTCGCCCGTGCCGTCCTGTCGGGTGCCTGAGCCGGGACCGACGCCGGCCGCGTCGACGGTGCAACGGACCGTGGACGGCCTCACGGTGGCCGTCTCGCACCCCGACAAGGTGCTGTATCCGGCCACCGGGACGACGAAGCTCGACGTCGTCGACTACTACGAGGCCGTCGGCGAGTGGCTCGTGGCCCACACCGCCGGTCGGTGCGTGACGTTCCGTCGCTTTCCCGACGGTGTGGACGGCGAGTCGTTCTTCACGAAGCGGTGCCCGTCGCACCGGCCGCCGTGGATCCCCGAGGCGACGGGTCCGGGTGGGCCGGAGGGGTCGGTCCGCTACTGCGTCCTCGACTCCCGTGCCTCGCTGGTCTGGGCCGCCAACCTGGCCGCCCTCGAGATCCACACGCCGATGGCGCTCGCCGCCGACCTGGACGCACCGCGGGCCTGCGTGTTCGACCTGGATCCGGGTCCGGGGACCGATGTCGTCGACTGCGCCCGGCTGGCGCTGGGGGTCCGCGAGGTGCTCGGACGTTTCGACCTGCAGGCCTGGCCCAAGACGTCGGGGTCCAAGGGGCTGCAGGTGTACGTCCCCCTCGGACCCGGCGCCACCCACGAGGCCTGCGCCGAGTTCGCGCTCGCCGTCGGTCAGCTGCTGCAGGTCGGTGACCCGGACCGTGTCACCACGACCCGGACGAGGTCGGAGCGGACCGGCCGGGTGCTCGTCGACTGGCAGCAGAACGCCCGCTTCGCCACGACGGTCTGCGCCTACTCGCTCCGTGGTCGCTCGACGCCGACGGCGTCGACGCCGCTCACCTGGGACGAGGTGGCGGGAGGCGCCGACTCCGGTGACGCGTCGTCGCTGCGGTTCACCGGATCCGAGGTGTTGGAACGGCTCCGGGTCCACGGTGACCTGTTCGCCCCGGTGCTGACGCTCGAGCAGTCGCTGCCGACACCCCGTCGGTGAACCGACGAGCCGGGTGACACGAGCTCAGACGGACTCGTCGGTGGTGGCCTGCGCCCGCTGGTGGCGGTGGATCGCCGTCTCGACCATCGTGTTGAGCGCAGCGCCCTTCGGCCAGCCGGCGTAGTGCGCCAGGAACACGACGAGCTCCCGCAGGTCCTCGGCGCTCAGGTCGCCCTTGGCGAGCGAGGACTCGAGCTGGATCCCGAGCGTGTCGTCGAGCCCCTCGGCGACCATCAGCCCGATCAGGACGAGTCGACGGTCCCGTAGCGACAGGCCGGGCCGTTCCCAGACGTCGCCGAAGAGGTGCTCGACGGTGTAACCGAAGAAGTCGCCGGGGCCGTCGTGGACCTCGAAGCTGTACACCTCGCCCATTCGCTCGAGCCCGCGCTGTCGTCGTTCGTTCGTCACGCTGCGACGGTACCGCCCCGCCGGGCGGCTGCGGCGCGAACTCAGCGGGCCACGAAGTACTTGGCCCGCGGGTGGTGGCAGATGATCGCCGAGGTCGTCTGCTCGGGCTGGTACTGGAACCCGGTGTCCTCGTCGCAGGTGATGCCGAGCCGGTCGGCGCCGAGCAGTTCGGCCACCCGCATGTTGTCCTCGAGGTCCGGGCACGCCGGGTACCCCCACGAGTAGCGGCCGCCGCGGTACTTCTGTCGGAACAGGCCGATGAGCCCGGCGGGCTCCGGCGTGCCCTGCGAACCATCGGGGTCCTCGCCCCCGAACCCCCACTCGTCGCGGATGCGTCGGTGCCAGTACTCGGCGAGCGCCTCGGCGAGCTCGACGCCCAGTCCGTGGAGGAGCAGGTAGTCCTGGTAGCGGTCGGCCGCGAACAGCTCGGCGGCCCGCTCGGACACGGCGGCACCCATGGTGACGATGTGGAAGGCCGCGTAGTCCGGTTCGCCGGTCCCGGGTCGTCCGTCCTCGAGCGGGCGGAAGAAGTCGGCGATGCAGAGGTGCGGCTCGACCCGCTGGCGTGGGAAGTGGAACCGGGTGCGCTCGGTGGTGCGCGTGTCGTCGGTCCAGACGACCAGGTCCTGGCCGTCGGCGTTCACCGGGAAGTACCCGTAGACGACCTGGGGGACGAGGAGGTCGTCGGCCCGTGCTGCGGCGAGCTGCTCCCGGAAGGTCGGGAGGAGTCGTTCCTTGAACTGTTCGTCGGACTCGACCGTTCCGTCGGCGAGCGTCTCCGGTCGGAACTGCCACTGGTTGCGGTACAGCGCCGTGGTGTTCACGAACCCGGCGATCTCGTCGAGGGAGATCCCCTTCACGATCTGCGACCCCAGGAACGGAGGGGTGAAGACCTCGACGTCCGTGGCCGCCTCGGGGGACCGCTCGGGCAGATCGGTCGGCTCGTCCCGCTCCACGTGGGTGGTGCGAGGCGGGAGGTCCCGTCCCCCGGGTGCCCGACCGAAGTCGGGGTCCTCCTCACCGGTCCGGGCCAGCTCGCCGAGGCGGTCCATGACGCGCAGTCCCTCGAACGCGTCCTTCCCGTAGAAGAGTCGGCCCTCGTACACCTCACGCAGGTCCCGCTCCACGTAGGTGCGCGTGAGGGCGGCGCCGCCCAGGAGCACCGGGATGTGCGACAGTCCCCGCTCGTTGAGCTCCTCGAGGTTGTCGCGCATGATCAGGGTGGACTTCACCAGCAGCCCGGACATCCCGATGGCGTCGGCACCGACCTCGACGGCGGCCTCGATCATCTCGTTGATGCCGATCTTGATGCCCAGGTTGTGGACCTCGTAGCCGTTGTTCGTGAGGATGATGTCGACCAGGTTCTTGCCGATGTCGTGGACGTCGCCCTTCACGGTGGCCAGGACGATCCGACCCTTGCCGGCGCCGCTGTCGGAGGCCTCCATGTGGGGCTCGAGGTGGGCGACGGCCAGCTTCATGGTCTCGGCCGACTGCAGGACGAACGGCAACTGCATCTCGCCGGTGGCGAAGAGGTCGCCGACGACCTTCATGCCCTCGAGCAGCACGTCGTTGATGATGCCGAGGGCCGGGAGTCCAGCGGCGAGCGCCTCGTCGAGGTCGTCGGTCAGTCCGTCCCGGTCGCCGTCGATGATGCGCTGGCTCAGGCGCCGTTCGATGGTCCAGTCGGTGCGGTCCTCGCGCACCGTGGTGGTGACCTCGACTCCGGAGAACACCTCGAGCAACTTGGTCAGGGGGTCGTAGGACTCGTCGCCGTCGGCGAGCAGCCCGGCGGTGCCGCGGCGGTCCCAGATCAGGTCCAGGCACACGTCGCGCTGCTCGTCCGGGATCCGCGCGAGCGGGATGATCTTCGAGGCGTGGACGATCGCCGACTCGAGGCCTGCGGCCACGCACTCGTGCAGGAACACGCTGTTGAGCACGTGGCGTGCTGCCGGGCTCAGACCGAAGCTGACGTTGGACAACCCCAGGGTGGTCGACACGCCGGGCAGTTCGTCGTTGATCCTGCGGATGGCCTCGATGGTGGCCACGGCGTCGCCGCGGAGGTCGTCGTCCCCGGTCGACAGCGGGAACGTGAGGGCGTCGAAGATCAGGTCCTGGGGCTCGAGTCCGTAGCGCTCGGTGGCCAGGTCGTGGAGTCGGTGCGCCACCCGGAGCTTCCACTCGACGTCTCGGGCCTGGCCCTCCTCGTCGATGAGGAGGCAGATGACGGCCGCCCCGTACTCCCGGGCCAGTCGGAACACGCGGTCGGCGCGCGACCCCTCGGCGTCGCCGTCCTCGAGGTTGGCGGAGTTGACCACCGCCCGGCCGCCGATCCACTGGAGGCCGGCCTCGAGCACCTCGGGTTCGGTCGAGTCGAGCACGAGCGGCACCGAGGACTGCGTGGCGAACCGGCTGGCGATCTCGTCCATGTCGGCGGTGCCGTCACGCCCGACGTAGTCGACGCAGACGTCCAGGATGGCCGAGCCCTCCTTGACCTGGTCCTTGGCCATCTGGACGCAGGTGTCCCAGTCGGCCTCGAGCATGGCCTCGCGGAACTTCTTCGAGCCGTTGGCGTTGGTCCGCTCGCCGATCAGGAGCAGGTTGGTTCCGGTGTCGCCGTCGTCGTCGCCCAGGAGCACCGGCGAGTAGATGGACGCCAGCCCGTGCTCGAAGTTCGGCGAGCGGTTCGCCGGCGGAGCATCCGCGACGGCCTCGGCCAGCTGACGGATGTACTCGGGCGTCGTTCCGCAGCAGCCGCCGACCACGGCGACGCCGAACTCCTCAACGAAGCGGGTCTGGTGCTCCACGAACTGCTCGGCGGTCAGGTCGTAGTGCATCCGTCCGTCGACGACCGAGGGCAGGCCGGCGTTCGGCATGACCGAGATGGGCACCCGGCAGTGCTGGGACAGGTAACGGAGGTGATC
>CAYMKW010000080.1:0-14044 GCA_964391365.1 uncultured Microthrixaceae bacterium | reverse complement strand
CAGCAGTACCTGTCGAAGATCCCCCACGGCTACTGCGGTCTGGGCGGGACCGGCGTGTCCTGTCCGGTCGGGCTGGGCCTCGAGGGGACCTGAGGTCGGGCCGCCCCGGAGCGGGCGGCCGGCACCCACCTACACTCGACCTGTGGAGCGGTCGCGGGAGCTGACGGGCGGACCGCACCGGGCCGAACGTCGACCGGGTCACCTCCTCCGCCGGTTCCGCCAGCGCCAGACCTCCGGTCCCAACCTGGTGCGGGCCCGGACGACGGTGCGGGGCGTCGCCCTGCTGCAGCTCGCCGCCAACGGCCTGGGTGTGCTCGTCGTCCTGTTGTACTTCACGTTGCTGTTCCCCGAGTCGGCGACCGACGAGCTGGGAAGCATCGACCTGAACCTGTCGGTGTTCGGCGTCTACCTGGTCGTGATGCTGGTGCTGGGTCTCCCGCTGAACGCGCTCGTCCTGCGCCGGGCCGTGGTGTGGGTCCGCAACGGCACCCCGCCGACCGACCGGCAGCGACGCCTGCTGTTCAGCCTGCCGACCTTCGAGACGCTCAGCGCCCTGGTCTCGTGGCTCGGGGCGGCCGTCCTGTTCGGATTCGTCAACCGCGACGTCCAGCGCATCTCGGTGGGCATCGCCCTGGCGGGCGTGGTCACCTGCACCCTGCTCTACCAGCTGCTCGAGGGGCACTTCCGGCCCCTGTACGCCCAGGCGTTGGCGCACGCCGACCTCCCTTCGGACCGTCGCGAGATCTTCCCCCGCCTGATGCTCGCCTGGATGCTCGGCAGCGCCGTGCCACTGGTGGCGATCGGCCTGAGCCCGCTGATCTCGCCCGAACCGCTGGATGCCAACCGCCTGGCCTGGATCGCACTGATCGGGGCGCTGGCCGGAGGTCTCGTGATGACGGTCGCGATCGTGTCGGTGTCACGACCGATCAACCGGATCCGTGAGGGGCTGAGCCGGATCGAGCAGGGCGACAGCGACGTCCGCATCCCGATCGACGATCTGGGTGAGCTCGGGCGGCTCGCCGAGGGCGTCAACGACCTGGCGGCCGGCATCCGGGAGCGGGAGACGCTCCGTGAGCTGTTCGAGCGCCAGGTCGGCATGGCCGGTCTGGCCGATCTGGCGCTGGAGGGTGGCGAACCGACACGGCTCGGCGAACGACGGGAGGTCACGGTGCTCTTCGTCGACCTGCAGGGCTACACCCGGTTCGCCGAACAGCAGGACCCGGCCGACGTCGTGGCCATGTTGAACCGCTTCTTCAGGATCGTGGTCGCCGTGGTCAACCGCGAAGGCGGCTGGATCAACAAGTTCGAGGGCGACGCCGCGCTGTGCCTGTTCGGTGCCCCCCAGGACCAGCCCGACCACGCACTGCGGGCGCTCCGTGCTGCAGCTGCGATGCCCCGCGAACTGGACCGCTCGGCGGTCGAGCTGCGGGCGGGCGTGGGCGTGGCGACGGGCGAGGTCGTCGCCGGGTTCGTCGGCACCCCGGAGCGCTTCGAGTACACCGTGATCGGCGACGTGGTGAACCTGGCGGCCCGCCTCTGCGACGCCGCCAAGGAGGAGCGCAGCGGTGTGCTCGCCTCGGAGGCGACGGTGTCGGAGGTGCCCGTCCCCGACGACCCCTGGGAGTTCGCCGGTCGCCTGGCGATCAAGGGCCGTCGGGAGCGAGCCGCGTCCTACCGGCTGGTCCCCGATCGGCGACGGTCCCGGTGGCGGGCCGGGTTGCGTTCCGGGAGGGCCTGAACGAGCGCGGCCCAGGCATGAACACCCAGGTGCCGCCGCCAGAGCTCCTGTAGCGCATCGGTGAACTCGGCTCCGTGGGAGCGGCCGGCGCCCAGGCCCGAGCGTGCTGCGACGTGGGCGAGCTCGTGGAGCACCGTGACCGCGTCCCAGGACCCGTCCCGGACGAACAGGACCGCCTCACCGGAGATGCTCACGTGGGCGGCGGAGAAGGTGGCGGACCGGGAACGACGCCGAACCTCGACATCCACCGGCGCCCACGGGAACGTCTGGCTCCACCAGGGGTCGCCCACCACCTGCTCGACGTAGTCCTCGACCTCGGTGAAGCGGGCGAAGCGACGGCCGCCGTCGGGGAGGGCCTCGTCCTCGGCGGCCTGCACGACCAGACCGTCCGGGTCGACCGCACCGGGCACCGTGCTCAGCCCGGCCCGATCGCCCGCACGCCGCCGACCGACCCTCGGGCGAGCGAGGCCTCTCGCCCCGCACGGCGGCCGGCCGCAGCTCCGGAGCTCGAGGACCCCGACGAGGCCCAGGACGAACGCACGTGCGGGAACCGTCGCCGGAACTCCCCGGCGACGTGCTGCTCGCGCTCGACCAGCACGAGCGATGCGGAGCCACGTGCCGGCTCGGCCTCCACCGTCCTGGCGCGTTCGGCCCGGTCCTGATGGAGCCGCTCTGCGACGGTGTCGGCGAACCCGACGATGAAGCTGCGGCGCCATCCGGCCGACGTGGACGACGACACCCCCTGCGGTGACTGCTCGAGCATGGCGGTGGTCAGCTGCACGAGCAGGCTGGTGACCATGGTCTCGACCCAGCGGAGGTCGCTCGGGAAGCCGATGACGGAGATGACCTCGCGCCGCTCGCCCGGTCGCGCGGGCAGTCGCACCGCCCGGCATCCCTGCGCCCTGGCCACGGCGCTGACGAGCACGGCCTTCTGGGGCAGGTAGGGCGCCAGCACGACGAGCCGGAGCTCCTCGGGTGTGCTCGAGGAGGTGTCGTCCGCCCACAGCAGCGCGTCGTCGATGGCGTAGCGGGCGATGAGCTCCGAGGCCTTGGCGGTGAACGCCTCGGCCTCCTCCGGATAGTCGCTCGCCTCGGCCTTGGCGAGCAGGGCCCGCACCAGGGCGAGCCGGTGGTCATCGGCTGCGTGCTCCACGTCGCACAGCCTCGCACGGGCCCGTGACGTCGGGGAACGGGCCGTGGGGCCCGGGTCAGGGCTCCGCCTCCAACTCCCGGCGGAGCCGCACCATGGGCGCCGACTCGTCGAAGGACCGCCACGTCGCCGCGCAGCGACGGTGCAGCCGGTGGACGTCCCGGTGGAGCCGGTTCGCCAGGACGCCGGCCGCCAGCGCCGCCTCTCCACCGGCCGACGCCCCCACCCGGACGAGGAGCTCGGCCTGGACGTGGTGGTCCTGCAGACCACCGAGGAGGTCCTGGAGGTCCGGCAACTCCCTTCGGACCGAACGGAACATGCCGGCGGGGTACAGCGGAGCGACCTCGGCGAGGACGTAGCGGAACTGCTTGAGCGACTTGCGCAGGTCGTGCCAGTCCGCGAGCTCGCCGCTGCGCAGCGCCCGGCGGCCCGCCCGACGCATCCGGGTCTCGGATCGGCGCACCATCGCGTCGGCCACCAGGCCGGCCGGGTGCAACGCCGCTGCCGGAACGTCGGCGCCGACGAGGTAGACGCGACCGCATCGGTGCCAGGTCCGCTGGAGTGCGTCGAAGCGTTCCGAACGGATCGCGCCGGCGAGCCGTTCGACGGCGAGCGAGCGTTCGGCGTCGAACGAGGCCGCCAGCGGTGCCATTCCATCCCGCAGCTCGGGCTGCAGTCGCCGAGCCATGCCCGGCAGGTCCGCCACCAGCACGTCGAGGTCGCGCACCGGCGAGGTCAGGTCGGCGAGCCAGCGCAGCTCGTCCCGCAGTGCCCGGCGGTCCGCCTCGGGCAGCACGTCGACCGCCGCCCGCAGCAGCGAACGGGTCCGCCGGATCGCAACCCGGAACGAGTGGAGCTCCTCGGGGTCCTCGTCGGCCAGGACGCCGTCGCTGTGGGCGAGGCACTCCGCCCGGAGGCCGGACAGCACGAGTGCGAACACCCGTCCGGCGGGCTGGATCCGGTCGGCGACGTCGAGCACCACCGCGCCGTCCGCCCCGGGGACCGCCTCGGCGGTGTCCTCAACCCGATCTCCGGTGCCCGACGGTTCCACCCGCCCAGTCTCACAGACCGGCGGGTCCGGGGCGGCGGTCCGGTTCCTCCGCTCAGGCGTCGGCGGTCGCGGCCGCCGCCTCGTCGTCACCGAACGAGGTCGACTGCTGCTTGGAGTAGATCACGGCGGCGAGCACGATCAGCCCGGCCACACCGGCGATGCCGTAGCGGACCACCCGGTCCCCCTCGAGCGAGATGATCGCCGGCAGCACCAGCAGGGCGACCAGGTTCATCACCTTGATGAGCGGGTTGATGGCCGGACCGGCGGTGTCCTTGAACGGGTCGCCGACGGTGTCACCGATGACCACGGCCTTGTGGACCTCGGAGCCCTTCCCGCCCAGGTTGCCCTCCTCGATGTACTTCTTGCCGTTGTCCCAGGCGCCGCCCGCGTTCGACAGGAAGTTCGCCATCAGCGCGCCCACGATGATCGTGGCTGCGAGGAACCCGCCCAGGGCGTACTTGCCCAGACCGAAGCCGACGACGATCGGCATGAGCACTGCCAGGACCGCCGGCGTGGTCAGCTCCCGCAGGGCCGCACCCGTGCAGATGTCGATGACGGGGCCGTAGTCGGGCTTCTCGGTGTAGTCCATGATCCCCGGCTTCTCCCGGAACTGCCGTCGGACCTCCTGGACGACCGTGCCGGCGGTGCGGCCCACGGCCAGGATGGCCAGCGACGAGAAGAGGAACACGACCGTGCCGCCGATGAGCGCCCCGGCGAAGGTCCGCGGGTCCGAGATGTTGATCGCCACCGAGTTGAAGGCGCCCTCGACGTCGATCTCGCTGAGCGCCGCACCGACCCGCGTCTGGCGGGTCGAGGCGATGGTCTCGCGGAACGAGGCGAACAGGGCCACGGCGGCAATGACCGCCGAGCCGATGGCGAACCCCTTCGTCACGGCCTTGGTGGTGTTGCCCACGGTGTCGAGGCCGTCCAGGATCTTCTCGGCCTCGCCCTCGAGCTCGTCGGACATCTCCGCGATGCCCTGGGCGTTGTCGGCGATCGGGCCGAAGGTGTCCTCGGCCACGACGATCCCGGTGGTCGACAGCATGCCGATCCCGGTCAGGGCGACCAGGTAGAACGCGAACAGCAGGTTGCCGCCGCCGAGCACGAGGCCGATGAGGATCGCCACGGCGATCGCCACGACGGCCCACACAGCGGACTCGAGGCCCGACGAGATGCCGGAGAGCACCACCGTCGCCGGTCCGGTCCGACCGGACTCGGCGATGTCCTGCACCGGCTTGAACTGGCTCGACGTGAAGTACTGGGTGATCCGGCTGGCCACCTGGCCCAGGACGACACCCACGACGATGGCTGCGAACATCCGCAGCCCGACGCTGGACACCTCCGCGTCGGCCGGGTTGCCCACGTAGACGAACGCGACGATGGCCGCACCGACGAGCGCGATGATCGACGCCAGGTTCAGGCCCCGGTTGATCGGCTTCAGTGCATCGGTCTCGCCCGCACGGGCCCGGACCGAGTAGATCGCCACGATCGAGGCGAGCAGGCCGACACCCATCATGGCGAGCGGGAAGATGAGCCCCTTGGCCGCCTCGTCGCCCTCCACGCCGATCGCACGGAACGCCGTGACGCCCAGGATGATGTTGGCGACCAGCACGACACCGAAGGACTCGAACAGGTCCGAGGCCATGCCGGCGCAGTCGCCGACGTTGTCGCCCACGTTGTCGGCGATCGTCGCCGGGTTCCGGGGGTCGTCCTCGGGGATGCCCGCCTCGACCTTGCCGACCAGGTCGGCACCGACGTCGGCGGCCTTGGTGAAGATGCCGCCTCCGACCCGGAGGAACAGTGCCAGGAGCGAACCACCGAAGCCGAAGCCGACCAGGATGGCCGAGGCGGTGTTCTGGAAGACCATCACGATCACCGTGGCGCCGAGCAGTCCCAGACCGGCGGTGAAGAGACCGATGGTGCCACCGGCCCTGAAGGCCACCTGGAGGGCGGCGTCCATGCTGCCGGCCTTGGCCGCGGCGGCGGTCCGAACGTTGGCACGGGTGGCGAGCCACATGCCGAGGAAGCCGATGAAGCCGCTGAACAGGGCGCCGGCCAGGAAGGCCAGGGTGCGGAACAGACCCGACTGGAACCGGTCCAGGCCGTCCTGGTTGATCGGGTTGAGCACCTCGGTCGAGGTCACGAACACGACGACGGCCAGCGGAACGACGATGATCAGGATGGTGCGGAACTGGCGCTTGATGTACGCCATCGCGCCCTCCTGGACGGCGCCCGCGATCTCGCCCATCTTCTCGGTGCCGGCGTCCTTCGACAGCACCGACTGCATCATCACGTAGCCGATGATCAGCGCCAGGACCGCAACGGCTGCGGAGAAGCACAGCCAGAACCACTCCTGACCGCCCAGCTGGAAGATCTGGTAGCCGCCCTCGGCGGCGAACATCTGCGGCATCTCATTCCTCGACATCTCGACGCACCCGGATCCACCGGGTGGGGGCGCGACAGGTTGCGCCCACGGGTGTGCGGGGGTAGTTCAGTCTCGAACGGGCCGCGGGGTCAAACCTGCGGGCCGGAGCCCACGCCGTCCGCCGTCCGGTGGCGTCGGGCCCGGACGACCTCGACGACGATCGGCAGCGCCGAGACGGCAACCACCAGCAGGATGGCGACCTCGAAGTTGTCCTTGACGACGTCGAACCCGCCCAGGAAGTAGCCGAGGAGGGTCACCCCGACGCCCCAGACCAGGCCGCCGACCAGGTTGTACCGGGTGAACGTGGCGCGGTCCATCCGCCCGACACCCGCCACGATCGGACAGAAGGTGCGCACGATCGGCACGAACCGGGCCAGGACGATCGCCTTGGGCCCGTGCTTGTCGAAGAACGCCTGGGCCTTCTCGACGTTCTCGTGCTTGAACAGGCGGGAGTTCGGGCGGCGGAAGATCGCCGGGCCGACCCGGTGGCCGAACTGGTAGCCCACCTGGTCCCCGACCACCGCGGCGATGAAGATCCCGATGACGAGGATCCAGATGTTGAACTGCACGTCGGGCAGCTTCGAGGCGAACGCACCCCCGGCGAACATGCCGGCGGTGAACAGGAGCGAGTCCCCGGGCAGGAAGAAGCCGATCAGCAGTCCCGACTCGGCGAACACGATGGCGAAGATGAGCAGGTAGCCACCGCGGGAGATGAGCTGCTCGGGGTCCAGGATGCCGAGGGCGGCCAGCATCGGGGTCACGAGACCGGTGAGGGAGGACACGGACGCATGGTAGCGGTGGGTCCGGTCAGGGTGGTGCCCGCGGCGAAGGGCCTGTTGCGTGGCGGACTCAGCCCGGAGGCTGCGTGGACCCCGAGGCGACCAACTGTTCGTTCGCCTGGCGCACCAGGTCCCGGGCCGCCTCGACGGCCTGCTCGTAGCCGGCCAGGTCCCCGCTGCGCAGGCGGTCCTCGGCCTGGGTGAACTTCTGGTCGGCCTCGGCGAGCAGATCGGTCGGGGTGGCGGCGGTCGTACCGTCCGGCGTCGGGGTGGGCGCCGGTGTCGGTGTCGGTGTCGGTGTCGGTGTGCCGGACGAGCCGTCGGGGTCGGAGTCGAGGAGGTCGGCGACCGCCTGTTCGACCGTGTCGCCGAACCCGACCGTGTCGCCCGAGGCCACGACGACCCGGGTCAGCGCGTAGCGGCCGCTCTGCTCCTCCTTGGCGTACACGGGCCGGAGGTAGAGGAGCGAGTCACCGAACGGGAGCGTGAGGAGGTTGCCGAACTGCACGCGGGACCCCGACCGACCGACGAGCGACTGGTACTCGGAGACGGGCTGGTAGGTCACCATCTTCTGGTTGGCCCGGAGCGGGCCGTCCACCCGGGTGTTGGGAACGACCTCACCGTCGGCGTTCCGCTGGGCCATCACCACCTGGGTGAGCTGGCCGTAGTCGGCCGGGTCGTTGGCCGCGACCATCACCGCCGTCAGGTTCCGGGCGCTGTCGTCGTTCGACGCCAGCACGAACGGCCGGGTGAGGACGAACTGGGGTGCCTCCCCCGGCTGCAACTGCATGAGCTGGTAGTACGGCTCGATCCGGTCGAGCTGCGAGGTCGGCTGCGTCGGATCGAGCTCCTCGATGGTCGTCCCACCCGACGTGTTCGGCGGCTGCTGGGCGATGTCCCAGCGGTCCGAGTTGTTGAAGAAGGTCGCGACGTCGGTCTGGTGGTACCGGCCCCACACCTGGGTCTGGGTCTTGAACAACAGCTCGGGGTACCGGAAGTGCGCCCGCAGGGACTCCGGGATCTCGGAGACGAACAGTCCGGGGAACGCCTCGGCGTAGGCCCGGATGATCGGGTCCTGTTCCCCGCCGTAGAGCGTGTCGGTCAGGTAGAGCGTCACCGTCCCGTCGTAGGCGTCGACGACGGCCTTCACACTGTTGCGGATGTAGTTGAACGAGCCCCGCTGCGTCTCGCTCACTGCTGCGGCGTCGAGCGCCTCGGCGTACGGGTAGTGGGTGGAGGCCGTGTAGGCATCCACGACGTACTTCACGCGACCGTCGAGGAGCACCGCGTAGGGGTCCTCGTCGAGCGTCAGGAAAGGTGCCACCGTCCGGACACGTTCCCGGATGTCGCGCACGTAGATGACCTTGGACCGGTCGGTCAGACTGCCCGAGATCAGCGGTTCGATCTCACCGAAGCGCAGCGAGAACGCCGCCTTGCGGAGCAGGCCGTCGATGGGGACCCCCGAGGTTCCCTCGTAGTTCGTCGTGACCTGGTCGGCGGTCAGTTCGGTCTGGTCGGTCCCGACGATCGCGTAGCCGTCCATGTCCTCGCCGTGGTACAGCTCGGGTCGTTCCAGCGGCGGCAGGCCGTCGTAGGTCGCGGGGATCCCGGACACGAGGAACTCGGGCTCGCCCCGGCCGTCGACCTTGTTCGACGGCGCCACGGCCGCCGCGTACCCGTGGGTGAACACCAGGTGGAGCTTCTCCCAGGACGGGGACGAGATGCCCTGGGTGTTGAGCTCGCGGGTCGAGATGATCACGGGTTCCCGCACCGGTGGCTGATCGCCCTGCTGCACGATGTAGCGGTCGACGTCCACATCACGGAAGGCGTAGAACTCGCGGCCGAACTCCAGGTCCTGGATCGTCGGTCGCATGACGCTCGGATCGAGCAGCCGGGCGTTGTCCAGGTTCGCCTGCTGACTCGCGACCTCCTCCGTCGTCAGGTCCGGGTCGTAGACGAAGTCGACCTGGTCGACCCCGTCGAGCCCGACCGCCGCCCGGGTCGCCTCGATGTTCCGCTCGATGTAGGGACGTTCCTTGGCGAGCTCGGCCGGGCTCACCTGGAACCGCTGAACGAACGACGGGTACAGGCTGCCGGCGACGATGGCCGTGACCAGCCACAGGGCCACGACGATCGAGGGGAGCACCCAGCCCCGCCGCCAGATGTTGACGATCAGCAGCACCGCCACGAACAGCGAGACCAGCACGAGCATGTTGATGGCAGGCAGCCGGGCGGTCACGTCGGTGTAGCCGGCGCCGTCGAAGGACTGCCCCTGGGAGGTCAGCAGCTCGAAGCGCTGCAGGTAGTAGTCACCCGCCTTCACCAGCGCTGCGACCGCCAGGATGATCGACAGGTGGGCCTTGGCGTTCGGGGTGATGCGCTCCCCCATGGCCTGGAGGCGGATGGCCCCGTTCAGGTAGTGGACGACGGCGACGACGATCGCCGTGACGAGCAGGAACCCGAAGGCCCAGTCCACGACCTGGGTGAGGAACGGCAGCTTGAAGACGTAGAAGCCCAGGTCGACGCCGAACTCGGGGTCGGGCTCACCGAACGACCCGCCGAACCTGAACAACAGGAACTGCATCCACTGCGACGATGCGCTGATCCCCGGAATGATGGCGACGAGCAGCGCCACGACCACCTCGACGAGCCGCTGTCGACCCGAGACGAGCTCCCGGTAACGGATGAGCACCTCGTCGTCGCTACCCGAGACCGGCAGGAACTGGGGTGCCAGCCGGTCGGCGATCACTAGGTTGATCCACAGGACGAGGAAGAAGGCGAGCGTGGCGCCGGCCCCGAGGGTCACCTTCGCCGACAGCAGCTTGCGCCACACCGAGCCGAGGTCGAGCGAGTCGAACCACAGGATGTCCGTCCAGAACGTGGCGATCGCCCGGACCGAGAGGAGCAGGACCACCACGCCGACGAGGCCGACGGCGAGCAGGATGCGGCCCCGGTTGGAGTGGTCGCGGGGAGGACGGTCGGTCCGGTCCTTCCGCTTGCGCGGGCGGGGCGGCTGATCGGGCTCGTCGCTCGGGTACCGCACGGCGCTGAGGTTACCGAGGTGACGGAGCGAGGATGCATCGGCACCCGGCGTGCGCCGGAGGTGCCACATCGCCCGTCGGGAACGCCTCGCCCGCCACCACGGCGCCGGCCAGCGAGTTGTCCTCGGCGTCCGAGCAGGGCAGGCCACCGTGGTCGACCACCCAGCACCAGGTCGCACCCACCGGCGCGGCGGCCACGACGCCGCAGGCGAACCCCGCCGACGTCAGGTCGCCCGCTGCCCCGGCGAGCCGGTCCGAGCGCCACTCGCGGTAGGCCCCTCGCACCTTGCTGAGCGCATCGTGCGGATCGAGCCCCTCGGCGTCGGCCTCATCCAGGACGCGGACCAGATGGGCCCGACGGTGCTCGAGGAGCTCGGCCACCAGCCGGTGCAGCAGCCCTCCGGGGGCCACGGCGTCGTCGATCGCTGCGGACACGTCGGGCACCTCGTCACCGCCCGATTCCGCGATCCAGAACGTCGCACCGGCGGCGGCCGCGTCGGCCGAGTCGGAGCGGATCCGGTCCAGGTAGCGGTCGGTCTCGTCGTCAGCCCCGAGCAGCTCGTCGATCGACGGTGTCGTCCGACGGGCCTGCCGGAGACGGTCGAGCACCTCGTTCTGCTCGTCCGACACGGCGCGCTTCAGCGACTTGGCGAGCGCCTGCTCGACCGGGGCCAGCAGCGCATCTCGACGGTCCAGGAGCGACGGCAGCGCCACCGGGTCCTCGAGCGGCGCACCGGTCACGTCGTCGGACTCCTCGTCGGAATCGTCGTCGGTCGCCGCCCGCACCCGTTCGAACAGGTCGTGCACGGTGGCGACCTCACCTGCGTCACCGTCCACCCCGGCGACCACCTGGAGCTCGACCTCGATGTCGTCCTCGTGACCGTCGTGCTCGTCACCATCGTCCTCGGTCCCGGCGTCGGAGGACTCCTGATCGACGACCTCGTCGTCGGGGGGCGTCCCGAACGCGCCGGCCGACCGTCCGTCGCCGCTCGTGTCGAGCACCACCACGTCGGCGGACCGGTCGGCGGCGACCTGCTCCATGATCCGGGCGTCGAGCACGACCTCCTCACGGGTGACGTCGGTCGGCAGATCGTCGAGCGCCTCAGGAGCAGGCGGGGCCGCCTCGTCCGGGTCGTCGGCGGCCTCGGTCGTCGCGACCGCCGTCGGACGCGTGGCCGGTACCGAGCCCGAGATCGGGAACTGCACGACGAAGTCGTCGATCGAGACGTGCGGCGGCGGCTCGAGGACGTCGTCCCCGGCATCGTCGCCGACCAGGTCGCCCACCGTCCCGTCGAGCGTGGTGCCGACCCCGCGGATGGCGGACACGATCCGGTCGCGCTCCGCACGTACCGCCTCCACCTGCCGGATTGCGTCCTGGTGACGCCGGCGGGCCCGCTCGATCTGGTCCTCGCGCCACTGGCGGACCTCCTCGACGATCAACCTGCCGGCCTCCATGGCCTGGGCCCGCTCGGCCTCGGCCGCGGCGAGTGCCTCCTCACGGATCCGTTCCCCATCGGCGCGGGCCGCGTCGCGCTCGACCTCGGCGGTCCCACGGATGGCCGCAGCGGCCGCCTCCGCCTCGGCGGTCCGCTCGGCGAGGACAGCCTGTGCCGCAGCCACGAGCTCGTCGTGCGTCGCCTGCGCACTCGATCGGGTCCGCTCGGCGAAATCCTCGGCCTCCTTCCGGAGCTCGGAGGTCTCGAGCGTCGCCTCGGTCCGGAGCCGTTCGGCCTCGGCCCGAGCCGCCGACAGCTCCTCCTCGAGCGCCTGACGGGTCTCCTCGGCTGCAGCGTCCGCCTCCTCGAGGAGCGCCGCCGACTCGGCGGTGGCGCGGTTGCGGATCGACGAGGCGGCATCACGGGCCGCAGCGATGATCCGGGCCGTCTCGGAGCCCAGGGCCTCGGTGATGCGCTGCTCGTCGATGTCGAGGGCCGAGTCGAGTTCGGCCGACAGCGTGGTGATCCGCTCGTGCAGGCGCCGGTCCCGCTCCTGCCAGGCCCGGAGGGCGTCGGCCCCCCGACCCAGCAGGGCGGTCACCTCGACCGGGTCGTAGCCGCGCTTGGACTTCGAGAAGCCCGCAGCGGTCAGGTCCTCGGGACCGAGGCCCGGTGCGTCGGGGATGGGGTCGACCATGGCGGGGATGCTACGGAACGCACGGGTGGCACCGGCGGACCCGCGATCCGGCGTTGCGGCTCAGGGCTGGGTCGGCCGGACGCCCCCGGGGTGGAGGACGTCGATCGCCTCGTCGAGCGTCCGCACGGCGCGCAGCTCCAGGTCGTCGCCGGCGATCGCCTCGATCTCGGCGCGTTCCTCCTCGGGCGTCGCCGCCGGGTAGAGGAACAGGTCGACTCCGGCGCGCTTGACGGCTGCGACCTTCTGGGCGATTCCTCCGATCGGGCCGACCGAGCCGTCGGCCAGGATCTCGCCGGTGACCGCAACATCGCGACCCTCGGTGAGCGACGGTTCCACCAGTCGATCCACCACGGCGAGCGCCCAGGCCAGACCCGCAGATGGCCCCGTGACCTCGCCCGAGTCGATCTGCACCTGTACCGGCGAGTCGATCGTCGGCTCGGCGACGTCGACCGACACACCCAGCACGGGGCGTGATGGTTCATCCGGGGCGGCCGCCAGTCGCACCGACTCGGTCCGCGTCCCCGACCCGGACTCGGGTCCCCGGACGACCACCTCCACGACGTCGCCGGGGGCACGGCCCGACAGGGCGACCGCGATGTCGTCCGGCATCCGCACCGGCCGACCGTCGACCTCGACGATCACCTCACCTGGCTCGATCACACCGGCCGATGGCGAACCGGGGGCCACGCCGAGCACCCGCGCACCCGACCCGGTGAGCTCCGCCGGGTAACCGAGGTACTCCAGTGCCACCTTCGTGGCGACGAGCTTGGACAGGTCCATCCGCTGCTGGTTCGCCTGCCTGCTCCCGTCCCTCCCTTCCTTGCCGTAGATCTCCTCCTCGGTCCGCAACTCGAACGCGTCGTCGAGCGCCCCCCGGATCAGCAGGCCGACCGTCGCCTGGTCGATGTACACGGTCGTGAACAGGACCTCGCCGGGATGCTCGAAGGTCGGGGCGCCCTGCACCTCCACCAACGGGTCGGCCTGACGCACTGATCCGGGTTGGATCAGGTAGTACGGCAGCGGTACGAGGAGCGCGGCCGCAACCAGCGCAGCCGCCAGCAGGACCGCCGCCACGATCCACCAGAGTCGGCGTCGGCGTCGACCGGGAGCATCGGAGACCTCCGCCACGTCGAATCCGGGTGACGCAGAGGAGTTCGGTACGCTGAGTTCCGTCATGGTCGCCGTCGTCGTCGGAGTCGTGCTGGTGCTGGTCGCATCCGTGGTGGCCGGCATCGCGGTGTTCGGTCGACCGCCGGCGCCACAGCCTGCCACGAACCCTCCCGCCGACCCGGGGTCGCCTGTGACCGAACCCAGTTCCGGGCTGAGGCAGAACCGACCCGATGCCCAGCGGGTGAACATCTCGACCGCGACCCGACTCCGTTCCGGCCTGCTGCTCCTGCTGGCGGCCGTCGTCATCGCCGCCTTCGTCGGCGTGGCGCTGAGCGTCGTCGTCGTCGGTCTCGGTCTGCTCGTCAGCTGAGTTCGGCCGGCCCCACCGGACCGCCCCCATCCGGGCGGGACGATCGGTGCGCCGCGGTCAGCGCCCGGGGATCAGCGACCGAACAGGCCGCGTCGCGCCGGCTGCTCCGGCTCGGGCGCCGGTGCAGGAGCGGGCTGGGCCGCAGGTGCCGGTGCCGGCTGGGCTGAAGGTGCCGGAGCCGGTGCGGGCTGCGCCGCCGGGGCGGGTGCCGGCGCGGGTGCAGGTGCCGGCGCAGGCTGCGCCGCCG
>CAYMKW010000079.1:0-14078 GCA_964391365.1 uncultured Microthrixaceae bacterium | reverse complement strand
GGGTACGCGGTGGCCACCAACACGCTCAACACGTTCCAGGTCCACTGCAACGACGTGCTGTCCGCCGAGGCGGCGCTCATGACCGTCGAGCACGTCTCGGAGCAGTACGGCGTCCCCCGTCACACGATCGGCGACGGTGCCTCGGGTGGTGCGATCCAGCAGCTCCTGGTGGCGCAGAACTACCCGGGGATCCTGGACGCCTCCGTGGTCGGGGCCCCGTTCCCCGACGCCATGTCGATGGCACCCGGGGTGACGGACTGCGGGCTGCTGGACGCGTTCTACCGGACCCCCGAGGGTGCCGGTCTGACCCCGACCCAGCGGGCGGCCGTCAACGGCCACGCCACCGCGAAGACCTGCGACGGATGGGTCGGGAGCTTCGTGGAGGCCGTGGACCCGACGGTGGGCTGCGACCTGCCTCCGGAGCAGATCTACGACCCGGTCCTCCGCCCGGACGGGGCGCGTTGCACGCTCCAGGACTCGGCGGTGAACCTGTTCGGGGTGGACCCGGACACCGGGTTCGCCCGTCGACCGTTGGACAACGTGGGCGTCGTCTACGGGCTGGGGGCGTTTCGGGACGGGGTGATCGACGGTGAGCAGTTGGTCGTGCTGAACGAGCGGATCGGCAGCTACGACATCGACGGCCGCATCCAGCCGGTGCGGAGCCGCGGGGCGGCCGACGAGCTCGAGCACCTGGCCCGCACCGGCCGGGTGCTGCAGGGAGCCGGCGACGGCACCCGGATCCCGGTCGTCCTCGTGAACGTCTACAGCGATCCGACGGGCGACATCCACGACCGCTGGCGGATCTTCGAGATCCGGGAGCGGCTCGACCGGGCCGCCGGCGGGACGGCGAACAACCTGGCCCTCTGGACGGCGGGCGGCGGCAACCTGGTGGACTCGGCGCTCGGGGGCTACACGCCGCTCCGGGACCAGGCGCTCGACGCCGTGGCGGCCTGGTTGCGGGCGCTCGACGCCGAGGGATCGGCCGCCGGTGACGACGACCGGGCGGCGAAGCTCGCCAGCACTCGGCCGGCGGAGGCTGCGGACCGCTGTCTGCTCCCCGACGGTGGTGAGGCCACCGGACCCGGGATCTACGAGGACGGCACGCCGTGTGCGACCGCCTACCCGCTCGCCGGTGACCCTCGGCGTGCAGCCGGCCAGCCCCTCGACGGGCTCACGGCCCGATGCGAGCTGCAGCCGGTCGAGTCGCTCGACGTCGCGGGCCGGTTGGATGCAGCCCAGCTGGAGCGGCTCCGGGTCGTGTTCCCCGAGGGGGTGTGCGACTGGTCCCGACCGGGCGTGGGCACCGCTCCGGTCGAGGGGACCTGGCTGAACTACGGCTGATCGTCCCGGTCGGCGACCCGTCGCCGGGCCCGTTGGTTCTCGGCCCGGGTGACCGCCCGGTCCCGTCGTTCCAGGTCGGCCTCGAGCTCGTCGAGCTCCTCGACGAGTCGTTGCCAGAGGTCGAGTCGCTCGGCGGAGAGCCGGCCGTCGTCGACCGCTGCGAGCAGACCGCACCCCGGCTCGCGATGGTGGGTGCAGTCGGCGAACCGGCAGTCCTGGGCGTAGGGCGACAGGTCGGCGAAGGCGCGCTCGAGTCCGTCGTCGCAGGCCCACAGGCCGACCCCGCGGATGCCGGGTGTGTCGATGAGCCACGTGGATCCGCCCAGGTCGATCATCTGGCCGGCGGTGGTGGTGTGCCGGCCGCGGCGGTCGGCGTCGCGCACGTCGGCGGTGAGCGCGACGGTCCTGCCGGCGAGCCCGTTGGCGAGCGAGGACTTGCCGGCCCCCGAGGCCCCGAGGAGTGCGAGCACGTGGGGGGAGCCACCGGGGCCGTGGCCGCCGACGGCCTCCCGGACCGACAGGAGTCCCTCGTCCGAGCGGGTCGAGGCCACGACCACCTGCACACCCGGAGCGTGGTGCCGGGCCAGGTCCACCTGTGCGGCGACGTCACCCGGGTCGACGAGGTCGGTCTTGGTGAGCACGACCACGGGCGTTGCGCCGCTCTCCCAGGCGAGCACGAGCTCCCTGCAGAGTCGGGCGGGGTTGACCCCGGAGTCCAGCGGTTGGAGGACGAGGACGGCATCCATGTTGGCGGCGAGCGCTCGTGCGTCGAGGCGGACCTCGTCACGTTGGACACCGGGCGAGCGGCGTTCGAACACGGTGCGGCGGGGGAGGATCGCCTCGATCCGCCCGGCCGTGGCATCGAGACCGACGGCGTCGCCGACAACGACCCGTCGGACTGCCTTGGCGGCGACGACGAGACGGTCGACGCCGGGCTCGGTGGCCACCGTGATGCCGCCCTTGTCGATGCGGACGACCCGGGCGGGCACCAGCTCCGGTGAGTCGCCGGCGGTCGAACGGGCCCGGTCGGACCACGCGCGCTCCCAGCCCTCGTCCCAGGCGGGCGGTCGTTCCCGCTGCGGCGCTCCGGTTGGGGTGCCCATCCGCGTCGATGCTGCCACGGTGGACCGTCCCGGGGTGTGGTCGGTCGGGTCGTACACTCCGGCCATGTCCGTCGCCCACGGGGTTCCGACGATGTTGGACCGGGGTGGCCGGGCGGATCCCGACGTGATCGCTGCGATCGACATCGGGACGAACTCCGTCCACATGGTGGTGGCCCGGGTCGCGAGCAACGACCGGTTCGAGGTGATCACCAAGGAGAAGGAGATGGTGCGCCTGGGTTCCGGTCGCCAGGAGATGAAGCACCTGGAGCCGGACGCGATCGACCGAGGGGTGGCGGCCCTGGCGCGTTGCCGGGCGCTGGCCGATTCCTGGGGGGCGGTCACGTTCGCCGTGGCCACCTCGGCGGTGCGTGAGGCGAGGAACGCACAGGAGTTCATCGACCGCGCCCGGGCCGAGGCGGGGGTCGAGGTGGAGGTGATCTCCGGCCGGGAGGAGGCCCGGCTGATCCAGCTGGGTGTCCTGCAGGCCCTGCCGGTGTTCGACCGTGACCTGGTGCTCATCGACGTGGGCGGTGGTTCCACCGAGGTGCTCTTCGGTCGGGGGAGCGAGGTCCGCTACGCACGGTCGGTGAAGCTCGGCTCCCTGCGGATGACCCGGGAGTTCTTCCCGGGTGGCGAGGTGGTCGGCGACGCCGTGGCCCGCTGCCGGGAGCACGTCCGGGCGCGACTGGCGCCGGTGGTCCACGAGGTGGACGGGTTGGGCTTCGATGTGGCCGTGGCGTCCTCGGGAACGGCGGAGACGCTGGCGGCGATGGTCGCCGCCCGCTCGGGTGGTGTCCCCCAGTCGCTGAACGGGTTCGTGGTGCCGTTGGACGAGCTGACCGCCGTCGTCGACGAACTGGCGGCGGCGGCGACGACGGCGGAACGTCGGCGGCTTCCGGGGCTGGACGCCGCCAGGGCCGACATCGTGCTGGGCGGTGCGATCGTGCTGGAGCAGGTGGCCTCGTCGCTGGGGATCACGGAGCTGCAGATCTCGGAGTACGCGCTCCGGGAGGGTGTCCTGCTCGACGGCCTGCACCGGTCCCGCGGTGGGACGCTCCACCACCTGTCCGACCTGCGGCGCGATTCGGTCCTGCACCTGGTGGAGCTCTGCGACGACGACCCTGACCACGCACTGCAGGTCGCCCGGCTCGCGCTCCGGTTGCACGACGAGTTCGCCGACCGACTCGGAGTCGGTGATGCCGAGCGGGAGCTCCTGGAGGCTGCGGCGTTGCTCGCGAACGTCGGCCTGTTCGTGTCGCACTCGCGGCACCACAAGCACAGCTACTACGTGATCCGGAACTCCGAGCACCTCATGGGGTTCACCGACCGCGAGATCGAGGTCATCGCGCAGGTGGCCCGGTTCCACCGCCGCAGTGCGCCCTCGGTCGACAAGCACCCCGAGTTCGCCGCGCTGTCGCCGGCGGATCAGCGGGTGGTCAGCGCCCTGTCGGCGCTGCTCAGGGTGGCGATCGGCCTGGACCGCAACCACGACGGCGCGGTCGCCGACGTGCAGGTGGATGTGGGCGACGACGGGGTGGTGATCGGTCTGGTCCCGTCAGGGGACGGCGATCTGTCGCTCGAGTCGCTGACCGCGACGGACCGGGCGTCGTTGCTCTCGGAGCTGCTCGGCACCCCCGTCAGGGTGGGCTGACGCATTGTCGGGTCGCCGCCGGTCGCTGGTGGCGTTGGCAGTCCAGGACGATGCCGTCGGGGGTGACGACCCGGAAGTGCTGCGCACCCACGTGGTGCATGGACCAACCACTGCTGTGCACCACGCCGTGGTGGTGACGACACAGCGATGCCATGTTCTCGAGGCTGGTGGCGCCGCCCTCGACGGCCCGGATGACGTGGTGCGCATCGGTCCAGGAGGCCGGGGCGTCGCACCCGGGGAAGACACAGCCGCCGTCCCGGGCCGCGAGCGCACGTCGGAGGTTCCGGTCGGCGAAGCGGACGGTGGTCCCGAGGTCGAGTGGCGTGCCGAGCGAGTCGACGACGAGCGCCGTGATGGTCGAGTCGCAGGTGAGCAGGTCGAGGGCCCCCGGGTGGACCGGCTGGCCGTGCTGATCGTCGACGTGGGCGCCACCTCGGCGCCCGACGAGCGCCGGGTGTCCCACGGGGATGGTGAGCGTCACGTCCGCCACCGGGCCCGGGGCCCCACCGGCTGCAGCGCCTCGGCGAACCAGTTCGACGAGTCCATCGGCGAGGTGGGCCGAGCGGGCGGGCCTGCGCTGCTCCGCTCGATCCGCAGCGCCCGCGTCGCCGGCATCGAATCCGCTGACGGTCGCCTGGTCGCGTGACCACCGCCGGAACGCGGCGTCGCCGGCCCGACGGAGGTGGTGGGCGACCACGGTGGCGTCTGCGCCGACGAGCGTGGCCTGGAGGTGCAGTACACCATCTCCGTCGAGCTGCAGGTGGAGGCGGTTGGCCGGAGGTGTGGGTCGGTGGGCGCCCTCGGTGTCGGCGAGTTCGACGAGGGCCCGGATGTCGGCGGCCCACCGCTCGAAGCGCACACCCTCGGCCAGGTCGATCAGGTGCTCCTGCAACTCGACCATGATCGGCTCGACCCGCGGCGTGGTCAGCCGGGAGAGCAGTGCGGCGTGGTCGAGCGTGATCCGACCCCGGGCGAGCGCGTCCGCCACGATGGGGAGCGTGGTGCGGAGCCTGCGGGCGACGGACACGTCCCGGCCCGCTCCGGCGCTGGTGGCGCCGTGCTCCTTGCCCAGCCAGGCCCGCGTGCGCAGTCCGGTGCGGCGGACGGGCTCGTCCCGGGCATCGAGTTCACCGACGATCGTCAGTCGGGCTGCATCGAGGGCGCGCCGAGCCGACTCGACCAGAGCGAGGGCGGCGATCAGGTCATCGCTGTCGGGGGCTGAGGTCCCGGCGAGCCGACCCACCAGCGCATCGACGCTCCGGTCGACGGCCGACGCAGCCGCGGTGATCGTGCTGCCGGTGGCCGCCCGATCGGCGGGACGGCCCTGAGTGGGGAGTGGTCGGTCCGGTGGCCCGTCGGTGATGCGGGCAGGACAGGTCTGGTCGAGCACGTTCGTCTCCGATGCCGGACGGGGCCGGTCGGCGGGAGGTCGCCAGCGGCGACGAGACGGTGTCGGACGACCTGTCGGCCGCTCGAGTGACCTGCACGCACACCCGACCCCGAGGAGCGGGAGCGAACGTGTGTTCGATCAGTATCGACCCGCTCGGTCCGGATGTCAAGGCTCGATCCGAACACCGACCGGGCCCCGGTGCCCGCGGCGCCGAACGCCACCGGACGCCACCGCACGCCACCGGACGACACACGGCGGCCTACTCGACGGCGACGACCTCGACCCGGAGCTCGCCGTTCGGTGCCGCGTACCCGACCACGTCACCGACAGCGGCTCCGAGGAGTGCCTCGCCCAGAGGCGAGGTGGGGGAGACGACGTTCAGGTCGTCGTGTCGCTCCTCGATGGAGCCGATCAGGTAGCGCTCGGTCTCGTCCTCTCCGTCGCCCTCGTACCGGAGCGTCACGATGCTCCCGTTCGCGACGGTCCCGTCGCCCTCGCCCTCGGGGATGATGACGGCGTGCTCCAGGATCCCGGCGATCTTGGCGATCCGGGCCTCCATCTTCGCCTTCTCCTCCTTGGCGGCGTGGTACTCGGCGTTCTCCTTGAGGTCCCCGTGCTCCCGGGCCTTCTCGATCCGGTCGGCCAGGTCGATGCGCCCGTGCGTGCGCAGCTCCTGGATCTCCGCCGTGAGCCGGTCGAAGGCCGCCTGCGAGATGTGCTGGTCGTCTGCCATCCCGCCAGCGTAGGCGCCCTCCGCCGTCGCCCGGTCGGCGACCGATGTCCGCAGGCTGTCGCCGGCGGGCCCGTCGTTGGTAGAGTCTGAGCGTGATGTCAGTCACGGACAGCCCGTCCAGCGGACTCAGCAGCGCCCGGCGCGTCGTGATCATTCGCTAGCGCACGCCATCCCCGGCGTGCGCGACTCACCGTCCACCTGGTGGACGGTTTTCTTTTGTCCGGGGAACGTCGGCGAGGCCGGGAGTCCGGACCGCCCCACGACAACCACGACCACAGCAGGAAGAGGAGCAGGCAGGTGGCACACAGGATCGGTGTGATCGGCGGCGACGGCACCGGGCCCGAGGTGCTGGACGAGGCGCTCAAGGTGCTCGACGCCGCGGGAGTGGACTACGAGCGGGTCGACTACGACCTGGGCGCGCACCGGTACCTGGAGGACGGCACGGTCCTGCCCGATGAGGTGATGGACGAGTGGCGGACGCTCGACGCACTGCTGCTCGGTGCGGTCGGCGACCCGGCCCCCGGCGTGGCCGCCCCGCCCGGACTGGTCGAGCGCGGGATCCTCCTGCGGATGCGTTTCGAGCTCGACCAGTACATCAACCTCCGTCCGTTCCGGCTGCCGCCGCGGTGCGACCTGGAGGTGATCCGGGAGAACACCGAGGGTGCGTACGCCGGCGAGGGCGGGTTCCTGCGCAGGGGGACGCCGCACGAGATCGCCACGCAGGGGTCGGTCAACACCCGGATGGGGGTCGAGCGGTGCATCCGCTACGCCTTCGACCGGGCCGCCGCCTCGGAGCGCCGGCAGCTCCACCTGATCCACAAGAAGAACGTGCTGACCTTCGCCGGCGACCTGTGGCAGCGGACCTTCGACGAGGTGGCGGCGGAGTACCCGCAGGTCACCACGGGGTACGACCACATCGACGCGGCCTGCATCCACTTCGTGGAGCGGCCCGAGCGCTACGACGTGATCGTGACCGACAACCTCTTCGGCGACATCCTCACCGATCTGGGCGGCGCGATCGCCGGTGGCGTCGGATTCGCGGCGTCGGCCAACCTGAACCCGGCCCGCACGGGACCGTCCATGTTCGAGCCGGTGCACGGGACCGCGCCGGACATCGCCGGGACCGGGCGGGCGAACCCGTTGGCGGCCATCGTCTCGGCCGGCCTCATGTGCGAGTTCCTGGGTGAGTCGCAGGCCGCGGCGGCGATCGCCGCCGCCTGCGAGCAGCCGGAGCGCTACACCGGCAGCACCTCCGAGATCGGCGACGCCGTCGCCGCAGCGGTGGCCTGAGCGGCCGCCGAACCGACCCGAGCAACCAGCGAGACACAGGATCCGAGTCCATGCCCATCGAACCGACACCGCACATCTGGATGAACGGCGAGCTGGTCCCCTGGGACCAGGCGCAGGTGCACGTCCTGACCCACACCCTCCACTACGGGATGGGCGTCTTCGAGGGGATCCGTGCCTACGAGACCTCCGAGGGCCCCGGCGTGTTCCGGCTGACCGAGCACATCGCCCGGCTCCACTCGTCGGCGAAGATCATGGGGATGGAGCTGCCGTACTCCGTCGACGAGCTGGTCACCGCCACCAAGGCGGTCGTGCGCGACTCCGGCCTGCCGAGCTGCTACATCCGGCCCATCGCCTACTTCGGCTACGGCGAGATGGGACTCAACACGCTGCCGTGCAGCGTCGACGTGGCGATCGCCTGCTGGCCGTGGGGCGCCTACCTGGGTGACGACGCCGTCTCCAAGGGTGTGCGCATGAAGATCAGCACCTGGCTGCGCCACGACCACAACGCCATGCCGCCGGCGTCCAAGACCACCGGCAACTACGTGAACTCGTCGCTGGCCAAGGTGGAGGCGCTGCGGGCCGGCTACGACGAGGCCGTCATGTTGAACCCCGCCGGCCTGGTCTCGGAGTGCACGGGCGAGAACATCTTCGTGGTGCGCCGCGGGCGGGTCGTCACCCCGCCGCAGTCCGCCGGAGCCCTGGAGGGGATCACCCAGGACACCGTGGCGACCATCCTCCGTCACATGGACATCGAGTGCACCGAGTCCGACGTCACCCGCTCCGACCTGTACACCTGCGACGAGATGTTCGTCTGCGGGACCGCGGCCGAGGTGTCGGCGGTCAACTCCGTGGACGACCGGTCGATCCCGTGCCCGGGGCCGATCACGAGCGAGGTGGCTGCGCAGTACGCCCGGATCGTGCGCGGGCAGGTGCCCGAGTACGAGCGATGGGTGGAGCTGGTCCGGTGAGCGACGCGCTCCCGGACGCCGTCGAGATCTTCGACACGACGCTGCGCGACGGCGCGCAGTTCGAGGGCATCTCGCTGACCGTCGAGGACAAGCTGCGGGTCGCCGAGCAGCTCGACTGGCTGGGCGTCGCCTGGATCGAGGGCGGCTACCCACAGGCGAACCCGAAGGACGAGGAGTTCTTCCGCCGCGCCGCAGCCGGTGAGCTGGCGTTGTCGACCTCGCAGCTCGTCGCGTTCGGTTCGACCCGTCGGCCGGCAGGTCGAACCGACGACGACCCGACGCTGCGGGCGCTGGTCGGTGCCGGCGTCGGCACGGTGTGCATCGTCGGCAAGTCCTGGGACTTCCACGTCACCGAGGCGCTGGGCACGACCCTGGACGAGGGTGTGGCCATGGTCGCGGACTCGGTGCGGTTCCTGGCCGACGCGGGCCTGCGGGTCTTCTTCGACGCCGAGCACTGCTTCGACGGGTTGCGCGCCAACCCGGAGTACGCCTACCGGGTGCTCGAGGCGGCCGCCACGGCGGGCGCAGCCTGCCTGGTGCTGTGCGACACCAACGGGGGGTCGCTGCCGCACCAGGTGCAGGAGCTCACCGAGCAGGTGGTCCGCCACTTCGGTGACCTGCAGGTCGGGATCCACACGCAGAACGACTCGGGGTGCGCCGTGGCCAACTCGGTGGCGGCGGTCGTGGCCGGAGCGACCCAGGTGCAGGGGACGGTCAACGGGTACGGGGAGCGGACCGGCAACGCCAACCTGATGACGGTGATCCCGGACCTGACGCTCAAGCTGGGCGTGGCGACCCTGCCCGAGGGCCGTCTCGAGCGGCTCACGTCGGTGTCGCGCCACGTGGCCGAGCTGGTGAACCTGCCGCCGCACCCGGCGGACCCCTACGTGGGTTCGTCGGCGTTCGCGCACAAGGGCGGGTTGCACACCTCGGCGCTCGGCAAGGCGGGCAACGAGAGCTACGAACACGTCGACCCGACGACGGTCGGGAACCGGACCCGGGTCCTGGTGTCGGACCTGGGCGGCCGCTCGGGGACCGCCATGAAGGCCGCCGAGTTCGGCGTCGACCTGGACGACCGGGCGGCGGGGGAGCTCACCGAGCGGCTCAAGCAGCTGGAGTCCGAGGGCTACGTCTTCGAGGCCGCCGATGCCTCCCTCGAGCTGCTCATGCGGGACGCCACCGGCTGGACGCAGCCGTACTTCCGGGTCGAGGCCTACCGCGTGTCCTCGTACCACCGGGCGGCGGCGCCGACCGGCGAGGGGATCGAGTCACCGGTGCAGACCTCCACGGAGGCGACCGTCAAGGTCTGGGTCGATTCGGAACGGGTCGCCGCTGTAGGCGAGGGCAACGGTCCCGTGAACGCGCTCGACGAGGCGCTGCGCTCGGCGCTCAGCACCCGCTACCCGGCGCTCGAGCGGATCCGGCTCACCGACTTCCGGGTCCGCGTGCTCGACGGTCCGGCCGGTCCCGGACTGGCGGCGACCGGCGCCGTGGTCCGGGTGCTGGTGGACTTCACCGACGGCGAGGCGGCGTGGACCACCACCGGGGTCTCGCCCAACATCATCGAGGCGTCGTGGCGGGCGCTGACCGACGGCATCGTGTTCGGTCTGCTCCATGCCGACGAAACGACGGCCGACGATCCGACGGCCACCGGCTGACGGCCCCGGCCCGGTCCCGGGGTACGATCGGCGCCGCATGGCAGCTCCCCGGTACGTCCCGACCAGTCCGACCCAGACCGTCCGCAGCTACACCTCGCCGCCCCGGCGGGAGGGGTCGTGGACGGCGGACCGGCCCGGTGAGGTCCCGGGCCTGCAGCCCGAGGGGGAGCGGCTCGGTACACCGGGCCCCGACCAGGGCTATGCGCTCAAGCTGGCCCGACGGTTCGAGGGGCGCCTGAGCCTGCTCGACGGCGAGCACGAGTCCGACGCCCTGGCCGGTGCGACGGCGATCGCCACCAAGCGGTCCGGGCTGTTCGGCCGGGCGCCGGTCCTGTTCGACGTGCAGGTCGGTCTGGTCGTCTGGGGGTTCCTGGACGACCGGGTCGATCCCGAGCTGGCCGGGATCCGGCCCGGGTGGTTCGACGAGGTGCACCTCCGGCACAACTACTCGGACCTGCGTCGGATCGCCGACTCGGCCCCCGAGGACGTCCTCCGGCTGCCGCACGCGCAGATCGAGGAGCGACACCGCGCCGACTGGCGCTCCTGCCTCGACCTCGACGTCTGAACCGGACGTCTGAACCGGACGTCCGGATCCGCCGTCAGGATCCGCCGTCAGGATCCGATCGGGACGAGGTGGTTCGGCCCGTCAGGGGGTGATGTCGACCCGGGCGCCGAGTTGCAGCCGGTCGCCGATCAGGGTGATGACGTCGTTCGGCATGCGGACGCAGCCGTTCGAGGCGGCGGACCCGATCAGCTCCGGCTTGTTGGTCCCGTGGAGGGCCACGACCGGGGCGCCGTCGTCGAACTCGTCGAGTTGTTCGCTGTAGGCGCTCGTCGCCAGCACCAACGGCCCGAACGAGCCGTCCGGGTTGTCCTGGGGTACCTGATCGGTCACGTAGAACCGGCCGGTCGGCGTTCGGGTGTCGTCGGTGCCGACCACCACGTCGGTCTCGGCGACCACGACGTCGCCGTCCAGGAACCGCAGGCGGCGGTCCGACACGTCGAGTTCGATCCGTTGGGCCTGCGTGGTCAACTCCACCTCGTCGGCCCGCACGTAGCCCACCGTGCCGTTCGGACGGACCGGCACCTGGACCTGGAGGTGGTCGCCGCGGCGTTCGGTGACCAGCATCACGAACGGGTCGCCGAGGGAGGTCGGGTTCGAGAACACCCAGCCCGCCGGGGTCACCTGACGGCCGGCGATGGGGTAGTCGTCCCGCGGCAGCGGTGGGAGTGCCTCGCCGGAGGCGGCCAGCTCCGCGGCGCTGGACGGCGGCGGTGGAGGCCCGTAGCGGACGGCCGTGGTGGCGGTGTCCCAGTCGGCCGGAGGTTCGGCGGAGACCTGGATGCTCGGCTGGGTCGCCGTGGCCACCACGACGGCCGGAGAGATGGTCGTCGAAGTGGTCGTCGAGGTGGACGTGGAGGTCGTGGTGGTCGGCGGTGGGTCCCCGCCCCGGGTCAGGGCGAAGGAGCCGACCCCGACCACCGCCAGGGCCGCCAGGGCGGCGATCACCAGGGCGATCCGGCGGGTGTGCGGCCGACGCTGCACCTCGACCGGCCCGCCGTCGACCTGTTCGACCCGGAAGCCGACCGGGCCATCCTCCGGGCCACCGTCCGGGCCGACCTCACCCGAGGACGGGTCGTCCGGCGGCTCGCCGGTCGGGTCGTTCGGGTCGTCGGTCACGTCGCCATGGTAGGAGCCGATCCGCCGTCCCGTCCGACCACTACCGTGGCCACGTGAGCGAATCCCCAGCCGAGCGCCGGATGCGCTTCGCCCCGGCCCCGACCGGCTACCTGCACCTCGGCAGCGCCCGGACCGCCCTGTTCAACTGGTTGGCCGCGCGGAGCGTCGGCGGCACGTTCCTGTTGCGCATCGAGGACACCGACCTGGAGCGGTCCCGCCCCGAGCTGGTCGACGTGGTGTTCGAGGCGCTGGAGTGGATGGGTCTGGACTGGGACGAACCGCCGGTCCGCCAGTCGGCCCGGCTCGACGCCCACCAGGAGGCGGTGGAGCAGCTCCTGGCGGCCGGACTGGCCTACTGGTCGGACCCGGTGGCCGAGTCCGACCGGGACCGAACCGGTGGTCGCGCCTACGACGTGGCGGACCGCGACCGGGGGCTCGGGCCCGGGGCCGGCCGTGCGGTGCGGTTCCGGGTGGACGAGGCCGCACTCGGGGTGTCCTCGGTCGGATGGCAGGACGAGGTGCGCGGCGACATCACCTTCGATCTGGAGCACATCGAGGACTTCGTGATCCGGCGGGCGGACAGGTCGCCCACGTTCTTCGTCGCCAACGTGGTCGACGACGTCCACATGCGCGTCACCGACGTGATCCGGGGCGAGGACCTGGTGAACGTGACTCCGAAGTACCTGCTCCTGCGACGTGCGCTCGGCGCTCCCGTCGACGACCTGCGCTTCGCCCACCTGCCGCTGATCGTCAACGAGCAGCGCAAGAAGCTGTCGAAGCGGCGCGACGACGTGTCGCTGCTCGACTACCGGGACCGCGGGTTCCTGGGCGAGGCGATGGTCAACTACCTGGCGCTCCTCGGTTGGGGTCCGCCGGACGGGGTCGAGGTGCGGACCGATCCGCTGGCCGAGTTCCCGCCGGTGTTCCGGATCACCGACGTGGGGGAGTCCTCGGCGACCTTCGACGTGGCCAAGCTCCGTCACGTCGACGCCGAGCACATCCGGGCGCTCGGGTCGGCCCACTTCCTGGCCCGTGCCCGGCCCTTCCTGGAGGCGGCGCCGTGGGCCGACCGCTTCCGCGACGAGACGTTCGCCGGGATCGCCGACGAGGTCCAGGTCCGGGTCGAGACGCTCGACGAGGTGCCTGACCTGGTCGAGTTCCTCTTCGTGGAGGATCCTCCGGTGGACGAGACGGCCTGGGAGGCCGCCATGGCCGACGACGCGGCGGCGTGGTTGCGCACGCTCGCCGAGCGGATGGCCGAGTGGCCGTGGCGTTCGCCGGACCTGCACGAGCGCACCACGGCGCTCGCCGACGAACTGGGTGTCAAGCTCCGGCGGTTCCAGACCCCGCTGCGGGTGGCACTGACGGGCCGTCGGGTCGGGCTCCCGCTGTTCGAGTCCATGGAGGTGCTCGGCCGCGACGAGTGCCTCCGACGGGTGGGTGCGGCGCTCGACCGGTTGGGGGACGCCGGGTCGTGATCCGCTGGTCGATCCGCCTGGCCGCCGTCGCCGTGGCGGTGCTGGTGGCCTACCTGGTGGTGACGTTCGCGCAGGTGCAGATGGCCTCGCAACGCGACGACCGACGACCGGCCGATGCGGTCGTCGTCCTGGGGGCCGCTCAGTACGACGGCCGGCCGTCACCGGTGCTGCGTGGACGGCTCGACCACGCCTACGACCTGTGGGACCAGGGGGTGAGCGAGCGGATCGTGCTGACCGGTTCGAAGCTGCCGGGTGACCGGTTCACCGAGGCGTTCGCCGGCTTCACCTACCTGCGGGGCCGCGGCGTGCCCGAGTCCGCGTTGACCATCGTGGACGACGGCGACAGCACCTGGGAGTCGCTCGCGGCGGCCGACCGGATCCTCGACGCCGAGGGCGTCGGCCCGATCACGTTGGTGTCGGACGGGTACCACAACGCCCGGCTCCAGGGGATCGCCGACGAACTCGGCATGGACGCCGTCACCTCGCCGAGCACGACCGGCGGCTCACCGGCCGAGCTGGCGCGGGAGACGGGGCTGGTCGCGCTGGGACGGGTGATCGGATACGGCCGGATGCTGCGCTACCGGCCGTGAGGCCGTCGTCGGCGGTTGTGGTCGGGCCGTCGACCTCGGCTAGGGTTCCCGGGCGTCCCGAGCGGACGGCACTGCCTTTCGGGGGTGGTGTAATCGGCAACACAACTGGTTCTGGTCCAGTTATTGGGGGTTCGAGTCCTCCCCCCCGAGCTCGGTCGAAGGGTCGCCCCTGGGGCGGCCCTTCGGCGTTCCCGG
>CAYMKW010000078.1:10562-14114 GCA_964391365.1 uncultured Microthrixaceae bacterium | reverse complement strand
AACGTGCTGGCCGGACTGGGCCTGTCGGGTTCCAGGACCGACGACCCCGAGGGGCTCGTCGAGCAGTGCCTGCGCCGGGCCGGTCTGTGGGCCGAGGTGAAGGACCGGCTCAACGAGTCCGGCATGTCGCTGTCGGGTGGTCAGCAGCAGCGGCTCTGCATCGCCCGGTCGCTGGCGGTCCACCCTGACGTGCTGCTCATGGACGAGCCGTGCTCGGCACTCGACCCGATCTCCACCCGGGTGATCGAGGAGACGATCCGTGAGCTCTGCCACGACATCACCATCGTGATCGTCACCCACAACATGCAGCAGGCCCAGCGGGTCAGCGACCAGTGCGCATTCTTCCTGGTCGAGACCCTGGGCGAGCCCGGGCGGATCGTCGAGCACGGTCCGACCGAGCGGATGTTCGACAACCCGTCCGACCCTCGGACGCTCGACTACGTGAACGGGAGGTTCTGATGAGCGGGATCCGACGTCACCCACTGCACCTGGCGGTGCGCATCCTGGCTGCGGTCGGCGTGCTGGCCGCGGTCATCGTGGTGCAGCCGCCGGCGGCCGATGCCCAGGGGCCGATCGTCACCGGCGGCGGTTCGTCGTTCGTCAGCCTGCTCGTGTCCCAGTGGCGGGCCGACGTGGCGAAGCCGCCGTACAACCTGAAGATCAACTACACCTCCGCCGGATCAGGGTTCGGGCGCGACAAGTTCATCTCGGGTGCGCTCGACTTCGGCCAGAGCGACATCCAGTTCCTGCCCGAGGAGGTCACCCGCCTCAACGGCACCGCCCGGAAGGGGTTCGTCTACGTCCCGGTCGCAGCCGGCGCCGTGGCGTTCATGTTCAACGTGAAGGGTACGAACGGGAAGCGGCTCACCGACGTGAAGCTGACCGCCGAGGCGGCCTGCAAGATCTTCACCGTCCCGAACATCAAGTGGAACGACCCGTCGATCGCGGCGACCAACCCGGGGGTCGGTCTGCCCGACCGCAAGATCCGGCCGGTGGTCCGCTCCGATCGGTCCGGCACCAGCTACGTGATGAGCGAGTTCTGCATCCAGCGGGCGCCGGCCGTGTGGAACGCGTTCAAGGCGTTCATCGGGTCGGGCAACTACGGCCAGGACCAGTACCTGGGCGCCGGCCAGCCGATTTCGCAGTGGCCCAACAACTACGGGTCGGTGTCGCAGGCGTTCGCATCCGACGGCATCGCCAACGTGGTCGGCAACGACTCGACCGGTGCCGACACGATCACCTACATCGAGACCGGCTACACGAAGGTCAAGGGGCTGCCGGCGGCGTCGGTGCAGAACGCCGTCGGTGTGTTCACCCCGCCGTTGCCGGCGAACTCGACGATCGCGTTGGGCTTCGCGAAGCCCCGGCCGAACGGCACGTTCGACCTGGCCTACGACGGCCGGGACCCGCGGGCGTACTTCCCGTCGACCTACTCCTATGCCATCGCCCAGACCGCCGGCTTCGACCCGGCGAAGGGCAGAACGCTGGCCGAGTACCTCTACTACGCCGTCTGCAAGGGCCAGGAGCGGGCCGAGCCGCTGCTGTACTCGCGGCTGTCGAGCGTGCTCGTCGACCTGGCGCTGACCGCAGCCTCGCAGATCCCCGGCGCCCCGCCTCGTCCGGGCTCGTGTGCGGCGCCGCCGCCACCGAAGCTCGAGATCGCGGCGCCCGGAGCGGGTGCCGGCGCCGCCGGCGGTGCGGGAGTCGGAGGCGCCGGTGCAACCGGCGGGGGCGCAGCCGGTGCCGCCGGCGCCGAGGTCGCCGTGGCCGGTGAGACCGCCGTGGCCGGTGAGGCCGGCGCAGTCGCCGAGGGTGCCGTGGAGGGTGCGAGCGCCGCGACCGCCGAAGAGGCCGCACTGGCCGAGGAGCTCGCCGTCGGCTCTGGCGCGGCGAGCGCCAGCGGGACGGCGATCGGGGCCACCGGGAGCGCCGGACCCGAGAACAGCGACGTCCTGTTCACGTTCCTGATGGGAGCGGCGCTGGTCGCAGCTGGACTGTTCGCCGCCAAGGGCGGTCGGGCGGCGGTGTCGCGGCGATGACCCGCCGCGGTCTGGTGATCCGACTGGCCGCAGCGGCGGTGGCGGTCGCGTGGGTGTTCATGCCGGTCGTCGCGCCTGCGCAGTCCGGCGGCACCGCCACCGATCCGGTGGTGCTGAACGCCCGCATCACTGCCGAGGTCGTGCCGGCAGCGCTGGCGAACATCCAGCAGCTCGACACGGCGAATCGCCGGAGCTCGATCGAGTACATCGTCTCGGGCACCGAGGACGCCCGCGCCTCGTTCGTGGACGGTGAGGTCGACCTGATCGTGTCGGGAATCGACCTGACCGACGCCCAGCGGGCGGCGCTGCAGCAGTCGGGCCGCGGGGTCGTCTCGGCGCCGGTGCAGGCGGCCGGCCTGGAGGTGTTCGGGTTCGTGCCGGAGATCGGCCTGTTCCCGACCCGGTGCGACGAGGTCGACGAGCAGACGGGCGAGCCGGTGTTCGAGTGCAGCCAGGCCGACCGGATCCCGCTGGAGGCGGACCTGCGGCTGGGCGGCGAGTCGCTCGTGGAGACGTTCTACGTGGGCAGCAACATCTGGAACTCAGCCTCCTTCGTCCGGGACATGGGGCCGGTGCTCCCCGACGGCTACCGGCTGATTCCGCCGATCCGAGGCGCCCGACCACTGGTGCGCAGCGACGGTGACGCGTTCAACCAGTACCTGGATGCCTACGTGGCGATCGCCGCCGGGCCTCAGCGCAGAGCGGCGCTCGCAGCGACACCGGGCAGTGACCCGGAGGACGTCCCGAGCGAATCGTGGCCCGGGTTCCTGACCCCGTCCCGGCAGGGGATGGACAACGTCGTCTCGACGATCGCCAGCGGATTGGACCCGGCCAGCAGCGAGGTCCCGCTCGGTGGCGTGATCGCGGCAGCCGCCACCGGAGCCGCCGCCGAGGCGGTGGCGCTGAACGAGGCCAAGCCACCATCGGAGCGGGTGCCGCTGTTCCGGGCGAAGGTCCGCAACGCCGCCGGCGAGTGGTTGTCACCGACCCCGCAGAGCATCACGGCTGCCGTGGCGCTGGACGGCGGCGCGCCGCTGGCGGCGTCGACCAACCCGGCGAAGGGCGCGTACCCGATCGCCTGGGTGAACCGCGCCTACGTCCCGGCGAGTGGATTGACCGCCGACGAGGCCAACGCGGCGGCCTCGTTCATCCGGCTGCAGGTCACCGCAGGTCAGACCCGGGCCGCCGGACTGGGTGACGGCCGACTGACCCCGGCGATGGTCAGCGAGGCGTTGGCCGCCGCCGACCGGATCGTCGAGTCGAACTGCGCGTCGGCCAAGGGGACCGTCTCGACGAGCGCCGACGGCACCCCGTGGGTGCCGAGCGGTGTGCTCACCGGATCGCCGGTGAAGCTCTGCACCGGACCGGCGACCCCCGAGCCGACCGTCCCGCGCGACGCAGGGTCGGGTTCCGAATTCGACACCGAGTTCGACGCCGGGGTCAGCGAACTGGGGTGCGGCACGGGGTCGTCCGACGTCCCGGCCGGCTTCGACGAGCTGGCCGCCGAGGTCGC
>CAYMKW010000078.1:0-10552 GCA_964391365.1 uncultured Microthrixaceae bacterium | reverse complement strand
ACGCCGGGGCATCGGTGGGCGGACCGGTCGATGCCGCTGCCTCGTCGGGTGCTGCCGGTTCGTCGTCCGGAGCAACAGGCACGGCGGTGTCCCGCCGGATGCCCCTGCCCATTCCCGGCCAGACCCTGCCGCCGCTCGACCGGGCCGTGACGCTGGGGCTCGGGGCGCTGTTCGCCATGGTCGTCTGGAAGCTCTACGAACGCAGGACCGGCTTCGGGTGAGCGTGCAGGACCCCGCAGCGCCGGACGCTGCCAGTTGGCCGTCCGCCCACGACCCGGACGGCTTCGACGTGCCGTCGTACGGGCCGGACCCCGACGCCCCGCCGGGCGATCCCCTGTCGGCCGATCCCGAGGCCGGTGACGACACCGACACCACCGGGACGTCGGGCGGGGGTCGAAGCGGTCGGGTGATCGTGCTGGCCGTGCTGGGAGGTCTGCTCGCCCTGGCGCTGCTCATCGTGTTCCTGCTGCCCGAGTCGGCGAGCGTCCGCCAGCAGCACCTCCGGGACGAGTACCGGGAGCCGGCCACCGAGATGGCGGTCGGTGAGGCGGCGCTGCTCCTGCAGATCCCGATCCTGGGGATGGACCAGGTCGTGACCCGCGGAGCCGAACCGGTGCAGTTGCGGGGCGGGCCCGGCTGGCGGGAGGGGAGCGCCCCACCCGGCCAGGGCAACACCGTGATCCTGGGTCACTCGACGCTGTGGAGCTACCCGTTCGGCCAGATCGACCAGCTGGTCGGCGGGAACCGGATCTTCGTCCGGACCCGGGACGATCGCGTCTACGTCTACAAGGTGACCGAGGTGACGAAGGTGGACGGGAACGACACCGAGGTCATGGTGGCCGATGGGCCGACGCGGCTGACTCTGGTGACCAGCGCCGGCGGTCCGTTCTCGAGCGAACGGGTCGTCGTGAAGGCGTCCGCGTCCGGGCCCCAGCCCGAAGTACCCGAGGACGCCCGGGTGGCGGTGTCCGACTCCGAGGACGTGGGTTCCTTCGACGAGCGTCCGGCGTCCGGGGCCGTCCTGTTGCTGGCGGGGACGCTGGTGGCCGTGGCCGGGGCGTTCGCAGCCCGGGACCTGCGGCGTCGCTACAGCCTGGGCGTCGCCGTCGTGATCGGCGGACCGGTCGTCGCCATCGGCGTCGTGCTGGTCCTGTTCAACCTGAACTCGTTCCTGCCGGTCACGTACTGAGTCGGCTCGACCCCGACCGGTGGCCGGAGGTGGTTCCACCGTGCGTCCCCGGGGCGGCGCCGGGAGAGGTGATCGAAGCGAACCGGAGGTGTCCGGATCGCCACCAGCCGACGGTCAGCAGAGCGGCAGGTGAACTGGTCACGAACACCGGCGGAACACTGCCGCGAAGGCATTGCCAGCCCGCCCGGGGTCCCGCATTGTCGCCCTTGGCGGCGAGGGCCGTCCCTGACGAAAGGCTGTTGAACATGATGAAGCGAGTGCTGGGTGCTGCGGCTGTCGCCGGGGTGCTCCTCCTGAGCCTGTCGGTGGCCGCACCGGCCGGCGCCCAGGGTCCGACCGGCACGGTCAACCCGAACCCGGTGGCCTTCGCCCCCGGCCAGACCGAGGCCCCGGTCACGGTGAACTGGTCCGGCCAGGCGCCGAACAAGCTGATCTACGTCGACATCTGCAAGAAGCTGTCGACCGACCCCACCTTCAACCCGGGCCAGGACTGCGCTCCGCTGTCGAGCACGAACCCGTTCGCCACCCCGACGGGGAGCGGCACCACCGCCTACACCGTGTTCCGTGGTCCGGACCCCTCGGGTGATCAGCCCTGGGGCTGCTTCGCCGCCGCCGATCAGGCGCCGGCCGGCATCCAGAAGTTCACGACCTGCTACGTGCGGGTGACCAACGACAGCCTGTTCAACAACAACCAGGCCGCCGACATCCCCTTCACGATCGTCGAGTCCGGCGGCGTGATCCCCGAGGCCCCCGTGGCCATCCTCCTGCCGGTGGTCGGTGCGCTCGTGCTGATCGGCGGCTTCGTGTTCATGCGCCGTCAGCAGGCGCTGGCCTGATCCCCCCGGGGTCCGGTCGCACCCCCGGGTCGGCCGGGCCCCTCCCCAACCCAGCAAGTCCAACCCACCACTCACCTCGAGGGAGACACCATGAAGTTCAAGTCCCTGGTCGCCGGCGCCATCGCCGGAGCGACCCTCCTCACTGGCATCGGCTCCGCCGGCGCCCTGGCGCCGGAGCCGTCCGGCTACGACGACCTCCCGGACCTGCTGGTCACGGGCGGGTCGGACACCACCTACCGGATCAATCAGGAACTCGACGTCGTCTACAACCAGGCCAAGGGCTGCGAGACGATCAACGGGTTCCCGACCACGCCGGTCGGCAACACGCGGAAGTGCGTCGGTTTCGACGGTCTGAGCACCAACCCGCAGACCGACATCAAGGGCAACTGGGACCACGACGTGAACACCCAGGTGTTCCCGACGGGTTCGTCCACCGGCGTCAAGCAGCTCCTCGCCGGTGAGCTCGACATGGCCCGCTCCTCCCGTGGTCCGAACTCCTCGGGCGAGTCCACCGCCAACTTCTGGGCCATCGGCAAGGACGGCCTGTCCGTCGTCACCTACGGCACCCGGTCGCCGGCCAACATCACGCTGGCGCAGATCCAGGGCATCTACAACTGCTCCATCACGACCTGGGACCAGATCACCGGCAACCCGGCCGACGCCGGTCAGGTGATCGAGCCCGTCGGCATGAACTCCGCATCGGGCACCTACGCCACGTTCCGGGGCTTCATCGGCTTCGACCCGAACGCCGGAGCCTGCGTGCGCAAGGTGGACACCGATGGAGCCGGTGCAGGTGCGCCGTTCTTCCCCTTCGAGAACGACTCGAAGCCGGTGGAGGCGTCGACGACCACCATCAACAACATCAACAACGCCTTCTGGTGGATGAGCTGGGCCAGCTTCCGGGCCTTCCCGTACCTGCGGGGCTCCGCCCAGCAGTGGACGGTCAACGGGGTCGCCCAGAGCGCCACGACGGTCAGCAACAACACCTACCCGTTCACCCGGTTCATCTTCCACGTGACGAAGAAGGTCGATGCCACGCCGTCGGCCGCCGGGTCGGACGACGTGTGGGGTGCGACCGTGGCCGGTGCGCCGGCGGTCTACACGCCGGACGCCTCGGTCGCCTCGAGTGGCAAGTCGGGTGCGGTGCGGGAGTACACCGAGTTCCTCTGCAAGAACTCGGCCAACCACACGACCAACGACTACACGGGCAACTCGAACTTCGTGGAGCTGGGCAACCGCTACACGCTGACCGGGTTCATCCGGGTGCCGGCGGCCGAGCGGTCCAACGGCGTCTGCAAGATCTTCCCGGCGCCCTGATCGGCGGGAACGACCCAGCTGCTCACCGACGAGCGGCAGGACATCCGGGGGTGCGGCTGTGGCCGCACCCCCGGTGCCGTTCCCGGCCTGTGATGTGGGCTCGTGATGTGGGTTCGGAACAGCTGCGTCGCCCTGGGGGATCGACCCACGGGCCGAACCGACACGTTCAGCCAACGGCAACGTGTCGGCCAGCTTCCATTCAGAGAGCCTCCGTACCGTGCGGCATGCCGGTGCGGCAGGAGAGCACCGGCGGCGATCGTGTGAGGACACCAGGCTGATGAGCGGACAGACCACCCCACCGGCCGGGACGGCGCCGTGGTCCGCTGACGGGGCCCCGACAGCCGTCCAGCCGGTCCCCGATCCGCCCTCGGAGGTCCGGGTCGTCGATGCCGAGGAACTCGCCCGTCTGGCCGCCGAGACGGTGGCGCTGATCGAACACCACCGGGCCGAACTGCACGCCACGATGGCCGAGCTGACGGCCCTGCAGCGAGCCGTCCGCTCCGAACTGCGGACCACGCTCGCCGAGGTCCGGGCGCTCGCCGACCGGCTCGACCCGGCGGGCGCCGTCGATCCGGGTGACGGGTGAACACGGTGTCGATCGACGAGCGAGGGCTGCTCGACCCGGTTGCCGTCCATCCTGTCGTCCATCCGGGCGGGACGGCCGCGTTCGCTGCGGCGCCGTTGCTGGCCGCCTCCCTCCGGACCGGTGCCGACGAGTTGGAACGCCGGTGGGACCGGTTGGACTCACTCGTCGAGGACCTGCGCGTCGCCGAGGACCGGGCCGACGTGATCGCCGGCCGGTCCGTGGCGGCGGCCCGCGCGCTGGCCGCCGCCGGTGGCGTGCCCATCCCCAGGGTCTCCGTCGACGACGTGGTCGTCGCCGATGAGTCGCACCCGGCGGTGCTCGAGGCCGACCACCTGGTCCGGGTCCGTGTCGCCGAACTCCGCCGCCGGGCCTCGGGGCAGCGGTCCACGCGTCGCGTCGAGGCGGTCGTGGTCGGCGGGCTCACCACGGCCGTGCTGATGGTGCTCGGTTGGGTGGCGGCGGCACGAGGCGGCGTCATCCCGGCGGATGCCATCGCCCGTGTGCAGGGGGCGCTCGCCGTCGTGTCGGGCCGCGACCCGCACCCCGAGTCGATCGGGTTCATCTGGGGTCCGTTCCCGACCCTGTTCCAGGTGCCGTTCGTGATGTTCCGGTCCTGGGTGCCGGAGCTCTCCGCAGCGTCGATCGCAGCCACGACCGTCTCGGCGATCTGCACCGGTCTGTTGCTGGCCCAGCTCGTCGACTGGGCCCGCACCTCGGGTAGCCCCCGCTGGGCCCGGTGGTCGGTGGCTGCCCTCACCCTCGCCAGCCCGCTGATCCTGTTGTACGGGGCGAACGGCATGAGCGAGGCCTGCTGGATGGTCCTGCTCGTCCTGGCCGTCCGCTCCCTGGCCCGGTGGGCCGAGCGCGACGACCTCGGGGGTCTGGTACTGGGCGGAGCGGCATTGGGTGCGGCCTACCTGACCCGGTACGAGTCGGCGGCGTCGATCCTGGCTGCGGCGGCGTTCGTGGTCGTCGTGTCGTCGCAACGGCGGCCGGCGGACGACGGATGGACCCGCGGGACCGTCGGGCCGTCTCGTTCGGCGACCTGGCGGCGGCTCCGGGCCGTGGTGCTGGACCTGTCGATCCTGGCGTTCCCGGTCACCGCGTGCGTGCTCGGTTGGTCGCTCGTGTCGTACGTGATCGTCGGTGAGCCGCTGGCGCAGCTGACGTCCGACTACGGCAACGCAGCGCTCGTGCGGGACGGCGCCGGGGCGATCGAGTCGATCATCGGGGACACCAGCGTGCCCGGGCGGGTCGGGTTCTACCTGCGCCAGCTCGTGATGGCGGCGCCGCTGCTCGTCCCGGTGCTGCTGGTGGCGCTCTGGTTGGGTGGGCGCACGGCCCGTCGGGCGAGCGTCGCTGCGGCGATCGTCGGATCGCCGCTGGTCCTGCAGCTCCTGCTCGCCGGACGGGGCGACACGTTCCCGTGGTTCCGCTACGTCGTCGGCGCCGTGGTGCTGTCGGCGCTGCTCGCAGCGCTGCTCGCCGGTTCGGGCGGTGCGATCGGGGGATCGCGGATGCTGCGGGTGCTCGCCGTGCTGTCGCTCGTGCCGGGGCTGGCGCTGTCGTGGACGGTGGTGCTGGACAGCGATCTCGGGTCGGCCGACGACCGCTCGACCGTGGACGCGATCGTGGCCGGCGCGACCGGTGAGCGGATCGAGGAGTCGAGGTCCGTCATGTACCGGGCCGCGGCGGTGGCGGCGGACCTGGACGACGTCCCGGACGCCACCGCCGGGTCGATCCTGACCGACGCGTCGTCGACGTTCGCCGTCGTGTCGGCGTCGGCCGAGCCGTCGGTGTTCATCATCCCGTCGGACCGGGACTTCGAGGCGGTCGTGTCGGATCCGGCCGCCTTCGGGGTCCGCTACGTGCTGTTGAAGATCCCGGCGTCCAGCGGCGATGCGGTCGTCGCCGCCCATCCCGGGCTGCTCACCGACCAGGACGCCGGCTTCGAGCGCGTGAGGACCTGGGGCGATGACGGTGACACCTCGGGCCGGTACGCCCTGTACCGGGTGCTGAACCCGCGCGGCGAGCCACGGCCGACGCCGGACGAGGGGTTCCTCGACTGATGAGCGTCCCCCCGGTCCTCCGACAGCGGACGCTCTGGCTCGTCCTGGGCCCGCTGGTCGCACTCGTGGCCGTCGTCGCCGTGACGCGGCTCGGCGGCGGGTCACCCGCCGAGGAGCGGGCGGCCCGTGCGACGACCACGACGACCACGGCTCCGTCCACCACGACCACCGCACCCGGCGATGCCGTGACGCCGCCCTCCACGCCGGAGAGCGGGTCCGCCGCTGCGGCCGCCGAGGTGCTCGGGGTCCAGGAGGACGCCGGCTTCTCGGAGGGCGAATCGTTGGCGGGGGTCGGGTTCGAGGACGGCGCCGCCACCGAGGTGCTCGGCGAGTCGTTCACCCAGCTCGACCTGGTGGTGCCGCCGCCCGACCCCGTCACACCCCCGACGACCACGCCGCCGCCCGTGCCCACGACCACGCCGCCGACGACGGTGCCGCCCACCACGACACCCACCACCGCTCCGTCGACGACCAACCCGACGACCACCACCACCGTGCCGCCGTCGGTCCAGGTCCAGTCCCGCACAGTGACCCTGCAGCTGGCGTGTTCGGTGACGAACCAGGCGGGGTCCGTGCCCGTGACCGCCGTGGTCGGCATCTCCACGCTCACCGGCGTGCCGACCGGCACGAACCTGCCCGTCCTGGTGGGCCTGCTCGGACCGCCCAACCTGCTCGGCGAGGCACTGCGAGATGACCTGGTCCAGACCGTCCGGTTGTCGGCGGTCGGCACCGGAGCGCCGCCCCTGCAGCTCGAGACCTCGAACCCGCTGCCGCTCGCCGCTGGTGCGGTGGTGCCGATCCCGGACGGCGGCGATGACTTCCTGGCCGGGACGTTCGCCGTCTCGTCGCCCGCAGGGGGCGGCATCGTCGTGCAGTTCGACTCCGTGTCGTTCAGCCGGACCGTGGGCGGACAGCAGGTCGACCAGAGCTGTGTCGGAGCGCAGGGTGCGCCGACGCAGCTGGCGTCGCTCGGCATCGTCGCCCCGGGCACACCCACGACCAGCGTCCCGCTCCCGCCGCCCGTCGTCTCCGAGAGTCCGATCACCGCCCTGCTGCCGATCTCGGCGGTCGTGGTCGTCGGCGCTGCGCTCGCCCTGCTCGTCCGCCGCCGCCGGTCCGACGCGGTCGGCGGTGGGTCGGTCCCCGGAGGAACCCCGTGACCGCCCCCACCGCTGCCCTGCGCACCCCGACCCGTGGTTGGTCCGACCGTGACGTGCGCAGCGTCGGACTGCGCACCGCGGCTGGGCTGGCGATCGTCGTCGTCGCCTACCACACGTCGTTGTGGTCACTGCTCCGCGGCATCACCGTCGACACCCCGCTCGCGTACCTGGGCCTGGTGCCCCTGATCAGCATCGGGTTGGGCTACGTGCTGTCCCGACCCGCGGCCGGCGAACCCGAGATCCACGACCGCATGGTCGACCGGATCGTCGCGGTCCCGCTGATCGTCGTGGCGCTGGTCGCGTTGGTCCTGCTGCCGCCGCGCCTGTCGGTGGTCTACTGGCTCTGGCGGATCGATCTGCTCACCATGCCGTTCTTCGTCGCCGGGGTGGTGACGCTGCTGTTCGGCGTGCGGATGCTGTGGCGGACCAAGGCCGCCGTGGCGTTTCTGTTCCTCGCCTGGCCCATGCCGTCCCGCTGGGCCGTCCAGTCGCTGCTCGACCACCTGAGCGACCTGACCGCCGGGGCGGTGCGGATCATCCTGTCGGTGGTGCCGCTGGCCGAGGCGGTCCAGGGCGACGACACCTCGTTCATCATCCCGCACGGCGAGCAGGGGTTCCGGGTGCAGATCGCCTCGGCCTGTTCGGGCGCGAACGGGCTCGTCGGGTTCCTGCTGCTCGCCGGGGCCGTCTCGCTCGTCCTGCGAGGCAGTCGGTGGCGCAAGGCCGCCTGGCTGGCGGCCGGGTCGGTCCTGATGGTCGTGCTCAACATCCTCCGGATCCTGCTGATCATCTTCGTGGGACGCTTCGCGGGCGAGACCGCGTCCATCGATGTCCTCCACCCGGGCGTCGGGCTCGTGTCCTTCAACGTCGGCGTGCTGCTGATGGTGCTCGTCGCGCACCGGTTCGGACTGCAACTACCGCACCGCACCGGACCGAGTCGGACCGCCACCGTCCTGCGGGCCGTGCCGACCGTCCGGCGGACCCTGCTCGTCCTGCTCCCCGTGGCGCTGCTCGCCGGTGTGTTCGACCACGGGCTCACCCGCTACGACCCGATCGCGTCGTCGGTCGGCACACCCCGACTGGCCGGCTTCGCCCGATCGGGTGCGGACCTGGACGGTTTCCGGGCCGAACCCGTCGCAACCTTCGCGAACGGCAAGCGGTTCTTCGGTGAGGACTCGACCTGGGTCCGGTTCAGCTACCGGGGGTTCGGCACGACCGACCTGCGCAGCGATGTGCCCGTGCTCGCCGACGTCATCAACACCTCCAACCTGCAGTCGTTCAGCGACTTCGGCCTGGAGGCGTGCTACCAGTTCCATGGCTACGGCATGCAGGACGTCCGGCGCGTCGACCTGGGCAGCGGTGTCACGGGGACCGTCCTGCGCTGGCAGGACCCGGCGAACGAGTTGAAGTGGACCACCCTCTACTGGATCTGGGCCGTCCGACAGGGCGACCAGATCCGATACGAGCGGGTCGTGCTGCTGCTCAACGAGGTCGACAGCGCCCGGCTGGTCGCACCCGAGATCACCGAGGACGTCGCCGACCAGTTCGCGTTCAGTGCGGACGAGTTCGTGCAGGGCCGTGCCGGCAGCGACCTGAGCGAACGTGAGGTCGCCCTGCGCAGCTTCATCGTCACGTTCGGTCGGCGGGTCGTGTCGGCCGCAACCGAGCAGGCAGCGTCGCTGCCGCCGCCGCGGGAGCCGGGCGGATGAGGGTCGACGAGGTCGACGATCCGGAGTGGCAGCTGGCGCTCGCACTCGCCGAGGTCGAACAGCGCAATCCGGGCGCGACGGCCCGCCCGATCGTCACCCGATCACGTCCGTGGCGGTGGGTGATCGCGGGCGCCCTGCTCGTCGGCCTCGTCGTCCTCGCTCCGGTTGCCGTCGCCGTCACGTTCACCACGCTGGCGTCGGTCCTCTACACCGTGACCGTCTGGCACCGGATCTCGCTGGTCCGACGGGCGCTGCGACACGACCCGGCGGTGCACGTCTCGGACGCCGAGGCGCGTGCCGTCCCGGACGACGAGCTCCCCGTCTACTCCGTGCTCATCCCCGCATACGGCGAGCCGGAGATCCTGCCCGGGCTGCTCGAGGCCCTCGAGCGTCTCGAGTACCCGCGGGACCGGCTGGACGTGCTGCTGCTCCTGGAGGCGGACGACGACGACACGATCGCCGCCGCCCGCGCCATCGACACCGACCTGCCCGTGCGGGTGCTGCTCGTTCCGCCCGGCGAACCGCGGACCAAGCCGAGGGCGCTCGACTTCGGGCTTCGCTTCGCCCACGGCGACCTGGTGACGATCTACGACGCCGAGGACCACCCGGAGCCGCTGCAGCTCCGACGGGCGGCCGAGGCGTTCCGCCGCGCCGGCGACGAGGTCGTCTGCCTGCAGGCCCGGCTCTTCTTCTACGGCGGGCACCGCAACCTGCTCACCCGCTGGTTCACCACCGAGTACGCCACCTGGTTCCACCTGTACCTGCCCGGCCTGGTTCTGGCCGATGCCACGGTCCCGTTGGGTGGCACGAGCAACCACTTCCGGAGGTGGGCGATCGACGAGGTCGGCGGGTGGGACCCGTGGAACGTGACGGAGGACTGCGACCTGGGGATCCGGCTGCAGCGGCGCGGGTGGCGGATCGGGATCCTGGACTCGGTGACCATGGAGGAGCCCAACACCGACGTCCTCAACTGGGTCAAGCAGCGGAGCCGTTGGTACAAGGGCTACCTGCAGACGTTCCAGGTGGCCTGGCGCCACCCCCGGTCGCTCGTGCACGACCTGGGCTGGCGGGGCGTGTTCCACTTCGTGATGTTCGTCGGCTGCACGCCGCTGCTCGCCGTGATGAACCTCTGGTTCTGGGGGCTCGCCCTCGTGTGGATCACCACCAGGGCGGCGTTCGTCCAGGCGATGTACCCGGGTTGGGCGTACTACCTGGCCGCAGCGGTTTGGGTGATCGGCAACCTGTCGGTCGTCTACGTGTCGGTCGTGACCGCCCGGGTCGTCCGACGCCCCGATCTGCTCGCCGCCGCCGTGCTGTCACCGCTCTACTGGGTACTCATGTCGATCGCAGCGCTCCGGGCGGCCGTGCAACTGGTGACGGCACCGAGCCACTGGGAGAAGACGACGCACGGCCTGACGCTCGTCGACGAGGTCGAGGGGAGTGCGGATCCGTCGATCGACCGGAGCGTTCACCCGGGGTTGGCCGTGCGGCCACGCTGACCACGGCAGTTCGGGACGCCCTGAAGAAGTCGTTCGCCGAGGCCAAGGACGAGGAGGCGAAGCGCTACGACGACCGCATCAGGGAAGTCAAACGCGCCATGCAGGAGAACACGATTGCCAAGCAGGAGAAGGACCGCGCGAAGCTGATCAACCTGATGGCCGAGCAGGATCTGTTCGCAGACCGAAC
>CAYMKW010000077.1:0-14155 GCA_964391365.1 uncultured Microthrixaceae bacterium | reverse complement strand
GACATCGAGGAGACCGAGCTCCCCGGGGTGGGGGTGCGACGGGAGTTCACCACCCGGGCCGGCATGAGGGTCGGGGTGATCCAGACCCGTTCGGGCCGGCGCGACCTGCTCTTGTTCGACGCGGACGACGTGGACGCCTGCCGGTCGGTGGTGCCGCTCGACGAGCACGACAGCGATGTGCTCGTCGACCTGCTCGGCGGCGACCGGATCGTCAACGACGCGGCGTCCACGCTGCTCCGGCTCGACGACCTGGCGATCGACTGGGTGAACGTCGACCCGGCGTCGACGTCGGCGGGACGGACGATCGGTGAGCTGACGATCCGGACCACAACGGGTGCCAGCATCGCCGCGGTCATGGTCGGCGACGAGGCGGTCCCCGGCCCGGGGCCGGAGGTGGTGCTGCCGGGCGGTGCGACCGTCGTCGCCGTGGGGACGCTCGATGCGGTCGAGCGCCTGCGTTCGCTGCTCGGCTCGTGATCCTCGCTGCCTCGGGCGGCGACACCGCCGAGGCCTTCGTGCAGCTCGGTGTCCTGGTCGTCGCGCTCGCAGTCCTGGGTCGCATCGCGGTGCGGCTCCGGGTCTCGCCGATCCCGCTCTACCTGCTCGCCGGGCTGGCCGTGGGACTCCTCGGGCCCGAGCGATCGGCGTCTGCCGCCGACTTCGTCGACATCGCCGCCGACATCGGGGTACTCCTCCTGCTGTTCATGCTCGGACTCGAGTTCACGCCGGCGGAGCTCACCGGTGAACTCCGCCGGAGCGCTCGTGCGGGTGTCCTCGACCTGGTCCTGAACGCCACACCCGGCGTGGTGCTCGGGCTGGTGCTCGGTTGGCCGCCGGTGGCGTGTGCCGTCCTCGGCGGCGTCACCTACATCTCGTCCTCCGGGGTCGTCTCGAAGCTGCTCGACGATCTGGGACGGCGTGGCAACCGGGAGACCTCGTTGATCCTCGGGGTGCTCGTCCTCGAGGACCTGGCGATGATCATCTTCCTTCCCGTGCTGGGAGTGACCCTCTCGGGGCTCGGTCTGGTGGAGGGGGCGTTCGACGTCGCCGTCGCCGCCGTCATCGTGGTCGTCGTGGTGGCCGTGGCCCACCGCTACGGCGAGCACATCAGCCGGTTCCTCTGGTCGGGTTCCGACGAGGTCCTGCTGTTGTCCGTCCTGGGCCTGGTCCTGTTGGTGTCGGGACTCGTCGAGCGCGCCGATGTGTCGGCGGCGGTCGGGGCGTTCCTGGTCGGGGTCGGGCTGTCCGGTCCGGTCCAGCACCGGGCCGCTGACCTGATCGGCCCGCTCCGCGACCTGTTCGCTGCGCTCTTCTTCTTCCTGTTCGCGCTCGAGATCGACCTGGCGGCGATGCCCGGGGTGCTGGTCCCGGCGGCGGCCCTGGCGGTGGCGGGCGTCGTCTCGAAGTTGGCGACCGGTGAGGTCGCCGGCCGGTGGGCCGGTCGTGGACCACCGGGTCGCTGGAGGGCCGGAACGGCGCTGGTGGCACGCGGCGAGTTCTCGGTCGTGATCGCTGGTCTCGGTGTCGCTGCCGGCGTGGAACCGGACCTCGCCCCGCTGACAGCGGCCTACGTCCTGCTGGTGACGACGACCGCGTCGGTGCTGGTGCGATGGGACCGACCCCCGTCGTGGTGGCCCGACGCCGGACGAGCGGCCAGCCCAATTGGGGGTCATCAATGACACGAAAGAAACGTCGTCTGTAGCTGGCCCCGGCGGCCGGGGGCCCTGTAGCTTGCCGCCCATGCAGGATTTCCTCGAAGCCATCCAGGCCGGTGCGTCCGGCGACGACCTCGCCGCCATTCCGATCCCCGAGTCCTACCGGGCGGCGCACGTACTGCGCGCCGAGCAGGACATGTGGGAGGGCGTGGCGTCGGAGGACAAGGACCCGCGACAGTCGCTGCACGTCGGGGAGATCCCCACGCCGGAGATCGCCCCCGACGAGGTCTACGTCGCCATGATGGCCAGCGCCATCAACTTCAACACGGTGTGGACGTCGATCTTCGAGCCGGTGTCGACCTTCGGGTTCCTGGACCGGTTGGGCCGGGAGTCCGTCTGGGGCGCCCGCCACGCACAGGACTACCACGTCGTCGGCTCCGACGGTTCGGGAGTCGTGGTGCGCGTCGGTTCGGCGGTGCGCAACTGGAAGCCGGGTGACCGGGTCACGATCCACTGCAACCACGTCGATGACCAGGACCCGTCGGCCCACAACGACTCGATGCTCGCAGCGAACCAGCGGATCTGGGGGTTCGAGACGAACTTCGGTGGACTGGCCGACCTGGCCGTCGTCAAGGCGAACCAGCTCATGCCCAAGCCGACCCACCTGACGTGGGAGGAGGCGGCCGTCAACGCCCTGTGTTCCTCCACGAGCTACCGCATGCTCGTCGGCAACCACGCCGCCCGCATGAAGCAGGGCGACGTCGTGTTCATCTGGGGTGCCACCGGCGGCATCGGGGCGTACGCCACCCAGCTCGTGCTCAACGGCGGCGGGATCCCCGTCGGCGTCGTGAGCTCGGAGAGCCGGGTGCAGCTCCTGAACGCGATGGGCTGTGAGGCCGTGATCGATCGCCGGGCCGAGGGCTACCAGTTCTGGTCGGACGAGCACACCCAGGACGAGTCCGAGTGGCGCCGTCTGGGCAAGAAGGTCCGCGAGTTGGTCGGTGAGGACCCGGACATCGTCTTCGAACACCCGGGTCGGTCCACCATGGGCGCCTCGGTGTTCATCGCCAAGAAGGGCGGGAAGATCGTGACCTGCGCCGCCACGTCCGGCTACATGATCGAGTACGACAACCGGCACCTGTGGATGAAGCTCAAGAGCATCATCTCGAGCCACTTCGCCAACTACCAGGAGGCCTGGGAGATGAACCGGTTGATCGACCGCGGGGTCATCCAGCCGGTGATGAGCGAGGTGTTCACGCTCGAGCAGACCGGTGAGGCTGCGCTCAAGACCCACAGGAACCAGGGTGAGGGCAAGCTCGGCGTCCTCTGCCTGGCCCCCGAGGCGGGCCTCGGCATCACCGACCAGGAGAAGCGTGAGCGGGTCGGCGTCGACCAGATCACCCTCTACGAGCGCCACGCCCGCGGCGAGCTCTGAGGCCGACCCGGCCGTCTCGGCACCCCGCAACCACTCGAACGACACGACCAGGAGCAGCAACATGAGCGAGGACCTCGACGCGACGTCCGGCCTGCTGACCGAGATCGACCACATCGCCATCGCCGTGCGCGATCTGGATGCAGCGGTCGACTTCTACCAGCGGGCGTTCGGCGCGACCGTCGCCCACCGGGAGGTGGTCGAGTCCGACGGTGTGGAGGAGGCGCTGGTCAAGGTCGCCGACTCGTACATCCAGCTGACGGCGGCGACGCGACCCGACTCGCCGATCGCCAAGGCGATCGAGAAGCGGGGTGAGGGCCTGCACCACGTCGGCTACCGGGTCGACGACTGTCAGGCGGCGCTCGACGCCATGGTGGCGGCGGGTGCCACGCCGATCGACCAGGCGCCGCGGCCGGGCAGCCGGGGGACGACGGTGGCGTTCGTGCATCCGAAGGGCGCGTTCGGCACCCTCATCGAGCTCGTCCAGGAGTGACCCGACGATCACCGGCTCTGTAGGGGTCGCCCGACGGGAACGTCTCGTCCGCTCGAGCCGGCGAACTGCGCAGGTCGATCAGACGGGGGCTTCGAGCTCGAGCGCGGGCGTCCGCTCCGGCGGCAGGCTCGCCCGGAGCTGGGCGACCAGGTCGTCCCGGATCGAGCGGACCTCCGGGTCGTCCCAGCGGTTCACGAGCTGCAGCGGGTCCTCGGACAGGTCGTAGAGCTCCCCCTCGGTCCCGTCGTGCACGGCGCCCGGCAGGTAGGTCGTGCACACCCAGTCGTTGCGGGTGATGGTCCGGAGGTGGACCGCGACGCCGAACAGTTCCGAGTCCCAGGCCGTCAGCTGCTGGTCGACACCGCGTGCATCCGCGTCGGCGTCGGTCGTCGGCAGTCGGTGACCCTGCATCCACTCGGTGGGTTCCAGTCCGGCGATCGACGCGAATGTCGGTGCCAGGTCGACCAGTCCGACCGGAGCCGTCACGACGGCGGGCTCGACCGCAGCCGCCGGGGCCGGTCGCCAGATCAGCGGGAGTCGCATGAGTCCGTCGACGTGGTACGGACCCTTGAACAGCAGTCCGAAGTCGCCCTGCAGCTCGCCGTGGTCGGTGGTGAAGACGACGTCGACCGTGTCGGTCCAGCCACGCCGGTCGATCTCGGCGAGCACCCGGCCGATCGCCTCGTCGATGAGTTCGACCTCGATGGCGTTCATGGCGTTGACCTCACGAACCTGGTCCGCGGTCATGGTCGCCGGCACCCAGTGGGTGGGTGCCTCGTAGTTGGACACCAGCTGACCGTCGTACCAGAGCCGCCAGTGGCGGGGCTTGTCGTCGAGCAGGCGCTCGCGCTCGGCCGCCGATTCGGGGTATCCGGCGGGAAGGTCGACGTCCTGCCAGGGGACGCGGTGGAGCTCGGACTGCGGTGGGTCCCAGGGGTGGTGCGGGTCCGGGAAGCTCATCCAGCAGAACCAGTCGTCGTCGGACTCCAGCCCGGAGAGCCAGTCGATCGTGCGGTCGGCGACCCAGTCGGTGTGGTACCAGTCGCGGGGGATGGGGTTGTGCTTGACCTGCGGCGCCCCCGTGTCGCCGAACCCGGCGGCATTCACCTCCAGGTCGGCGTCGACCACGGCGTAGTAGTCGTTGACCGACTCGGGGTGCTCGGCACCGATCCACTTGGCGTAGTGGAGCCACCCGGTGGCGCCGTGGGTGGCGAACCGGAGGTGATCGAACCCCCGGTGGGGCCCGACCCCACCGCCGAACTGCGGCGCCTCGAGCGTGTCGGTGCCGAGCGTGGCCAGCCGGTTCTCGTTGAAGCGCTCGAAGGGGTCCATGAACGGCTCGAAGTGCGCCTTGCCGATCAGTGCGGTCCGGTAGCCGGAGTCGCGCAGCAGGCCGGCGACGGACGGCGCGTCGACGGGGAGCGGCACGCCGTTCATCCACACGCCGTGGGTGGCCTGGTGCTGGCCGGTGAGCATGGTGGAGCGGGACGGCATGCAGACGACCGACTGCGGCACGGCCCGGTCGTAGCGGATGCCGTCGGCTGCGAGCCGGTCGATCACTGGGGTGCGGCCCAGCGTGCCGCCGTTGCAGCCGAGCGTGTCGTAGCGCTGCTGGTCGGTGGTGATGAACAGGATGCGTCGACCCATCAGGACTCCTCGTGCTCGAAACGCTGCTTCACCGCTCGCAGACCGGCGCCGGCCGCCCCACCGATGACCAGCGCCATGACGTCAGGGACGGCGTCGGTGGAGTACGACACCAGACAGGTGTCGTCGCCGAGGTCGAACACGTCGATCGTCCCGAGGTGGTGCCGGAACAGTCCGCCGGTCACCGTGTACTGGAACCGTCGGGTGACCGGGTCGTTGGTGAGGATCGTCTCGGGCAGTGGGATGCCCGAACCCAGGGTGATGGTCCGCTGGTCGCCCTCGACGACCGCATCGACGACCCCCGGGAACCACTCGGGCAGCCGCACCGGATCACCGACGAGCTCCCAGACGCGGTCGGCGGGAGCGTCGATGCGCTGCGAACGTCGGATGGAGGCCACGCATGGATCCTGTCAGACCGGGACCGGGAACGGCGACCGCGGACCGGGAGTCCTGCGACTCCCGGCCCGGCCGCTCGTCACCCCACGGCCCCGTCGTTCGGCGCTCGGCGTCAGGGGAGCCCGCACGCTGCGGCGCCGCCGGCCTCGAAGGTGGCCGTGTCGCACCGCACGGTCACGGGTGCGTAGGCCCCCATGGCGGTGGTGGCGTCGGCGCCGGGCGCAACGGCGAACACGCTCTCGGTGAAGCCGGCTGCCGGCAGCATGTTCCGGGCGATCATCACCATGTTCTGAGCGGTCGACCCCCAGTCGAGCCAGGCCACGCCGTCGGCGGTGGTGGCGTTGGACGGCCGGTCGTCGGCGGTCGACGTCACGATCGTGTAGTCGCCCTCGGCGTCGAGCGGCACCTGGTGGTCGTACACGCACTCGGTCACCGGGTAGGGCTTGCGGTACTCGTTGGTGCACAGCGACCAGTAGCGCAGCTGTTGGGCCGGGTCGGCGGGTGACACCCCGGACCCGGTGTCGGGCGTGATCGGTGCCCGGCCCCGGACCACGACGACCGTGCCGGGCTGGTACGCAGCGACGGCGCCGACGTAGGCGTTGTCGGGGTTGGCGTAGAGACCGCCGACCTGGGCCGGTCGGGTGAACACCGGCGGGTTCTCGGGAGCCACGTTGGTCGGCGGGCCGAATGCGTTGACGAGGTCCACCACCGCCGCATCGGCGACCTGGGTGGCGCACGTCGGGACGGGCACGACCGAGCCGTCCATGCGTCGAACCGACACGTTGGGGAGACCCACGCCGCCGGTGCGATCACCGGCCACGTCGCTCAGGTAGACGCGGTAGATGATCGTGCCGATCGGTGTCGCGGACAGGGTGTTGTCGCCGGGCGACACCGGGGCACCGTTGCGGGCCTCGACCCGGTAGGTCCCGCCCGGCGCTGCGGCTGGATCGGCGAAGGGGTTGGTGTTCCCTGCGTCCGGGGCGATGTCGCGGTCGGTGATGGAGTCCACGACGCTGCCGGCCAGGTTGTAGGTGATGATCGAGGCGTACCTGGCGTCCGGGTAGGTGCCGTCGAGGATGACCTGGTCGCCGGCGAGCAGGTTGACCTGCATCGACCAGTAGGTCGCCCCGGCATCCGGGTAGGCGACGTTGAGCGTCGACTCGTCGGTGACGTACTGCCAGGCGCAGCTGAGCCCGGCGGGTGGCGTCGCCCCCGGCACGCAGGCGGCAGCGAGTGCTGCAACCGCGCCGATCGTGACGGCGACCGCGGTCGTGCGGATCGTTCGAGTCATGGTGGTCCCCCTGGTCGGCCCCGGCGTCGCTCGCCTGCGGCACCGGGCTGATCGAACGGTAGCCCTGGCGACGCTCCCTCTCAAGCGGTTGTCACTCCCGGTCGGGAGTATCTCCTGTTCGACGACCCGGCCAGTTGCCGGAGTTCGGGTGCGCGTCGGACGGCCCGGCCCCGTGGATGCGCGAGGATCGAGGGTCACCGGCTCACGCCGGGCGGTTCCGGGACGAGGTGTGACGAGCGGTGAGCAGCACGAACGAGGTCGATGCGGCGCCGGGCCGCCGGGAGCGGAAGAAGCTCGCGAACCGTGACGCCATGCAGGCCGCGGCGCTGGACCTCTTCGCCGAGCGGGGATTCGATGCGACCACCGTCGAGGACATCTGCGCGGTCGCCGACGTCGCCCCGTCCACGTTCTTCCGGCACTTCCCGTCCAAGGAGGACGTCGTCCTCGCCGGGTTGAGCGAACGCCTCGACGACCTGCTCGCCGCCATGGCGGCACAGCCCGTCGGTGTGGACGTCGCCGCATTCGTCCTCGGGGCGGTCAGCGACTGGCGCGATCAGCGTCGTCCGGCGGAGCAGCTCCGCAGCGAGGCGCGCCTGATCGCCGCGGAGCCGGCGCTGCAGCACCACCTCGGTCGGATGCTCCTGGAGCTCGAGCCGCCGGTGGCCGACCTGCTCGAGTCCCGGTTCCCCGACGCCGACCCGCTCGACGTGCAGCTCGCCGCCGCGTGGTTCGCCACATCGCTCCGGGTCGTGATCCGGGAGTGGTCCGAGCAGGCCGAGGGCGTCGACGTGTTCGACGCTGGGGTCCGGGCGATCCTCCGGCTGACCGAGCTGCTCAGCGTATCGTTGGGTCCGCCCACCGCCGACTGACCCGAGGCACGTCGCTCCTCGCCGTGACAGGCTCATCGCACGCAGGCCCGCCTGGTCGACGGCACCGACGAGCGGTGGGCCGCAGGTGCACGGATGTCGGCGATCCCCGGAAACGCCGGCGTTCGCAGCCGTCCCTGATCGTCACGGACCGTTCCGGAACGGCGAGTCCAGGGGGTCTGTGCCCTGCGTCTGTGCTCTCGGAGGAGGGCCACTCGACCACGCCGTCCACTCAGGGGCTGGGTGCCCCTCGGGTGCCGATGGGCTCAGCGTCGCGGGTGCGACGCGAGGAAGGACCAGATCGCCCGGCTGGCGTCGAGGTCCGGGTAGGGCTCACCCACGTACGAGGACGCGAGTTCCGAGTACGCCGGGTGGCCCATCCAGGCGTGGCTGGCGCCCTGGACCACGACGTAGCGCACGGCGGTGGCATCTGCGCACGGCGTCCAGGTGGTGACCGCCAGGTCGGGGTTCGTGGGGTCGGTGGCGGGCACCGGGGTCGGGGAACAGCGGTCTGCGGCCGCGAGGGCCTCCACCGCGTCGCGGGCCGGGCGGAACGCCACGCCGGCCAGACCGCTGCCGGCGCCGCCGTCGATCGGGTGGTTCGTGTCGGCGGTGCCGTGCAGGTGGATGACCGAGACGGGTCTCGCTGGTGCGCACGCGTCGACACCGAGGCTGCCGGCCTGTACTCCGATGGCTGCGATGCGGTCGGAGAGCTCGCAGGCGAGCCGGTACGCCATGATCGCCCCGTTGGAGTGGCTGGCCGCGAAGGTCCGTGACGGGTCGATGGGGAGCTCGGCGCCGAGCCGGTCGATGAGCTGACGCACGAAACCGACGTCGTCCACGTCGTCGCGGGCGGCCGGCCCGCAGCAGTACCCGCCGTTCCAGGTCTGGGGTCCTGTGCCGTCGGGCCGGGCCCCGATGCCGTCCGGGTAGACGACCACGAAGCCGTTCGACTCGGCGAGGCCGTCGAAGTCCGAGTTGGCCGCGAACTGCGCCGACGTGCCGAGCCCGCCGTGGAGGGCCACGAGCAGTGGTGCCGGAGTCGAGGCGTCGAGGGAGGCGGGCACGTAGAGGCGGTAGGTGCGGGTGCGCCCGTCGGGGGTGCGGAGCTGCCCGATGGAGGTCTGGCCGGTGGGTGCAACCGCCGGGTCGGTGTCCGCGTAGGGCTCGTAGGTCGAAGGCATGGGGGTGCTCGTGCTCGTGGTCGGAGTCGAGGTCGTCGTCGGGACCGTCGTCGTCGGGACCGTCGTGGAGGGGGTCGTGGTCGAGGGGGCCGGGGCGGGGAGCGGCGACCACGAACATGCTGCACACACCACGGTCAGCGCCACGAGCATCGTGAGCGGTCGGACGTGCGTGCTGCCTCTGGCCGTCATCGGAGCTCCTCCGGGCGGGTGGCGAGGGACCCGAGCGCGGCGAGCGTGGAGGTGACGTGCAGCTCGGTGGCCCGTGCGAGGCCGAGACGGCCCTCGATGCACAACCCCGCGAGGGCTGTGAGCGCGGCGAGGTGCGCCGTGGCGAGCGCGTCGGCATCACGCCGTGACAGCCCGGTGTGTTCTCGGTAGCGACCGGACCAGTGCTCGGCCGCCGCGTCCCAGGTGCGGCGGCGGGCGGTCTCGATGGCCGGCGAGAGGTGTTGTGCCGAGACCAACGCCCGCACCGCCGGTCCGTGGCGTCGGGCCACCTCGAGGTAGGCACGCGTGGCGTCCCGCAGCTCGTCCTCGAAGGGTGCACCGGGCGTCACCGCTGCGGCGACGTGTGCCCTGACCCGCTCGGCGTGTCGCTCGAGCAGCGCGACCACCAGACCGTCTCGGCCACCGAAGTGGTCGTAGACGACCGGTCGTGTCACCCCACCGGCGCGGGCCAGTGCGTCCATCCGCAGCGCATCGGAGCCACTCTCGGTCAGCAGCCGCTCTGCGGCATCCAGCAGGAGCTGGCGGCGTTGCGCCGGGGGTGTGCGCGGTGCCCTCGCGCTCCCGGCGGGTCGGGCTCCTGCGGATCGCGACAGCACCTGTTCCATCAGCACACCGTACCTACATCCTGTAGATATGCAACCGCCCTGTCCCCCGGGGCGGAGCCCGCACCGGGGCAACCGTCGGTTCGTCCACCACGTCACGGGGCGCCAACCACCCACGGTCTCCGGGCAGGCCGCGGAGGCGCTGACTCCCGCGCCGTGACAGGCTGCTCGCACGCAGGTCCACCTCGTCGACGGCACCTCCGAGCGGTGGACGGCAGGCGCAAGGGTCTCGCCAGGGGGTGCCGCCGCCACCCCCGGAGGGGTTCCCCACTGAAGCCCGGGGGTTCGTCGAGAGCCGACGAGGGCAACCGAAGAGGCCTGCATGCGTGCGGGCACAGGAAGCTCGTGATGCGGCTGAGCGGCGGAAGCTCGGTCCCTTCGTCTCACCGTGCTGGCGGTGGCGATGATCTCCTCGCTGGGCGGCGGAGCGCATCGTTCCGCCGGATGAGGAACGTGATGAGGTCCAGTCGGCGTGTCATGTCCGTCGCTGTTTTCGTGTCGGCGATCGCCATCAGCGCCGCCTGCACGCCGCAGCCGAACCCGGGCCCTGGGGGCGACCCGAGCGTGTCCGGCTCGGTGTCGGCATGCGCTGCGGGGCTTTCGATGTCGATCGATGTCGACACGGCCGGTGCCCGGACCGGGGTACCGCTCGGGATCAGCGCCGAGATCCGCAACGACCCCACCGGGACGTGCACGGCCACCCTCGGCGGGACCCAGGTCGCTGGAAGCGTTCGGGTAAACGGCGGGTCGACCGGACTGGCCATCGATTCGATCGGTATGTGGCTCGAGGCCGCGGGCACAAGGCAGGTGCTGCCGGCCTCGTTGCAGCTGACCACGAGCGGCGCTGGTGCACCCGGCGCCTGCCCGGCCGGCGTATGTGACGACGAGCTGGAGGCGACCGCCGGGGGCGTGGACTACCCGAGCGGTTTGCCCTCATCTGTGGCCGCAGGAAGTGCGATCGACGTTCCCTTCCGCTTCTTCCCCGCTCTCGCCGCTGCGGACGTCGCTTCCATCGGCGCGGCCGACGGAAGCGCCGACCTCGTCGTCGCCGTCACCAGCGGCACGCAGGTCCGACTGTGGCGCCGCACCATCCAGTTCACCGACGCGCCGGCCGTCACGGCCGCAACCGCCGCCGTGTCGGTCGGGTCGTCGACGCTGGGTACGCGGTCGATCCCGGGCCCGATCGCCCCGGGTGCGCAGGTGGATCTGCTGGGCGCGTGGTCCTACACGGTGCTCGAGACCGACCCCGACTCCCTGACCGTCAACGGAATGGTGACGGCGGCGGGAGCGAGTTCCGGCTCGGCCAACCTGCTCGTACCCGTCGAAGGCGCGGGCACTCCGGCTCCACTTGCTCCCTCAGCTCTGCCGGATGCCGTCACCAGTGGAATCACTACACCGGTCACCTTCACGGTTGCACCCGTCGGGGCCGTGACCGGCGCACTTCAACTGGCGGGTCCCGGTATCGCGACGACGCTCCTGGACGACGGAACCGCCGGGGACCTGTCAGCCGGTGACGGCGTGTTCAGCCGGTCGACATCCGTCGCCCTCACGACATCGACCGCCTTCACCGTCGGCGGCGTGGTCGCCGGGCAGCCGGCATCGGCCACGGTTGGAATCGAGGTTCTTCCCGCCGGGGCACCGACCGTTCCCGCGAGTTGGACCGGTGGTCCGACCGTCACCGACATGTCCGGCGAGTACCTGGCGGATCGCATCGCCGTGACCTTCTCGACGAACACCGCTTGGTCTTCAGTCTCATCCGCAGCGACCGCAGTGGGGGGCTCCGTCGCGGGCCGACTGGGGCGGGATGTCTGGCAGGTCAGGATCCCGGCCGTCACGTCCCGGGCGCAGCTCGATGGCGTCTTGACGGCGATCTCGGGACGCCCGGGGGTGATAGGCGCAGAGCCTGACGCCGTGGCAGGCATCGACGCCACTGAGCCGAACGATCCCAGGTTCACCGACCAGTGGGGATTCGAGGCGATCAACGCTCCCGACGCATGGGCCTTCCAACGCGGCGGCGTACTCGTCGCAGTGGTCGACACAGGCGTCGATCTCACGCACCCCGACCTCGATGGCCAACTCCGTGGAACCGGTCGGGACTTCGTCAACGACGACAACAACGCCGATGACGACGACGGGCACGGCACCCACGTGGCGGGGACGATCGCAGCAGAGACCGACAACAGCACCCTCGTCAGCGGGACCAGCTGGGGATCCCGGATCCTTCCGGTGAAGGTGCTCGACGAGAACGGCAGAGGCGCCATCACCGACATCGCAGCCGGGATCCGTTGGGCGGTCGATCGGGGGGCACGGGTGATCAACCTGAGCCTGGGCGGGACGACTCGCTCCGAGGACTACGCACGGGCCATCGACCACGCCGTGGACCGCAACCGCGTGGTCGTTGCAGCTGCGGGCAACGACAACTGTCCCGATCGGTACTATCCGTCAGGCTTCAACCGAACAGAACGATTCACCTCGTGGTTCGGGCTGTTCCCCCGGACCTACGACACCCAGGTGATCTCGGTCGGGGCCGTCGACCGGACGAATCGCAGCTCGATCTGGACTGCCGGCCAGCCGCAGGGCACGGAGGACTCCGGCTCGAACTTCGGTGACGAGTGGGTGGACGTCGCTGCGCCGGGTACCGGGATCCTGTCCACACGCGACGGTGGTGGCGTCGTCGAGCTCAACGGGACTTCGATGGCGACGCCCCACGTTTCCGGATTGGCCGCACTGATCCTCGCCGGCGAACCGGGCCTGACCCCAGCACAGGTCCGGACACGCGTCATGTCCACCGCCAGCGGCCGGCCTGTCGACAGTGGGTTGGGGGCGGGCAACGTGGATGCCTTCGAGGCGACCTTCAACGCCGGCTTCGAATCGGGTGGACTGAACGGGTGGGCCACGACCGGGACGGTGGACGTGGTTACCCGACTGGGCGGCATCAGGCCCCGGCAGGGTGACCGCATGGTGAGCATTTCGTCCGGGCCCGACAACGCCGTCACCACCTCCACCATGTCCAAGCGTTTCACGATCGATCCAGCGGTCCTCGACGACGACAGCCTCATCATCCGGTTCGACTACAACTACCTGAGCGAGGAGTTCGACGAGTTCGTGGGCACACAGTTCAACGACACCTTCACCGCACAGATCACGCTCCCGAACGGGACGGTGTTGCCGGTTGCGTTCGAGTCGGTGAACACGACGGTGTTCACACCCGTGACCGGCATCAACTTCCCGGGCGGTGACTCGACGGTGGGCCAGTCGGGATGGACCCCGGCGAGGATCGAAGTCCCGGCCTCCTCTCTAGCCGGGGCCAGCTCGTTTAACCTGACCGTCGCCGACCAGGGAGATGCGATCTTCGACAGTGTGACCCTGATCGACGACATCGAGGTCTCGTGACCGGCCGCTCCGCCGGACGCCGCCGGTGGTCGGCGGGTGCCATCGCTGTCCTCGTCCTCGTCGTGACCTGCGCCTCCGCGTGCTCGGACGACGGGTCCGTCGGCGGACCTGCCCCGACCGATGAGCGCGGAGCTTCCACGACGGCCGGGGAGGACCGTGGGTCCGTCGAGCTGTCCGTCGCCGACGTACCGCCGGGATTCCCGGCCGACTCGCCGAGCGCCCGGGTGCTGAGCGGGTCCGACCTGGACGAGCTCCTGGGCTCCTGGCCGCTCATGCGGGCTCCGCAGTCGTTCGGCCCCGAGGGGACCTACCTCCTCGTCTGGGTGGGTCCCGGCGACTCGGCGCGGATCGACACCTCGGCCGACTCGACGGTCGGCGTGGTCCGAGCGGTCCCCGACCCGGACTCGTGCGCCAGCGCTGCGGTGGTCTCGTACGTGGCCCTCGTCCTCGAAGTGGACGCCGGCGCTCGGGAACCCGAGGTGCAGGTCACCGACGAGCTGGTCCCCTGCTGACATCGCGACCGACGTCGCCGAGGACGACCCCGACTGGAGCACCTACTGCCGAGCCGGGACCCGGTCCTGGTGAACACGTCAGGTCGTGCCCGTCTCCGGGGAGAATCCTCGGCGGCGGCGTTTGCCGTGCTGTGGCAGGGTGCTCGCATGCAGGTCCACCTGGTCGACGGCACCTACGAGCTGTTCCGGTCCTTCTACTCACCACGGGGCGGGCACGCGAACGCCGCGGGGGAGGAGGTCGGAGCGACGCGCGGCGTCCTGCGTTCGGTGGCGGCCATGCTCCGTGACGGGGCCACGCACGTCGGCGTCGCGACGGACCACACCGTCGAGTCGTTCCGCAACGACCTGTGGTCCGGGTACAAGACCGGCGAGGGGATCGACCCGGACCTGTTCGCCCAGTTCCCGTGGGTTGAGGACGCCCTCCGGGCGCTCGGCGTGACGGTGTGGCCCATGGTGGAG
>CAYMKW010000076.1:371-14235 GCA_964391365.1 uncultured Microthrixaceae bacterium | reverse complement strand
GTGCGATCGAACTCGCTGTCGGCGGCCTGCTCGTCCTCGGTCGCTGAACGCCAGGGACGAGCAGAACTCAGCGCTTGCATTCGCACCTGTACACGTTCGTCTACCGAAGAAATGCAGACCGTGAACGAACGTCAGCCGGCTTCGAGCTGGCGCACGAGGTCCGGGACCGACGTCGTGGCGATGTTCCAGACCTGCTCGACGTCCACACGGTGGTAGTGGTGTGCAAGGAGTACCCGCAGCGCGACGACGTCGCTCCACGGCACGTCGGGATGCGCAGCCCTGAACTCGTCGGACAGCTGGTTGCTCGCCTCGCCGATGATCTCGAGCAGCCGCTCGGCCGCACGGACCCGGAGCGGACTCGTGACGAACTCGTCATGCCCGACGGCGACAGCGTCGGCCAGTTCCTGAGCAGCATCGAGGATGTCGGCAGTCCGCTCGGCGTCGCCTCGGCTCACAGCAGGACGGCCTCACGACGGATGTCGTCGTCGCGGTCCTTCAACCCACCGGCGGACACGACATCGACCTTGACCCCGAGCAGATCCTCGAGCTCCTCGCTGATGTGCAGCAGGTCGAACAGCGAGCTGCCGTCCTCGAACTCCACCAAGAAGTCGATGTCGCTGTCGGGGCCGTCCTCACCACGGGCGACCGACCCGAACACCGCGACGGTGCGGCCCTTGTGCCGACGGACCACTTCCATGATCTCGTCACGCCTGGACTCGACGAGGTCCCGCAGCGCGCTCATGGGGAGAGGGTACCCACGACTCCCCCGCCGACGTCTACGACGATTCCGTCGGCCAGCGACCGCAGAGCTGTCTCAGCCCTTGCGTTCGTACCTGTAGACATTCGTCTCCCGCTGGACGAAACCGATGCGCTGGTAGAGCCGGTTCGCAGCCTCACGGCTCGGACGGGAGGTCAGGTCGACCGTCGTCGCGCCGAGGTGCTCGGCGATCTCGATCGCCCGGAGGTTGAGGGCCTCGCCGACGCCCTGCCCGCGGGCCGCCTCGTCCACCACGACATCCTCGATCCAGGCCCGGACCCCGGTCGGGATCGGGAACACGACCAGCGTCATCGACCCGAGGATCCCACCGTCCCGGTCACGGGCCACCAGCAGGTGGCAGGCCTCGTGACCGACGACGCCGGCCACGATCTCGGCGGTCACCGGCGCCGCCGACCGCGACAGCTGCGGCACCAACCTCGCCATGGCCGCCACGAGGTCATCGGTGACCTCAGTGCACGTCTCCACCTGCACCCCGGAACCGCCGTCGACCTGTGTCTCGCTCACGGTCCGCAGGGTACCGCTGCAGCCCGGTGGGACCGGCCGGATCGGCCGGTACCGTGACACGCATGTCGTTGGAGTGGCGCTGGAACCCCGGAACGGATCGCACGGGCCGTTCCCGCGGTCCCGTGATGGTCGCCGCGTTCGAGGGATGGAACGATGCCGGCGAGGCGGCCACCGCTGCGGTGGAGCACCTCCAGCAGGCCTGGGGGGCGCAGCCGTTCGCGTCGATCGACTGCGAGGAGTTCCACGACTTCACGAGCACCCGTCCCCTCGTCCGACTGATGGGCGACCACCGGGTCGTCGACTGGCCCGACCACACGTTCACCTGGGCCGAGCCGACCGGGAGCGATGGCGTCATCCTGCTCCGGGCCGTGGAACCGCAACTGCGGTGGCGCACCTACTGCGAGCACGTCCTGGAGGTCGCGGCGGCGACCGGGTGCCGCCTCGTCATCACGCTGGGGGCGCTGCTCGCCGACGTCCCACACACCCGACCCGCACCGGTCTTCGGCGCCGCCTACGACGACGAGGTCGTCGCCAGGCTCCAGCTCCAGCCCTCGCGCTACGAGGGGCCGACCGGCATCGTCGGCGTCCTCCACGCCGCCTGCCACGACGTCGGCGTGGACTCCGCATCACTGTGGGCAGCGGTCCCCGCCTACGTCCCGTCGACCCCGGCGCCGCTCGCCGCGCTGGCACTGCTGGACCGGGCGCAGCCGCTGATCGGATCCGTCGCCGAGGCCCCTGACCTCCGAACGGCCGCCCGAGGCTACGAGCAGGCGATCGACGAGCTCATCGAGGACGACGAGGGCACGGTCGACTACGTCCGCAGACTCGAGGAGCAGTTCGACGCCGAGCAGTCCGAGCACCCGGCGGCCGGCGAGGCGCTCAACCCGGACGGGTTGGTCGAGGAGGTCGAACGCTTCCTCCGCGAGCAGTGACCGGCCGCCGGACGCGGCGGCCCACCGTTCAGGGCTCCTCGACCACTCCCCGCCAGACCCGCTCCCTCGGCAGGTCGTAGAGCACGTCGACGTCCTCACCGCGGATGGCGGCGAACGCGTGGTCACCCCAGTGGTCCACTCCGGCGACGGGGTGGGGCAGCGAGTCGGGATCGAACCAGCCCACGTCGAGCGTCTCGAGCGGATGCCCACGCAACTCGCCACCGACCGCCCGGCACAGGAAGACCAGCGAGTAGAGCGGCATGCGGGTGAACCCGAGCCGCAGTCCGTCGAAGACTCCGATCAACCGCTCCACCCGGACCTCGATCCCCGTCTCCTCGTGAACCTCCTTCACTGCGACCTCGCTCGGCGAGTAGCCCACATCGGCCCACCCGGTCGGATACAGCCAGATCCCCGAGTCGCTCCGCTGCAGGAGCAGGATCTGTCCGTCGTCGTTGCCGACCACGGCGCCGACCGCCACCTTCGGGGTGACGTAACCGACCGGCCCGTGCTCCACGCTGTCCATCCACTCGCGCACCACCGCGGGCAGGTCGCCGTCGACGTGGAGGTCGGCCAGACGACGAGCGGCGGCACGGATCTCCGCCGCCACGTGGAGCACCTCCTCGTAGCGCTCCCGCTCGTAGAGGTTCTCGGAGAAGGCCAGCCCGGTCCGACCGATGCCGGACAGCGATTCGGCCCACCGGATCAGGTCCAGTTCGTCCACCGGCTCGTCCACGCGCGCACCCTACTCCCGGCCCGGGCCGACCCGCCCCGGGACCTCAGACCGGATCGTCGAGGGCGAAGAGCAGTGCCCGACGGACCTCGTGCTGGACCTCCGCGTCGAGGAGCTTCGCCCCGTCGGCATCCAGGACGTAGAAGGTGTCGACCACGTCGTCGCCCAGGGTGGTGATCCGGGCCGACCGCACGTCCAGGTCCATCTCGGCGATCGCACGGGTGATGCGGTAGAGCAGACCGGGCGTGTCGGGCCCCATGACCTCGAGGATCGTGGCCTCGTCCGAACCGTCGTTGTCGAATCGCACCAGCGGGACGAGCTGGTGGACTCCGGGACGGTGACGACGACTCGACTCGAGTCGTTCGGCGAGCCGGGACTGCAGCGCGAACCGACCAGCCAGGACCTTCTCGACGTCCACGACGACCCGGTCCCACGGGACTCGACGAGCGGCCTCCACGTTGACCCGGAACTCGTCGACCACCATGCCCTGCTCGGAGTGGATGGTCGCCTGGACGACCTCCAGACCGTGGAGCGCCAAGACGCCCGCGACCCGGGAGACGACACCGGGTCGATCCGGGCAGACCACCACGAGCGCGTCATCGGATGCCACCACCCGGGTCGCCCCCGACTCGAGCAGTTCCCGCTGCTCGGTCGAGGGGAACGGTGATGACCCGTCCACGGGCTGTTCCTGGCCCGGCGCCCCCAGATTCCGGCGGACCAGCGAGCTGAGCCGCTCCACCAACTGGGCGCGCCACGGACCCCAGGCGGCCGGCCCGGTCGCCAGGGCGTCGGCCTCGGCCAGCGCCTGGAGCAGGGCCAGTTGTTCGAGTGTTCCCGCCACCCGGGCCACCGAGGCCGCCGTCGCCGGATCGTCGAGGTCCCGGCGCGTGGCGACGTCGGGCAGCAGCAGATGGTGACGCACCGCCGAGCACACGGTCGTGACGTCGACGGTGTCGAACCCCATCCGCGCCATGACGGTGCGGGCCAGGGTCTCGCCCACCTCGCTGTGGTCGCCCGGGTAGCCCTTGCCGATGTCGTGCAGGAGCGCCGAGAGCACCAACAGGTCGGGCCGATCGACCCGGTGTCGCAGCGCCGCCGCCTCGGCAGCCGCCTCCAGCAGGTGCCGGTCCACCGTGAAGCGGTGGAACGCGTTGCGCTGCGGGCGGCAACGGTTCGGCTCCCACTCGGGGATGATCGGAACCCAGAGGCCCCACTGGTCGAGCGCCTCGACGACCGGCACCGCCGCCGGGCCCGTCAGCAGGAGGTCACAGAACCGGGCGGTCGCCTCGGCGGACCACGGCGAACCCAGTGGCGGCGCCGCCCGCAGCCGCTCGAGCGTCCCGAGTTCGATCCGGACCTCGTGGCGGGCCGCAGTGGAGGCCACCCGGAGCACCGTCTCGGGCTCGAGGGGCGCCGACGGATCGGCCAGCGCCACCCTCCCCTCGCGGACGACGAGACCCTCGTCGACGCTGCGGTCGCGACGTCGGCGGCCCAGCCGGGTCGTCACCTTGCGGCCGATCTCGTACCAGGCCTCGTCGCTGGCCCATGCAATGGCGCGGCCGGCCTGCGCCACCCGGGACATCAGCTCGTCGGCGTCGGCCAGGCCGAGCGCGTGCGCCACGCCGTCCTGCTCCTGGAGCAGCAGCCGATCGCCAGGTCGGGCGGTGGCCCGGTGCAGCTCGACACGAACCTCGAGCAGGACGTCGTGATCCCGCTGGAGGTCGGCGAGCACGCGGGAGTCGATCTCGGCGCCGGCCTCCCGGGCCCAGATCAGGGCGTGGACATCCCGCAGGCCGCCACGCCCCTCCTTCAGATCGGGCTCCAGGGCGAAGGCCACCTCACCGGCGCTGCGGTGCCGCTCCTCGACCGACTGCCGCAGTTCGTCCAGCCAGGAACGTCCCTTGCGGCGCCAGTTGATCCGGGCCTTCTCGGCCAGCTCGGCACTCGGACGCCGGTCGCCGGCCAGATGGCGGGCCGACAGCAGGGCCGTTGCGGTCTGCAGGTCGTCGCCGGCCAGCGACAGCGAATCGCGCACCGTCCGGACGGCATGGCCCAGCTTCAGTCCCGTGTCCCAGATCGGGTACCAGAGACCGTTGGCGATCGGATCGGGATCGACGCCCTTGTCGAACAACAGGAGCAGGTCCAGGTCCGACTGCGGGCAGAGCTCGGCCCGGCCCTGCCCGCCGACGGCGACCAGCGCGACGCCGTCGGCCGGCCCCTTGTCGGCGAGTCCCGACAGGAGGCAGGCCTCGTCGAACAGGTCGACCAGCCAGGACTCGATCGCCGCACCGAAGGCCGAGCAGAAGGCCCGGCCCCGGAGGGAACGGTCAGCGAGCAGGTCGCTTCGGAGGAGAGGGGGAGACACGGCCCGTGCGCCTCGGATCGTCCGACCCGATGCCCCCCCGGCCAGGTCGGGCCTGTCCTGACCGGAGGGGCGCCCCGTGGGTCGGGGATCGGAGTACCGGAGATCAGATCGCGGCGGAACCGCGCTCGCCGGTACGGATACGGACGAGGTCGTCGACGGCGGTGACCCACACCTTGCCGTCGCCGATCTTGTCGGTGTTGGCGGCACCGGAGATGGCCTCGACCACGGCGGCGACGTCACCGTCGTCCACGATGGCCTCGACCTTCACCTTGGGGAGGAAGTCCACCTGGTACTCCGTTCCCCGGTAGGTCTCGGTGTGTCCGCCCTGACGGCCGAACCCCTTGACCTCGGTGAGGGTCATGCCGGAGACCCCGGCCGCCTTCAGTGCCTCCTTGACGTCATCCACCTTGAACGGCTTGATGACTGCGGTGACCAGCTTCATGGCTGTGTTCCCTTCTGTCGGATCTGTGGTTGTCGGATCTGCGTCTGTCGTGCTGCGTGCTCAGCGCACCATCGTGGCGTCGCCGAGGTTGTAGGCGCTCTCTGCATGCTGCGTGAGGTCGAGACCGTCCTCCTCGTCCTCCTCGCTGACCCGGATCCCGATGACCGCCTTGATGGCGAGCAGGATCAGGCCGGTGACGATGAACGAGTAGATGATCGTGACGATGTTCGCCACGAGCTGTTCGACCAGCAGCGTGACACCGCCGCCGTTCAACAGGCCGGCGGCGAACTCGCCACCGAAGAACGCCGGGTCGGCGAACAGGCCGATCAGGATCGAACCGATCAGACCACCCACGAAGTGGACCCCCACCACGTCGAGCGAGTCGTCGAACTTCCCCTTGAACTTGAGCTGCACGGCGAAGGAGCAGAGCACACCGGCGATCAGGCCGATCCAGATCGGGGACATGCCGCTCACGTAGCCCGCACCGGGGGTGATGGCGACCAGGCCGGCGACGATTCCCGAGGCGACACCCAGGTTGGTGAAGTGGCCGTCCCGGATCCGTTCCACGATTCCCCACGCCAGGCCGGCGGCCGCAGCGGCGAGGAACGTGTTCATGAAGGCCTGGATGGCGGTGCCGTTGGCGTCGAAGGCCGAACCGGCGTTGAAGCCGAACCACCCGAACCACAGGATTCCCGTGCCGAGCAGAACCAGCGGCATCGAGTGCGGCGGGTGGCCCTCCTTCGGCCAACCCTTCCGCTTGCCGAGGACGAGCACGGCCGCCAGGGCGGCAATGCCGGCGTTCACGTGGATCACGGTGCCACCGGCGAAGTCGAGCGATCCACGGACACCGAGCCACCCGGTCAGGCCGTCACCCCACACGCCGCCGTAGATCCAGAAGGACACGGGGCAGTAGACGAGCAGGATCCACAGCGGCACGAACACGGCCCAGGCCGAGAACTTCATCCGGTCCGCCACGGCACCCGAGATGAGCGCCGGGGTGATCACGGCGAACATGCCCAGGAAGATGGCGGCCAGGATGAGCTTCCCGCCGTCACCACCGGCATCCGCCGCATCGATCCCGAGCCCGCTCAGGAGCGTCCAGTCCAGGTTCCCGATGAACGATCCCGAACCGCTGTACGCCAGCGAGAACCCGGCGATCACCCACACGATGGGGACGATCAACAGGCACCAGAAGTTCATCATGAACATGTTGAGCACGTTGCGACTGCGGTCCATGCCTCCGTAGAACAGCGCCAGACCCGGTGTCATGAACAACACCAGCGCTGAGGAGACGAGCACCCAAGCGATGCCTCCAGCTTCCATGATCGTTGGCCCTTTCTCTCTGTGGTCGACGACGGGAAGACCCACGACCCGTCGGTGGCGGCAACGTAGGGAGCCGGTGTTTCGGGAGTGTTTCGCCGGGCGCGAGACTCCGTTACGGCACATCGGCACCTAGCATCCGGGCGTGGCCATCCGAGAGGACTGCCGGCACTACTCCAGTCGCACCGTGGGCGCAGGCGAGCTCGTCCAGCGGTGCCGGGTCGACGCGGCCGAGCACGCGCCGTTCGCCTGCCCCGAGGACTGCCTGTTCTTCGAACCGAGGTCGATCACCGACGCAGGCTGGCGACGAGCCCCCGAGGACCCTCAGGCCTGAGGGCCGGCGTGACGCCGCCGATCACTCGCCACCGGCGTGACGCCGCCGATCACTCGCCACCGGCGTGACGCCGCCGATCACTCGCCACCGGCGTGACGCCGGTGGTGCACCCAGGCCCGGGCGGCTCCCCAGGCGATGCCCGGGTCACGCAGGGCCGGGTCGACGTCCTCGAAGCTCGCCGGACTCAGGTCGTAGCGGTCGTCGGGGAACGCCCGGCGAGCGAAGTCGTCACGGTCAACCGGCGGCACGCCCGCAGCGGCGAGCACCTCGGTCGGGTAGCGCACGGCCTGACGGAGCAGCGTGAGCGGCGTCCCCCGCTGGTCGTCCGGGTCCGCCGTCAGCAGGGCGACGAGTTCGTCACCGACCCGGGCCGAGCACGCCGCAGCGGCCTCCCGGGCGGCGGAGCGGACCGCTCCGTCGTAGGCGACCCCCGACGCCTCGCACCGCTCCCGGACACACCGCTCGACCCAGTCGGGCAACGCCGTCCGAACAGCCTCGGCGAGCGCCAGACCATGGGCCCGCAACTGGGCGTCGTCCTCACTCACGCAGCATCCTGACGGCATGCGACCCAAGCGGATCGAGCCCGGACCGGGACAGGAGTCCGTCTGGGACTTCCCACGTCCGCCCCGGGTCGAGCCGGTCGACCGACCGCTCCGGGTCGAGGTGATCCGGCCCGACGGGACACCGGTCGTCCTGGCCTCGACCGAGCGGGGACACCGGGTGCTCGAGACCTCACAGGCCCCTGCCTACTACTTCCCGGCCGAGGACGTGGTCTGGCCCCTGCTGCGGCCGAGCACCAGCGCCACCCACTGCGAGTGGAAGGGGGTCGCCCGCTACCTCGACCTGGTGCTCGAGGACTCCGACGGTGTCCGTCGGGTCCACGACGTCGCCTGGACGTACCCGACTCCCACGGAGCGTTTCCGGGAGATCGCCGGCCACGTTGCGTTCTACGCGTCACGAGTCGACGTCTGTCGGGTCGGCGAGCACGTCGTGACGCCGAACGACGGCGACTTCTACGGCGGGTGGATCACCCCCGACGTGGTGGGGCCGTTCAAGGGAGGCCCCGGGACACGGGGCTGGTGAAACGAGCGCCGGACCGACCCGCCCGGACTCAGGGCACGCCGATCTCGTCCAGGACGGTCGACGGGTCGGCCACCATACCCACGTAGAAGGTCCCGAACTCACCGAACCTGGCCGACGCCTGGTCGAAACGCATCGTGTAGACGACGTCCTTGACGTCGTCGGGATGGACGCAGAAGAGCGTCACGCCCCACTCGTGGTCGTCGGTCCCCGTCGAGCCCGTCACGACCTGCTGCACCCGACCGGCGAACTTCCGTCCCGAGGCGCCGTGCTCGTACATGAGCTCACGCCGTTCGTCGTAGGGCAGCTCGAACCAGTTCGCTCCGACCTCCCGCCGCTTGGACATGGGGTAGAAGCAGAACGCGGGCTTGCCCTCCGGCGGCAGGACGGGGTGCAGTCGGGCCTGCTTCATCTCGTCCGGCACACCCTGGGCGTACTCCGAGGTCTCGGTCAACGACACGTAGCTGTCGACGAGTTCGAGTCCGGCGGCGACCAGCGCCGTCTGCAGCCGACGCAGGTCCCACTGGTCGGCGGCGAGCGCCATCACGCACAGGTCCGCCTTGTGGCCGAGCATCGCCACGGTCACCACCTGCCCGCCGCGCTCGACGGCATCGTCGCAGGCCGAGACGACCTCGTCCCGATCCACCAGGGGGCCGACCCGGAAGAACAGGTGGACGACGGAGGTCCCCTCCGAGGGGACGGACGGCAGGGTCTCGGACATGTGAGCGAGTCTACGGATCAGGGTGCTGCGCGGCCGAGCGGGATCACCTCGACGACCGCCTGGTAGCTGGGGATACCCGACCCCGGCTCCCGATCCTCGGGTGAGCCCGGGAGCAGCGCGTTGCTCTCGGGCCAGTGGACCTGCAGGCTGCCCGACGGGAGCGCGACCAGGTGGGCCACACCGCGGAACTCACCGACTGCGGAATGCAGCAGCAGCGGGTCGCCCTCGGTGAGTCCGAGCGCCGCCGCATCGGCCCGGTCGATGTACACGGCGTCCCGGCCCGCTCCCGTGAGTGGGTCGACCGACGCGTGCACCATGGTGTTGAACTGCTTGCCACGCCGGGTGGTGACGAGGAACCGACCATCTGCCGGGGCGATCACCTCCGGGGTGAGCGCTGACCAGCGCGCCCGGCCCGACGGCGTGGGGAACCGACCGTCGGAGCACAGGTGCCGACCACCCCACTGCACGGCGTCGCCGGTGCGCTCCAGGTGCTCGATCCCGGCGTAGGTGGGGACCACCCGGGCGATCTCAGCCCGGAGCGCCCGGTTGTCGGGCCAGTCGAAGGCGGCCGCCAGGTCGGGGCGGACCCGGGTGGCCACCTCGGCGAACAGCCGCCACTCGCTCCGGGCCGTACCGGGTGGCGGGGCGATCTCGGGCGAGAAGGCCACCCGTCGCTCGGTGGTGGTGGAGGTACCGCCCCCCTCCTGCTCGTAGCGCGTGGCAACCGGCAGCAGCAGGACGTCGTCACCGGGCACGAGCATCTGACTGCTCACCACGACGTCCTGGTGGACCCGCAGCGGCACCCGCTCCAACCCGGTGCGCACCGCTTCCGGGTCGGGCAGCACCTCCAGGAAGTTCCCTCCGGATGACCACAAGAGGTCGAGCCCACCGGACCCGGCGGCGTCGAGCATCTCGGGCGCGGTCAGCCCCGGCGCATCGGGAACCGCGAACCCCCACTGCGCCGACAGCGCCGCCGCGTTGACGGGGTCGACGTCCAGACCCCCCGGGAGCGCCGTGGCGTAGGCGCCCATCTCGGCGCCGCCCTGCACCCCGGAGTGCCCGCGGATCGGCATGAGCCCGGCGCCGTTGCGACCGACGTTGCCCCGGGCCAGCGCCACGTTCACGATCCCGCGGACCGCGTCCACCCCGGTGGTGTGCTGGGTGATCCCCATCGACCAGACCAGCACGGCTCCTGCAGCGGCCGCGTAGCGGTCGCAGAACTCCTCGAGCACTCGGCGGTCCACCCCGGCCGTCCGCAGCAGGTCGTCGAGCGGAACGGCCCGGGCCGCTGCGAGCGCCTCGGTCCACCCCTCGGTGTGTGCGGACACGAAGGTGTGGTCCACTCGCCCCGTGGCGTCGAGGTGCTGCACGACGGCGTTGGCGAAGGCCACGTCCCCGCCGGGACGGACCGGGACGTGGAGGTCGCAGATCCGGGTGCCGAACACCGCCGACTCCACCGAGGAGGGCACCCAGTACCGGTCGAGTCCGGGTTCGAGGTACGGGTTGACGACCACGACCTGTGCGCCCCGGCGCTTGGCCTGGTCCAGGTACTTCATGAACACGGGCTGGTTGTTGGCCGGGTTGGTCCCCCACAGGACGACCAGGTCGGACTCGATCACGTCCCGCAGTGAGCACGTCGACGCCGCCACCCCGATCGTGGCCTTGAGACCGAGCGTCGACGGTGCGTGGCAGACGCGAGCGGCGGAGTCGACGTTGGCGGTACCGACTGCCCGGGCCGCCTTGGCCGCCGCGTAGTACGTCTCGTTGGTCAGACCCCGCGACGTCAGGTAGAGCGCGATGCGCTCTGGCGACGTCGACCGGATCGCCGTGGTGAGCACGTCGAGCGCCTCGTCCCACCCGATCCGACGGAAGCCGGGCTCCCCCCGCAGCCGACGCATCGGGTACGCCAGTCGGCCGGCCGACCGCAGCTCCGCACCGGTCCGATCGGCGAGTCCGTCGACGTCGGCGAGCAGCGCCGGATCGAGCGGGGGCGCCGTGTTGATCGACAGGAGCTCGAGCCGGGTCGTGCACAGGTGGATCCCGTCGATCGTCCAGTCGTGGAGTCCGGCCACTCCCAGGGCGCACCCGTCGCACACGCCCTTCGTGAGCAGGTCCCAGACCAGTCGGGGGTGTCCGGCGTGCTCCCGTGCGATCCGGAACATGTCGCGGTAGTGCCGCGGCTTCTGCTGGCTCAGGCCGTTCGGGGAGAGTCCGGCCCAGAGGTCAGGGTGCAGCCCGAAGCGCCGCAGCGGACCTCGGAGCGGACCGGGGACGACCGGTTCAGACAACGACCCGGTCCAGTCCCGCGTACACGGTGGTGCGGCCCGACCTGCTGAAACCTGCGAGCACGAGTCCCGCACGCTCGGCGGTGGCGACGGCGAGCGACGACGGGGCGCTGACCGAGACGAGCGCGACGAACCCGGCCGCCCACGCCTTCTGCACCATCTCGAAACTCGCCCGTCCCGAGATCCACAGGGTGCCCGCCGGGAGCGGCAGCCGACCGTCGAGGAGGAGACGACCGACCACCTTGTCGGCGGCGTTGTGACGACCGATGTCCTCTCGCTCGACGACAACCCGCCCGTCGGCGTCGAGCGCCGCTGCGGCGTGGCTCCCGCCGGTGGCAGCGAACAACTCCTGTCCGGCGACAGCGGCGTCGGTGGCGCCCTGCAGCGTCGCTGCACGCACCGAGGACTCGGCCGGGAGTGGTTCCAGACGCTCGACGAGCGCCTCGACGGCGTCGGAACCGCAGACCCCGCAGGACGAGGTCACCGTGCCCAGGCGGGCTGCTCGTGGTGGTCGGCCGCCCGAGGTCGTCACCGAGACGGTGTTGAACCCGGTGTCGACCGCCGACCCGGTGGCGCAGTACCGGATGTCCCTCACCGCCGCCGGAGCAGCCACCGGACCGAGCAGTCCCTCGGACAGGCACCAGCCGACGGCGAGTTCGAAGTCGTGACCCGGGGTCCGCATGGTGGTGGCGACGAGGACGTCGTCGACACGCAGCTCGAGCGGCTCCTCGACGAGCACCTGCTCCGGCCGGCGACCCGGCCTCGCTCCCACCGCAGCGTCGGCGCCCTCCGGGCCATCGGCGTCGAGACGGGCGGCGAGCACCCGAGCTGTCGGCCGGCCACCCATGCGGACAGTCTACGGGTCGGCCTCAGCCTGCGAGCGAGCGGAGCTCGGCAGCGCCGTAGATCACGGCGAGCGCCAGGATCATGACTCCGAACAGCAGCCGGACCGTGCGGTCGGACGCCCCGACGGTGATCCGTGAGCCGACCCGGGCCCCGGGGACCACGCCGACCATGAGCGGCACGGCGAACGACCAGTCGATGTTGCCCAGGCGGGCGTGGGTCACCAGCGCCGGCACCGAGAAGATGGCGACCGCCACCAGGCTGGAGGCGACGGCGGTGCGCATCGGGGCGCGCATCGGACCGGTGAGCATCGGCACCATGACGATCCCCCCTCCCACACCCAGCAACCCGGCGACCAGTCCCGAGAGCGCACCGAGTCCGGCGAGGAGCCCCAGGTGGTGGTGGCGGGGACGGTCCGCACCCGACGGCGATTTCCCGATGAACGCCACGTCGGTCTCGCTCGCCTCGACGCCGGCGGCGAGGTCGTCGACCGACGTCGGCTGGGGCGAGCGCCGATCACCACCCCGCACCACGGTCACACCCGACCAGAGCATCAGGCCGGCGGTGGCGACCATCAGCAGGCGGGCGTCGACGAGCGTCGTGGCGAGCGCGCCGAGCACGGCGAACACCGCACCGCTGCAGCCCAGCCCCAGCGCGGCCCGCCAGTCCACGAGTCCCTCCCTGGCGTAGCGGAGGGTCCCGGCGACGGCACCCGGCAGGATCGCCGGGACGGTGGAGCCGACGGCGTCGATCGGTGGGGCGCCGAGGACCCGCACCGCCGGTGTGGTGATGACCGCGCCGCCCACGCCGAGGAGCGCCGAGAGTACGCCGGCCCCGAATCCGACAACCAGCGTGAGGGCGACCTGCGCCACGTCGCCCACGTCCACCCCGGCAGTCTGGCCGACCGGACCGGCTCGGGCGTGCAGGACGAGCCGCCGGGACGCGAACGGGGCGGCCCGCAGGCCGCCCCGACGTGGATCACGTGCATCCCGGTCTCCCGGGCCGGTGCTCCCGGATCAGAAGTCCATGTCGCCCATCCCGCCCGGGACACCGCCGGCGGCGGGCTCGGGCGCGTCGGTCACGACGGCCTCGGTCGTCAGGAACAGCGCCGCGATCGACGCGGCGTTCTGCAGCGCCGATCGCGTCACCTTGGCGGCGTCGATGATGCCGGCGGCGACCAGGTCCTCGTAGTCACCCGTCGCCGCGTTCAGGCCCTCGGCGGGACCGGCCAGCGAGCGCACCCGATCGACGACGACGCCGCCCTCGAGGCCGGCGTTCTCGGCGATCTGCTTGATGGGGCCCTCGACGGCACGGGAGATGATCCGGGCCCCGGTCGCCTCGTCGCCGTCGAGCCCGGTCACGAGCTCGTCAACGGCGGTCTGGATCCGGAGCAAGGTGACACCGCCACCGGCGACGACACCCTCCTCGATGGCGGCCTTGGTCGTGGACACGGCGTCCTCGATGCGGTGCTTCTTCTCCTTGAGCTCCACCTCGGTCGCAGCGCCGACCTTGAGGACGGCCACGCCGCCG
>CAYMKW010000076.1:0-361 GCA_964391365.1 uncultured Microthrixaceae bacterium | reverse complement strand
CCTGGAGCTTCTCCCGGTCGTAGTCCGAGTCGGTGTTGTCGATCTCGGCCTTGATCTGGGCGATCCGGGCGTCGATGTCCTCCTTGGATCCGCCACCCGAGACGATCGTGGTCTCGTCCTTGGTGATGACGACCCGATCGGCCGAGCCGAGCAGCGACAGGTCGACGTTGTCGAGCTTGAGGCCGACCTCCTCGGAGATCACCTGCCCGCCGGTCAGCACCGCCATGTCCTGCAGCATCGCCTTGCGACGCTCACCGAACCCGGGGGCCTTGACGCCGACGGAGGTGAACGTGCCCCGGATCTTGTTGACGACGAGCGTGGCGAGCGCCTCGCCCTCGATGTCCTCGGCCACGATCACGAG
>CAYMKW010000075.1:7794-14302 GCA_964391365.1 uncultured Microthrixaceae bacterium | reverse complement strand
CGGATCGGCACGCCCAGCGTCACCACGCAGGGGATGGCGGAGCCGGAGATGGCTCGCATCGCCGACCTGATCGGCCGGGTACTGCGTGCGCCGTCGGACGACGCGGTCATCGACGAGGTCCGCGGAGAGGTCCGGACCCTCTGCGAGAAGTTCCCCGTCTACTGACGTCATCGGCCCGCCCGGCTCGCTCCGGGCGGCCGCAGCGACGGCGCTAGCCTCGCCCCCGTGCAGGCCTACCTGGTCGTCCTCGCCGTGGCCGTGGTGGTCTCGGCCGCAGCCGTCCCGCCGCTGCGGTCGCTGTCGGTGCGGATCGGGGCCATGGCCGAGCCGGGTGACCGGACCGTCCACGAGGAGGCCACGCCGGTGCTCGGGGGAACCGCCCTGTACGTCGGGCTCCTGGCGGGCGTGGCCGCAGCCCGGATGCTGGAGGAGTTCGACCCGCTGTTCGACTCGCCCGGGAACCTGATCGGGGTGCTCGCAGCGGCCACGGTCATGTGGTTCATCGGCCTGGTCGACGACCTCCGGGACGTGTCGGCACCGGCGAAGGTGGCGGGGATGGTGCTGGCCGGTTCGGCGCTGACGCTCGTCGGGCTGACGATCATCTACTTCCGGGTGCCGTTCCTGGGCTTCACGGTGCTGCCGCCGGACCTGTCGGCGCTGGTCTCGGTGCTGTGGGTCGTCGGGATGGCCAACGCCGTGAACCTCATCGACGGTCTCGACGGTCTGGCCGCCGGGATCGTGGCGATCGCCTCGGGCTCGTTCTTCCTGTACGGCTGGCGGCTGCTCGAGGTGGGCGTGATCGACGCGTCGAACGTTGGCCCGCTCATCGCCATCGTCACCGTCGGGATCTGCGTCGGGTTCCTGCCGTTCAACTTCAACCCGGCGTCGATCTTCATGGGTGACAGCGGCGCCCTCATGCTGGGCCTGCTGCTCGCCGCGTCGACCATGGCCGTCGGCGGCCAGGCCGATGACCCGTTCTCGGGCCAGTCGTGGTTCTTCTTCGCCCCGCTCGTCATCCCGCTGCTCATCCTCGGCGTCCCGCTGCTCGACACGGTGCTCGCCATCATCCGGCGGGTCACCAGTCGCTCCGGCGTGGCGACCGCCGACAAGGAGCACCTCCACCACCGACTGGTCGAGATGGGGCACGGCCAACGGCGGACCGTGGTGATCCTGTGGTGCTGGACCGCCCTGCTGTCCGGGTTCGTGCTGGTGCCCGTCTACACCGGTCGTGGGAACGGGATCATCCCGCTGGTGATCGCCGCCCTGGCCCTGGGGCTGTTCACGATGATCGCCCCGCGCTGGCGGGCGAGGCAGGCTGCGGTCGGCTGACCTCCGCCGAAGGCGGTCCGGACCGGCTCAGCCGAGTCCGACGGTCCGGGTGTCCCGTCCCGAGCGGACCACGGTCCCGGGGGTGGCTCCGGTGGGCGTCCCGTCCCGGACGACCTCGACGCCGCCGACCCAGACCCGCTGCACGCCGACGGACCCGGCGAAGAGCCGGCTCGTCCCGCCCGGTAGGTCGTCGACCAGGGTGAGCAGCTCGGAGTCGACGGTCTCGGGGTCGAACAGGACCAGGTCGGCGTGGGCGCCGGGAGCGACCACGCCCCGGTCGAGAAGTCCGAACAGCTCGGCGGGCACCGTCGTCAGCATGCGCACGGCGTCCTCCAACGACGTGAGTCGTCGTCCGCGCAGGCAGTCGGCCAGGAACCGCGTCGGGTAGTTCGCTCCCTGCATGCGGTCGAGGTGTGCACCTGCGTCGGAGCCGCCGAGCATGACCGACGGGTGCTGCCAGGCCTGCCGGCGCAGCTCCCAGGACTCGGGGTCGTTGTCGGTGGCACCGGGCCACAGCACGGTGCGCAACTCGTCGGCGAGCACGATGTCGAGGAGCGTGTCGAACGGACCCGTTCCCCGCTCGGCGGCGATGTCGCCGACCCGCCGGCCGCCCAGACCCCGGTTCTCCTCGGCGAACGTGTCGCCGATCACGTAGCCGTCCCAGCCGGTCAGTCGCGCGAAGACGCCGGCGTCGGGTGAGGCGGCGCGCTCCTCCATGAACCTCCGCGTCGCCGGGTCGGCCAACCGCTCCATCCGCTCGGGGACCGGCAGGCCCAGGATCTCGTTCCAGTCCGGCATCATGTTGAGCGCGCAGTAGTTCAGGAAGCTCATGTTCATGCCCACGATCACGGGCATGGTCAACGCCACGACGCGGGCGCCCTCGGCGCGACACCGGTCCATGGCGGCCAGCTGGTTGCGGTAGCGCTCCGGGGCGTGCGAGTCCACGGTGAGGACGTTCCAGTTCAGCGGCCGGCCTCCGGCACGGGAGAACTGGATCATGAAGTCGACCTCGTCGTCGTCGAACCCGTCGAGGCAGCCGTCCGAGGCGAACTCCAGCGTCGTGCCCTCGTGCTCCGAGACGACCTGCGCCAGGGCGAGGAGCTCCTCGACGGTCGCCCGGCGGGACGCCACCGGCACCCCGTCGCCGTCGGAGTGCGTCCTGGCCCGGGTGGTCGAGAACCCGAGTCCGCCGGCCCGGAGGGACTCGGCGAGCAGGGTCCGCATGGCGTCGAGCTGCTCGGGACTGGCATCGGCGCTCGTCGCCTCCGGTCCCATGACCACCCGGCGCAGTGCGCAGTGACCCACGAGGAACCCGGCGTTCACGCCCAGGTTGCCCTCGAGTCGGTCGAGGTACTCCTCGAAGGTGGACCAGTCCCAGTCGATGCCCTGCTCGAGCGCTGCGAGCGGCATGCCCTCCACCTTGGCCATCATCCGGCGCACGTAGTCACCGTCGCCCGGCTGCAGCGGGGCCAGCGTGAACCCGCAGTTGCCGGCGACGACGGTGGTGACCCCGTGGAGGGCCGACGGCGAGGCCGTCGGATCCCAGAAGAGCTGGGCGTCGTAGTGCGTGTGCGGGTCGACGAACCCGGGGGTCAGCACGCTGCCGGTCGCGTCGAGCTCCTCGGCGTCGCCGGCCGGAACCTCGCCCGCCTCGGTGACCGCCGCGATGCGGCCGGCCGCGACGACGACGTCGGCGACCCGGCCGGGGGCACCCGTGCCGTCCACGACCGTGGCGTTGCGGATGATCAGGTCGGTGCTGGGTTGGTCCACGTGGAGTCCTCACTCGCTCGCTGGACGTCGCACCCGACCGGGCGCCGACGGTCCTCGACGGCCTGACCGACACTCTGGCAGATGGTGCGTCGTTGCGACGAGCCGCGGGTGGCCGATGCGGGCATCGCCCGAGTGCAACCCCCCGCTCTGACCGCCGCCACCGGCTCGACCCGTGCTAGACACCAACACAGGACGGTCACGTTCCAGACCATCAGGGGGATCCATGTCTCGCACCGCCATCCAGCGAAGCCTGCTCGCACTGCTCGCCGCCGTCGCGCTCGTCGCCGCCGCCTGCGGCGCCTCGGGCGACGAGCCGGCCGAGGGTGGCGGGGAAGGCGGGTCCGAGGAGTCGACCACGACCGTGGCCGAGGCGTCCGAGGCCTCGTGGGGTGACCTGACGAACCTCTGCGGTCCCGGCGAGGCGACCGTGGCCCCGGGCGAGGGCACGAGCGCCCCGGGCACCATCAACATCGCGGTCGCCACCGACCGGGGCTCCGACATCCGCCCGGGTCTCAACAAGGAGCTGTGGGACGCGTCGGTGGCGTTCTCCGAGTGGTGCAACGCCGCCGGCGGCATCCAGGGCCTGCAGATCGAGCTGATCGACGCCGACGGCAAGCTCTTCGAGGTCGAGTCGGTCATGACCACGATCTGCACCGAGGCCTTCGCCATGGTCGGCGGGGCCTTCACCCAGGACGACCTGGAGTTCAGCGGCAAGCCCGGTTCGGACTTCCACCAGTGCAACATGATCGACATCCCCGGCTTCGCCGTGTCGCCGGTGAAGGGCCTGTCGAACGGTCTGGTGCAGGCGGTGCCGAACCCGCCGACGAAGAAGTCGACCGCCTGGCTCATCGACTTCAAGAAGGTCGAGCCCGAGGACTCCAAGAAGAACATCGTCGTCTACGGCGAGCTGCCGTCGTTGCAGGTGGTCAAGACCCAGTACGACGCCGCCGTCCAGAAGGTCGGTGGGATCGAGCAGCTCCCGGCCCTGCCCTACCCGGTGACCGGTCTGGCCGACTGGACCCCCCTGGCCCAGAAGGTCAAGGACTCGGGCGCCACCTCGCTCTACTGGATCGGCGAGCCGAGCAACGCCGCCAACCTGTTCAAGGCGCTCCGCGACCAGGGCTGGCAGGGCACGATCATCAACGAGACGAACATCTACGACCCGCTGGCGTTCTCGGCGGGCAACACCGCCGCCGAGGGGATCATCGTGCGGAGCTCGTTCCACCCGTTCGAGGAGGCCGACCAGTGGCCGGCGGTCCAGCAGTACCTGGACAACCTGGCCGAGTTCGTGCCGGACGGGAAGGTGGCCTCGCTCGGCCTCCAGTCCACCTCGGCCTGGTTGCTGTTCGTGACGGCGGCCAACACCTGTGCCGAGAAGAACGACAACGTGATCGACCGGACCTGTGTGATCACCGAGGCCGAGGCCGTGACCGACTGGACGGGCGGCGGGCTGCACTCGCCGTCCGACCCGGGCCGGGAGAACCCGGCCGAGTGCGGGCTGCTCCTGGTCGCCAAGAACGGGACCTGGGAGCGCCTCTACCCCGAGATCGGCGGAACCGACGACGACGGCGACGGCTTCCACTGCCCGCCGGATTCGGTCGCAACGGTGACCGAGGCCCTGGGCGTCGAGGCCAAGAGCAACCCGGAGGACCCGAACTGACCATCACCCACGAGTTGATCTGAGGTCCGGCCGACCGGCGCATGGACAAGTTCCTCACGTTCACGATCGCCGGGCTGTCCTCGGCTGCGATCTACGCCATCGCGGCCTCGGGGCTCGTGGTGACGTACACGACCTCGGGCATCTTCAACTTCGCCCACGGGGCGTTCGGGATGATGGCGGCGTTCACCTACTGGCAGGTGCACGTGGCCTGGGGGGTCCCGACGATTCCGGCGGTGATCCTCGTCGTGTTCGTGATCGCCCCCCTGTTCGGAGCCGTGATCGAACGGGTCATCATGCGCGGCATCGAGGGGGCCTCGGACGTCGTCAAGATCGTCGTGACCGTGAGTCTCATGGTGGCGCTCCTGGGCCTGGCCCAGGTGATCTGGCCCCAGACCGAGTCCCGCCCCGTCCCGCCGTTCTTCGAGGGGCGTTTCCTCGAGATCGCCGGGGTCCGCGTGTCGTGGTCCCGCCTCGTGGCGCTGGTCGTGGCGGCGCTGGTCGCGGTCGGGCTCCGACTGCTGTTCACCCGGACCCGGCTCGGCATCGCGATGCGGGCCGTGGTCGACGATCGGTCGCTGCTCCAGTTGAACGGTGGCCGACCCGGTCGCACCGCCATGTTGTCGTGGGGGCTGGGTGCCGGTCTGGCCGCGGTGTCGGGCGTCCTCTACTCGACCGAGCAGACCCTGTCGGCCGTCACGCTCACCCTGCTGGTCGTCAACACCTACGCCGTCGCCGTCGTCGGCCGGTTGCGGAGCCTGCCGGGAGCGTTCCTGGGCGCCGTGATCCTGGGTCTCGCCCAGTCGTACGTCACGGGCTACATCAACCCCGACCTGACGGTCGGACCGATCGCACTCGGGAACCTGGCGGCGGCACTCCCGGCGATCATGTTGTTCACGGTGCTCCTGCTCCAGCCCGAGGCTCGGCTGCGCTCGCACAGCGTCGCCCGTCCGCGGGCACCGATCCCGGTGCCGTCGCAGGTCACCGCCGCTGTGGGCGGGGTCGCCCTGGTGCTCGTCATGGCGGCCATCGGCTCGCTGGTCTCGCCGGCGGACCTGGTGCTCCTCACCAAGGGCGCCGGCTTCGCCCTGGTGACGCTGTCCCTCGTTCCGCTGACCGGGTACGCGGGTCAGATCTCGCTGGCACAGATGACCTTCGTGGGCATCGGTGCGGTCGCCATGGCGGCCTGGGGCGCCAACGGTTCGCCGATCGCCGTGGTCGCATCCATCGCCCTGTGCGCAGTGATCGGTGCCGTCGTCGCGCTGCCGGCGCTGCGGCTGTCCGGGATCTACCTGGCACTGGCCACGGCCGCCTTCGCCCTGTTCTGCACGGCGATGTTCTTCAACCAGCAGGAGATCGTGCCGAGCGGGTCGGTCCAGGTGCCGCCGTTGTCACTCGGTCCGTTCACCGCCAACACCGACTACCGGCAACTGGTGCTCCTGGGCGTGCTGTTCGCACTCGCAGGGAACCTGCTGGTCTGGTTGCGCCGGAGCTCCTGGGGTCGACGCCTGACGGCCATGAAGGACTCGCCCGTCGCCTGCGCCACGCTCGGCCTCAACCTGACCTCCACGAAGGTCGGTGTGTTCGCGCTCTCCGCCGCCATCGCCGGTGCCGGCGGCGCTCTGGCCGGCCGGACCTTCACCGCCGACAGCTTCTCGCTGCCGGCGTCGCTGCCCGTGACGATGCTGGCGGTGGTCGGCGGGATCGGCTCGATTGCCGGCGCCTTCATCGGTGGCCTCCTGCTGGGAGCCA
>CAYMKW010000075.1:0-7784 GCA_964391365.1 uncultured Microthrixaceae bacterium | reverse complement strand
CGCCGCCAACGCCATCGGCGTGTTCCGCTTCGTGGCCATCCCGGTGCGCGACCTCCTCTCGTTCACGCCCGGGCTCATGGGGATCTCGCTCGGGCGAGAGCCCGACGGTGCGGCGCCGCAGATCGCCGTCGGCTACCGGGCGGTGGGCCGCTCCGTGGCTGCGCTGGCCGTCATCGTCGCCGGCTCGCTGGCGCTCTGGCTCTCGGCCCGGACGGGAATCATCCCCAAGTGGTCGTTCGTCGCCGCCCTGCTGGTGTTCGTGGTGGCCGCGGTCCCGCTGCTCCCGCTCGTCCTCACCCCCGAGGTCCCCGAGGACACCGCCGAGCCGCCCCGCCGGCTCGCCTGCGGGATCTGGTTGCTGGCCGCGACGATCGCTGCGGCCCTCATCCCGTGGGCGGACCGGATCACGTCCAACGGTGTGCGGATCGTCCTGATCCTGGCCACCGCGGCGCTGTCGGCCCGCGTGGCGATCGGCGTGCTCGGCGTCACGCCCGAGCAGCTCCGCCGTCCGGTCGCCCCGTCGCCCGATCTGGTCGGCGTCGACCGACCCATGCTGCGCTCCGATGCGATCGAGGCCACCCGACTCATGGGGATGTCCGAGGACGACTTCGAGGAGGAGGTCGCGTCGTTGCGTCCCGCCGAGGTCCTCCGGTGACGACGCAGATGACGACGCAGGTGGGGCCGCAGGTGGCGGCGCCGACGCTGCAGGTCGAGGGCCTGAGCGTCCGCTTCGGCGGCCACCTGGCGGTGAGCGACGTCTCTCTGGCGGTCCGCCCCGGGCGGATCTCGGGGCTGATCGGGCCGAACGGGGCCGGCAAGACCACCACGTTCAACGCCATCTGCGGGGTCACCACCCCGACGGCGGGCCGCGTCCTGCTCGAGGGGGACGACGTCTCCCGGCTGAGCACCCACCAGCGGGCGCGGCGGGGGATCGGGCGGACGTTCCAGCGCCTGGAGGTGTTCTCGTCGCTGACCGTCGCCGACAACGTGCGGGTGGGCCAGGAGATCCGTGCCGGCTGAGCCCGCCGCCGCCGCCCGGCGCCGCAGTTCCTGGCCTCCGGCGCCGGTGCCGACCCGGAGGGGATCGGTGCGGACGCAGAGGTGGACCTGATCGTCGACCGGCTGGGGCTCGGCCCCGTGGCCGACGTCCCGGTCGGCTCGCTGCCGACCGGTCAGGCCCGGAAGGTGGAGTTGGGTCGGGCGCTGGCGGCGCGGCCGAGGGTGCTGCTGCTCGACGAACCGGCGTCAGGGCTGGACGACCTGGAGACCGAGGACCTGGGGCGGCTGCTCGGTGACCTGGCGACCGCCGGGCTGGGCGTCCTCCTGGTCGAACACGATGTGGCGCTGGTGATGCGGGTGTGCGCCGATCTGTCGGTGCTGAACTTCGGTCAGCTCATCGCCACGGGCACCCCCGACGAGGTGCAGTCCAACCGGGCGGTGCTCGATGCCTACCTGGGCGGCGACACCGACGAGGCGTCCGCCGCGGCCGCCGCCGCCGCTGCCGGTGTCGATGTCGGCCCGCTCGACCCGGGGGCGCTCCGGTGAGTGAGCCGCTGCTGGAACTCCGTGACGTCCGGGCCGGGTACGGGTCGATCGAGGTGCTGCACGGCGTCGACCTGGTCGTACCGCCGTCGTCGGTGGTGGCGCTCCTCGGGCCGAACGGGGCCGGCAAGACGACGACCCTGTCGGTGGCCTGCGGCCTGGTGCAGCCGACCGCCGGGTCGGTGCTCGTCGCCGGACGGAACGTGGTCGGCGTGGCCCCGGAACTCCTCGCCCAGCGTGGGGTGGTGACCATCCCGGAGGGGCGTGGCATCTTCCCGAACCTGACGGTGCGGGAGAACCTGCAGATGGCGACGTTCGCCGGGGTGGGCCTGCGACAGGTCGAGGAGGTCGCCTACGGGCGGTTCCCCCGACTGGCGGAGCGTCGGACCCAGGTGGCCGGAACGCTCTCGGGCGGCGAGCAGCAGATGCTCGCCCTGGCCCGGGGACTGGCGGTGGACCCGGCGGTGCTGCTGCTCGACGAGCTGTCCATGGGTCTCGCACCGCTCGTCGTCGAGGAGCTCTACGGGATCGTCGCCCAGATCGCCCGATCCGGAACGTCGATCCTCGTCGTCGAGCAGTTCGCCCGGACGGTCCTCGGCGTCGCCGACATCGCGGCCATCATGGTCAACGGGGTGGTGCGCAGCGTCGGCGATCCGTCGAGCATCGAGGCCGAGTTGTCCTCGGCCTACCTGGGAGGGTGAAGATGTCCCGTGCGACCTGCGCGGGCGGGAACCGCAGCGAGGAGTCAGCATGACCGTGCCAGTCCACAACGACCAGCCTCAGCCGGCGGGCGACGACCGCATCTCGCGGTTCCGGTCCGACATCGACGACCTGCGCATCGCCGGGTCGGGGGCGGGGGAGCAGCGCATGCTGGTCGTCGGGGCCGTGCTCATGGCTGTCGGTGTCGTGCTCGCTCTGTTCGGTGCGGTGATGGTCGGGACCTCGGGCGGATCGCCCGCGGACCAGCGCGCCTACATGGCCCAGGGCTCCTTCCTGGGGCTCACCCTCGCCGTCGTGGGTGCGGCCCTGTTCGTGCGTTACTCCACCGCCCGGTTCCTGAGGTTCTGGTTGATCCGCTCGACCTACGAGGGTCGGGCCAACGCCGACCAGGTCGTCGCCGCGATCCACTGGGCGGGCGGTGTCGACGACCCTGCGGCTCCGGTGGCCCCGGCCGGCGTGCCCGCGCCGGCCCCCGTTCCCCCGGCCGCGCCGGCGCCCGTTCCCCCGGCCGCGCCGGCGGCGCCGGCGGCTCCGGGTCAGACCCCACCTCCCTTCGCCTGATCCGGCCCCGTCGGATTTGCGGGCCAACAGGCCCCCACCTAGATTGCGAAAAGTTTCACGAAGTCCTCCCGGTGGCCCCGCGTGCACCGGGAGGAGCGATCGAGATCACCCTGCTGATGCCGACACCTTCCGACCGACCCGTGCCCACGTCGACGTCCGGCGTCGTCGCGTCCCGCACCGGTCAGCTCGCCGACGGTGCCCACCGGTCGTCGGCATCCTTCGAGCTGGCGTTCGCCCCGGTGATCCTCGCCCTGCTGGGGCTCTGGCTGGACCGGACGCTCGACACGACGCCGCTGTTCGTGGTGTCGTTCGCCGTGCTGGGCGTGCTGGGCGTCGGCGTGAAGATCTACTACCAGTACCGCCACCAGATGGAGGCCCTCCGGGCCTCGGCGCCCTGGTCGGACACCACCGATGAGCGGGAGCGGGTGGCGTGAGCTCGACCGAGCCGCTCGGCGTGCGCATCGAGGGTCCCTCGCCCGCAATGGCGGTCGCCGTCGACATCGTGAAGCGTGCCGTGTGGGTCGTGCCGGTGGCCCTCCTGCTGGCGGCGGGGTTCTGGGGGGCCGACGGGGTCTGGTCGACCCTCTACGGCCTGGCGATCGTGGTGGTCAACTTCCTCCTCGCCGGATGGCTGCTGGCGGTGACGGGACGGATCGGTGCGGCCGCCATGGGTGCGGCGGCGCTCTTCGGCTTCCTGCTGCGGCTCGGCCTCATCATGGTCGCGGTCCTCGCGGTGCGGAACGCCTCCTGGGTGGAGCTCGTGCCCCTCGGACTCACGATCATCGTCACGCACCTGTTGTTGTTGTTCTGGGAACTCCGTCACGTGTCGGCGTCCCTGGCGTTCCCCGGCCTCAAGCCGGCTGCGACGCCGAACCCCTACCTGCCCGTCCGCGATCGTGACGGCGACGACGGCGTCGCCGTGACCACCCCGGAACCCGTGAGGAGTGACCGTCCATGACCGGACCTGCTCTGTCCGCCGCCCCGCTCTCGATCCTCGCCGCCGGCGGCGAGGGGGGCGGTCTGCAGTTCCCGCCCGTGGAGAACCTGGTCAAGTGGCCGGCGTGGTTCCTCGAGGGAACCGCCTTCGAGTTCAACAAGATCACGTTCATCGACTTCGTGGCGTTCATCGTGCCCGTCGTGTTGTTCTTCATCGTCTCCCGCAATCCCAAGGCCGTTCCCCGCGGACTGCAGAACCTGATGGAGTCCTCGCTGGACTTCCTCGAGGTGCAGGTCATCCAGCCGGCCATCGGCAAGGACGGCATGCGTTACCTGCCGATGCTCGTGGCGATGTTCTTCTACATCTGGATCGGGAACCTGTTCGAGATCATCCCGACCGCCCACATGCCCGCCAACGCCCGGATGGCGAACCCGCTCGTCCTGGCCCTCGTGGCCTGGGCCATGTTCATCGGGGTGGGGGTGAAGCACCACAAGCTCAAGTACTTCAAGGAGGTGCTGTTCCCGCCGGGAGTGCCCAAGGCGCTGTACCTCCTGGTGACGCCGATCGAGCTGCTGTCCACCTTCATCATCCGGCCCTTCTCGCTGGCCGTCCGACTCTTCGCCAACATGCTCGCCGGCCACATCCTGCTGGTCACCTTCTCGGTGCTCTGCATCACGCTGTGGGGATTCCAGATCCTCAACATCGTGAACCTGGTCGCCTTCCCGATGCTGGTGGCCTTCACCGGCTTCGAGTTCATGGTGGCGTTCCTGCAGGCGTTCATCTTCAGCCTGCTGACCGCTGTCTACATCGGTGGTGCTCTGCACCCCGCCCACTGACCTGAACCCACGGCCGCCACCCGGTGGCCACTGAACAGGAGAACCCACACCCATGAGTGCACTGTCCAACGCTGCAGCGCAGGCCATCGCCCAGGCGGGAGAGACGGCGGTCGTCGACGGCGACGCCCTCAAGGCCGCCGAGGGCGCCAGCTCCGCCGGCTTCGCCTACGGTCTGGCCGCCATCGGCCCGGGTATCGGCATCGGCTACCTGGTCGGCCAGGCCGTCCAGGCCATGGCCCGCCAGCCCGAGTCGGCCGGCCAGGTGCAGACCACGATGTTCCTGGGCATCGCCTTCACCGAGGCGCTCGCCCTGATCGGCTTCGTGGTGTTCATCCTCCTGAAGTTCGTCTGATCGACTCCGGCGTCGCCCCGGTCCACGGGACGGCGCCGGCACGGTCCGTCGAACCCGACCGACGCCACCGGGCCGTCGGGAGGCCCGAACCCGTAGTGCCGCCCGCGTGGGCGGTCCGACCACCGCCCCCCGGGGCGGATCGATCTGGAGCAACACATGCTGTTCGCAGCGATCAACCTGTTGGCCGCCGAGGGTGGTGAGAAGGCCGTCGTCAACCCCGTCGTGCCCGACACCCTGGGCGAGATCGTCTGGGGTGCGATCTTCTTCTTCCTGACGTGGATCTTCCTCCGCTACGTCTGCCTGCCGCCGCTGCTCAAGGCGCGGCAGGACCGTGGACTGCAGGCACAGGCCGACTACGAGGCCGCCGCAGCGGCGGAGGCTGCGGCCGAGCAGGTCCGGCGGGACTACGAGGCGACGATCTCCGAGGCGCGGCTGCAGGCGTCGCGGACGGTCGAGGAGGTCCGTGCGGCCGCCGACGCCGAGCGGGGCCGGCAGGTCCTCGCCGTGGAGCAGGAGATCGCCGAGCAGCGGCAGGTGGCGATGGCCGACCTCGAGACCGCCCGCTCGGCCGCCCTCGGCCAGCTCAAGGGCGACGTGACCGACCTGGCGGCGGCAGCCGCCTCGAAGGTGGTGCAGGCGCCGGTCGACCCGGCGTCGGTGCGCTCGACCGTGGACGACTACGTGGACCGCTCCGGCGGGACCAAGTGACCGGGAGGACCCCGTGACGCTGATCAACCTGCTCGCCTCCGAGGCACCGAACGAGTGGTGGCTGCCCGGTGACAAGAACGAGGTCATCTGGGGGACGCTCGCGTTCCTGATCGTGGCGATCCTGCTGGTGAAGTTCGCCAAGGCGCCGGTGGTCAAGTACTACGCCAACCGCACGGCGGCCGTGGAGACACAGCTGCAGACCGCCGAGCAGGCCCGGCTGGACGCCGAGGCCGAGCGGGATCGGATCAAGTCGGCGCTCGCCGACTCCGACTCGGAGGCCGCCCGGATCATCGAGGAGGCCCGTCAGTCGGCGGACCGGCTCCGCTCCGACATCGAGGCCCGGACCGTGACCGAGATCGCCCAGCTGCGAGAGCGGGCCGAGGCCGACCTGGCCACGACCCGCACCCAGGCGACCGCCGACCTCACCGGCGAGGTGTCCCGGCTGGCGCTCGGCGCCACCGAGGAGGTCGTCGGCTCGACCCTGGACGACTCCGCCCAGCAGCGACTCATCGACGACTACATCCGCCAGGTCGGTTCCCAGAACTGATCGTTCGGCCCACCACACGAGAGACCCCGAGGACCCACGACCATGAGCGACCCACGAGCCAGCGCCTACGCAGACGCGGCGCTCGCCATCGCCAACGCAGAGGGCGACGCGAGCGAGGTGACCGACGAGCTGTTCCGCTTCGGACAGATCCTCCTGGGCAACGACGAACTCCGTCGGACCCTGTCGGACCCCCACCTCCCGGTGGACAAGCGGGCCCAGATCGCCGAGGACGTCCTGCAGGGCCGGGCCACGGCGACGACCGTCTCGTTCGTGTCGCTGCTCGTGGCCTCCGGCCGCATCGGTGACCTCCCGGCCATCGCCGAGGAGATGACCCAGCGGGCTGCGTCCGCCGCCGGTGAGACCGTCGCCGAGGTCCGCTCGGCCGTCCCGCTGAGCGACGAGCAGGTCGCCGAACTCGCCCGGGCCCTTTCGGCCCGGACCAACCGGACCGTCACCGTCCGCAACGTCGTCGACGAGTCCGTCATCGGCGGCGTCGTGACCCGGATCGGCGACTCCGTTCTCGACGGCTCCGTCCGTACCCGCCTCAACCAGCTGCGCGAGGCCTTCTGAGCCCCGGCTCGGAACCCCGCACCCATCAGTCGACACCGGAAGCACAGGAGAGCAACCCGATGGCCGAGCTCACCATCAACACCGCCGACATCACGGCGGCCATCAAGCAGAACCTCGAGGGCTTCACGCCCGACCTGGAACTCACCCAGGTCGGCCGGGTCGTCGAGGTCGGCGACGGCATCGCCCGCGTGTCGGGCCTGCCCGATGCCGCCGTCAACGAACTGCTCGAGTTCGAGTCGGGCCTGCTCGGCCTGGCCCTGAACCTCGACGAGGACTCGATCGGCGCCGTGGTGCTCGGCGAGGTCGACACGGTGGAGGAGGGCCAGACGGTCCGTGCCACCGGCCAGATCCTCTCGGTGCCGGTCGGCGACGGCGTGCTCGGCCGGGTCGTGAACACCCTCGGTGAGCCGATCGACGGCCGGGGCCCGCTCGCCAACGTCACCCAGCGCCGGATGGAGATCCAGGCGCCCGGGATCATGGGTCGCCAGCCGGTGGGCGAGCCCATGCAGACCGGCATCAAGTCGATCGACTCGCTCATCCCCATCGGCCGGGGCCAGCGCGAGCTCATCATCGGCGACCGCAAGACCGGCAAGACGACGATCGCCATCGACACGATCCTCAACCAGCAGGGTCTGGGCGTGAAGTGCATCTACGTGGCGATCGGGCAGAAGGCCTCGACTGTCGCCCAGACGGTGGCCACGCTCACCGAGCGCGGCGCCATGGACTACACCGTCGTCGTCGTCGCCCCCGCCTCGGACCCGGCGCCGTTCAAGTACCTGGCGCCCTACGCGGGCTGTGCCATGGGCCAGCACTGGATGGACACCGGCGAGGCCGCCCTCGTCGTCTACGACGACCTGTCGAAGCAGGCCGAGGCCTACCGCCAGGTGTCGCTGCTGCTGCGCCGCCCGCCGGGCCGCGAGGCCTACCCCGGCGACGTGTTCTACCTGCATTCACGGCTGCTGGAGCGCTGCGCGAAGCTCTCCGACGAACTCGGCGGCGGCTCGATGACCG
>CAYMKW010000074.1:0-14696 GCA_964391365.1 uncultured Microthrixaceae bacterium | reverse complement strand
CGGTGGGCACGAGCACCTTCGCGTCGAGGTGGAGCGCAGCGGTCGCGGCCAGTGCGGCCGCCGTCGTCGTCTTGCCGACGCCGCCGGAGCCCGTCGAGACCACCACCTCCTTGGCCGAGCAGAGACGCTCGAGTCCGTCGGCCACGGTCAGTAACCCAGCTCGTCGCCGACCGCATCGGCCAGCACCGACGTGGCCCGGACACCGTGCGAGCGGTGGAACAGGTAGGGCAGGTACAGGAGATCCACGTCCTCGCCCAGGCGGGTGAGGTGCGGCACGCGGCTCCGGCGCATGCGGACCGCCAGGTCCGCGCCCGCCAGCACGTCGTCGACCGGGGCCCCCACGTGCCGTTCGAGCGCGGCGACGCCCTCGGGGGTCCGCAGCCGGTCGAAGAGGACCTCCTCCCCCTTCTAGAACAGTTCGGGCAGGACGCGGTTGACCACGACCGAGGCCACATCGATCTCGGTCTCGTCACGCAGCCGGCCGATCAGCTCGAGCGTCTCGGAGGTGGGCATCTCCTCCGGGACCGTCACGACCACCACCCCGGTCGTGTCGGCGTCGGTGAGCAGCTCGATCATCCAGTCGGTCTGCGAACGGACCAGACCGACCTTGACCAGGTCGTTGATCGCCACCGGGGAGGCGAGCTGACCCACAACGTGACCGGTGGCGGAGGCGTCCACGACGACCAGGTCGTAGTGCCGTTCGCGGACCTCGTACGCGAGCTTGCCGACCGTCAGGATCTCCTTGACGCCCGGAGCCGCATTCGCCACGAAGTCGAAGGTCCGGGCGACCGGACCCAGTCGGGCCACGAACGGCACCCGGAGGTTCAGTCGCATGTACTCGCGCAGCGACTCCTCGGTGTCCATCGCCATGGCGAACAGGTCCGTGCGCACCTCGGACGGCTCGAACCGGAGGGGCCCGACACCGAAGGCATCGGCCAGGTTGCCCTTCGCATCGACCTCGCACACGAGCGTGCGCTGGCCTCGGCTCGCCGCCAACCAGCCGATCGCCGAGGCGACCGAGGTCTTGCCCACGCCACCCTTGCCGGTGACGAAGAGCAGCCGTCGGTCGAGCAGGCCGAGCGCGGAACGGCTCACGTGAGCTCCTTCAGCTCGGCCGGGTCGCCGGGGACGTCCGGGGCGACCGCGACGACCTCAGGCCGAGAACCCGAACGTGCGGCTGTCGTCGCCCGCACCCAGCTCGACGTAGGCGATCTTGTCGGCCGGCACGCCCACCTCCCGACCCTTCCGGTCCGTCAACCAGAGCACGCCGTCGCCCGACGAGATCGCAGCCTCGACACGCGAGCGCACCTCGGCCCGGTCGGCGTCGTCCTCGAGTTGCACCTCGAGCTCCTTCACCGAGTAGGTCACGCCGATGCGAACGTCCACGTTGCTGACTCCTGAGTCGGTCGACCCGCACCACGGGGGGTGGTCGCGGGAACCCGCATGCTAGTGATCGGGTGTGGATCCGTCGACGCAGGGCCTCCAACCGGACCCGGGCGGCACCGCCCGCCACGCCCGGATCGACCTGGGCGCCGGCACCGCGCCGCTGCAGCGGGCGGAGCGCTTCGGCGATGCGGTCGGTGCCGAGGTGTGGCTCCAGCGCGAGGACGTCGGCGCGCTCGGGGGCGGGGGCAACAAGCTCCGCAAGCTGGAGTTCCTCCTGGGAGCCGCACTGGAGCGGGGTTGCGACACGGTCGTCACCTTCGGTGCCCTGCAGTCCAACCACGCCCGTCAGACCGCTGCGGCCTGCGCCCGGCTGGGACTCCGCTGCGAGCTCGTCCTGACCCGGGCCGTGCCGCGGGCTGGTGAGGCGTTCGAGCAGAGCGGCAACGTGCTCCTCGATCAGCTCTTCGGTGCCGGCCTCACGATCGTCGACCACGACGACGCAGAACTCGAGCTGGCGGTCGCCGGGTTGCGGACCCGGCTGCGGGACGAGGGCCGGGTCGTCGCCTGGATCCCGCCGGGCGGCTCCGACGCCACCGGAACGCTCGGCTGGGTGCGTGGCGGAGCGGAGTTGGCCGGGCGGCTCGGCGACGTCGGGATCGACCGGGCGACCATCGTCGTGGCGGTCTCCACCGGTGGGACGGTCGCCGGGCTCAGTCTGGGACTGGCTCGGTCAGGCCGGCGCGACCGGGTGCTCGGCGTGTGCGTCTACCGCTCCCGGGAGCGGACCGCCGAGGTGGTCGACCAGCTGATGCGGGACACCGCCGAGCGACTCGCGCCAGGACGTCACCGCGGTGACGCTCCTGCGGCGGTCGCACCGCCTCCGGACCTCACCGACGAGTTCCTCGGTGCGGGCTACGGGCTGCCCACTCCCGAGATGCGGGCCGCCGTCGAACTGCTCGCCCGCACCGAGGGGATCGCCGCCGACCCGGTGTACTCCGGCAAGGCGCTCGCCGCCGTGGTGGAGCGGTGCCGGCTCGGCCGTCTCGGCCACCGGGACGGACGGGACGAGCCCGTGGTCGTCGTGCTGACCGGCGGTGGGCCCGGCCTGTTCGCCTACCCCGACGTCTTCGGCGCAGAGCCGTCCGGGGACTGAGCGCCGGCCGACCACGCAGGGCCGATCAACCGCGGACGGCGACGATTCGGCCGGCCCCGTGCTCGCTGACGAGCAGCCTGCCGTCCGCCGTCCGGACCAGGCTGTGGGGTCCGTCCAGACCGGAGGCGACGGACTCCGGGGCTCCCCCGCCGCCGGGCACCCCGACGACCCGCCCCTCGGCGAACAACGCCACGGCCCACCCGTCGGCGAGCGGGGCGACGCCGGTCGGTGTGGCGCCGGGAGCGAACCGGGCGACCGGCTCGACCACCCCGGGGCACTCCGGGACCGGTCGACAGTCCGGCCACCCCAGGTCGACCGGTGGCGCACCGGCGGGCGGTGCCGGCACCTCGACGAGCAGGTCGGGGGGCGGGAGGGCGGCGTCGCCGATCTCGGTGACGCCGAGCCGGTCCCCGTCGAAAGCGGTGGCGTACGCGTTCTTGGCACCGGTGGCGATCACCTCGGTGCGCCCGGAGTCCGGCTCGGTCGCCCGCAGGGTGCCGCTGCCGGGAGCAGCGTCCCCGCCGGTGATCGCCCAGAGGACCCGCCCGTCCGGCGCCACGGTCAGCGTGCCCTGGCTCCGACCGTTGCCGACCAGACCGCCGACCACCTCCCGCAGCGACCCGACCCGGGCACCGGGTCCGGACCAGTCGGCCACCGACAGCGCCGTCGCCGTCATGACCCACAGGCGACCGGGTGTCACGGCCACCCCCGTCGGGACGTCCAGGCCGCCCAGGAGCACCTGCACCGGGGCTCGGTCGGACGCGAGCACGACCTGGCCGGTGCCGGCGCCCTCGTCACCGGCGAGCTGGGCGACCAGGAACGATCCGTCACCCAGGTCGACGAACTGGGTCGGCCGGTCGAGTCCCGCGACGACCGTCGTTCCGGCGCTCGCTCCGTCGGGCTGCGCCACCGGGTCGCCGCACGAGACAGTGGCGGCCACCACGAGGGTGACCGCCACACGGTGGAGGATCACGTTCACGGAGCGAGTCTGCCGCCCCGCCGCCACTCAGTCGTCGTCGCTCCGGTCGTCCGAGTCGGAGTCGTCGCCTCCCCGACCCCGACCGGAGTCGTCGGAACCCGAGTCGTCGCCGCCCCGACCCCGACCGCGGCCGGAGTCGTCGGAACCCGAGTCGTCCGATCCGCCGCCGCCGGACCCGCCGCTCGAGGCCGAGCTCGACGACGAGCCGCCCGACGGAGCGCCACCCGACGACGAGCCACCCGATGCGGGACCGTCGTCGGAACCACGGCCCCGACCCCGACGGCCGTCGTCGACACCCGAGTCGTCGTAGCCGGGAGCGTCGTCGCTCGAGTCACCGGAACCGCCACCGGACCGCTCCAGTCGCCGGTCACGGACCCGCACCCGGAGCTGACCGTCCTCGTACTCGGCCTGGACGTCGATCCGACCGCCCGAGGCGTCGAAGAACCTGAGGTGCACCTCACCCGGCTCGCTCGGGTCGTCGTCGGGCTGGAAGGTGAAACCGGGGAGCGCCGTCACCGAGACGACCGTCGGGACCGGCCCGTCGAGCACGACGACCTGGCCGATACCCGGCACGTCGATCACCCTGGTCGGCGGCGCCGGCACGGTCGGCGGAGCGAGCGTGGTCTCGGTCGTCGACGTCGTCGACTCGGGCACGGTCACCTCGGTCGTCGTCGTCGACTCCGGCGAGTCGTCGAGGACGCCGGGGAGCCCACCGACTGCGCCGGCAGCGGTCAGCCCGCCGACCAGCACGCCAGCGAGCGCCACCGTGGCCACGGCACCCACCCCGGCCCGTTGGAGCACCCGTCGGGACCTCCCACCGTCTGATTGATCCTGCGCCTGGTCGTCCCGTCGATCGTCCACGTCGCACCCACTTCCCCCGGGTCCTGCCCGGTCACCGACCGGGTGGTTCCCGGTTCGAACGGGGAGGACACGCCGCAGCGCTGCGGAAGGTTTGGGTCCCGCCGGAACTTCTTCCGGACGGCTCCGACCGGCCGATGGCTCAGTCGTCCTCGGAACCGCCCCGTCCACGTCCCCGGCCCTGCCCGGAGTCGTCGGAGCCGCTGCCGGACCCGCTCGAGTCGTCGGAGCCGCCGGAATCGTCGGAGCCGCTACCGGACCCGCTCGAGTCGTCGGACCCGCCGGAATCGTCGGAGCCCCCGCCACCGGAACCGCCCGAGCTGCTCGAGTCGTCGGAACCCCCGCCACCCGAACCACCCGAGTCGTCCCGTGCGCCCGACGACCCTCCCGAGGACGGACCCGACGAGGACGAACCACCCGAGGATCCACCGGAGACGGACCCACCGGACGGCGATTCGCCCGGCGCGACCGCAGCGCCGCCCGTCGCGCCCGGCACCGGCACGGGAGGCGGCGCTGGCGGCGGTGTCGTCGTCGGAGGGGCCGGCGGCGCCGTGGTCGGGACGGTGGCGAGCGTGGTGGGTGCCGTCGGGACGTCGTCGTCCGCAGGGCCCAGGTCGACCTGCTGCGTCGGTCCACCGAGCGCGAACGCACCGGCGGCGAGGACCAGGAGCACCGCCACCGAGGCGGTGGCACCGATCGTCGCCCGGCGTCGGCGCCGGGCGGCCTCGAATCGACCCATCAGGGCATCGAGCTGGCCTGCGACCACAGCGTCGGTGGCCGGGCCGAGCGGACCGCCGAGCTTGTTCCGGAGGAGGTCGTCGAATGCTGCGTCGTCGCTCATGGGTGCGCTCCGTCGTGCGGTGTCCAGGTGGTCCGGAGCCGCTCGCGAGCCTGGTGCAGGTGGTACTTCACCGCACCCTCGCTCAACTCCATGGTGGCAGCGACCTCGGCGACCGTCAGGTCGTCCAGGTAGTACAGCGCCACGACGGCGCGCTGCTGGGGGCTCAGGGCCCCGACCGCATCGATCAGCGAGCGGTCGGCGGGCTCCGGGAGCTCGGTCGTCGTGGGCGTGCTCGAGGCCAGTCGCTCGACCGCCCGGTCCCGACGTCGCAGCCGCCGACCGCCGTCGGTCGCCCGGTTGATCGCCACCCTGCGGATCCAGCCCACCGGGTCGTCGAGCCGGGCCACCCGGCGCCACCGGACGAAGGCCCGCTCGAACGCGTCGGCGACACAGTCGGCCGCGGCCTCGGCGTCACCCCGACACACCAGCGTGAGGCTCCGGACGAGCCGTGGATACGCATCGAGGAACACCTCGTCGAAGGAGGCACCGTTTCCCGGTCGGGGAACCGGGGCGACGGGGAACACCCCGGTGTCGTGATCGGTCATGGCCATCGCCATGGTGACACGACACACGGATCCGGAAGGTTTGGACCGTTGCGGGAGATCTCCGGAGACGTCGACGGCGAACCGCCCCGAACCCGCTACAGGATGCGCAGCTCGGGGTTGGTCCGGCGCGTCGGCGCCAGCTCGACGGCCAGCCGCTCGGCGACGGCCCGGAACGCCTGTGAGGCCTCGGCCTCGGGGTCGACGGCGGTGATCGGCCGGCCCGAGTCGCCACCCTCGCGCAGGGCCGGCACGAGCGGCACCTGGCCCAGCAGCGGGACGTCGAGGCGTTCGGCCAGCTGCTGGCCGCCACCCGCGCCGAACAGCTCGTAGCGGACGCCGTCGTCGCCGGTGAACCACGACATGTTCTCGACGACACCCACCACCTGCAGGTTCACCTTCGCCGCCATCGTCCCGGCGCGCTGGGCCACCCGCTGGGCCGCCGGCTGCGGGGTGGTGACGACCAGGACCTGGGCCCGCGGCAGGAACTGCGACAGCGAGATCGAGATGTCACCCGTGCCGGGCGGCAGGTCGACGAGCAGGAAGTCCGGCTCGTCCCAGAACACGTCGGTCAGGAACTGCTCGAGCGCCTTGTGGAGCATGGGCCCACGCCAGATGACCGGCTGGTCCTCCTCCACGAAGAACCCCATCGAGATGCAGCGGACCCCGTAGGCCTCGGGCGGCACGATCATCTGGTCGATGAGCACCGGGGCGCGGTCCACGCCGAGCATGGCGGGGATCGAGAATCCCCAGACGTCGGCGTCGACCACGGCGACGCTGGAGCCCCGCTGCGCCAGCGCCACGGCCAGGTTGGTCGTCACCGAGGACTTCCCCACCCCGCCCTTGCCGGACGCCACCAGGATGACCCGCGTGCGGGAGCCCGGATCGGCGAACGGGATCGTCCGGCCCTCGGCGTGACCGTGCGCCTGGTGCGAACCGGCGGTCGAGGCCGGGTCCCCGTGGAGCCGCTGACGCAGCGCGGCGCGCTCCTCGTCGGTCATCGACGTGAAGTCGACCTCGACGGCGTCCACGCCCGGCAGTTGCTCGAGCGCATCGGTCACCAGCGTCTGGATCTCCGCCTTCAGCGGGCAACCGGGGATGGTGAGCGCCACCTGCACCCGGACGAGCGGCAGGTCGACCACCACGTCGCGCACCATGTCCAGTTCGACGATGGAGCGGTGGAGCTCCGGGTCCTCGATGGGTCGCAGGGCTTCGATCACGTCGTCACGGGAGGTGCTCACGGCACGGAGCATCGCCCCGGGCGACGCCGAACGGCAAGCCGCCCGCCCCGACCCGGGCCGAGGCCCGGCGGTACGCTGACCGGGTGACGTCGTTGAGCCCGACCGACTTCTCGTCGGCCGTGACCGCCATCACCTCGGCCTTCGGAGACCCGACGCGTCGGGAGATCTACCTCTTCGCCCACGGCCGCGACGACGGCGTGACCGCGTCCGAGGTGGCCGAGCACTTCGACCTGCACGCCAACGTCGCCCGCCACCACCTCGACAAGCTCGCGGCCGGTGGCTACCTGGAGGTGTCGACCGAGCGGCCTGCGGGCGGTGCCGGCAGGCCGTCCAAGCGCTACCGGACCGGCACCGACGAGGTGAGCCTCGACGTCCCCGTCCGCCACGACGAGGTGCTGCTCGAACTGCTCGGCCGGGCCCTCGCCGCGCTCGGCCCCGAGCGTGCCACCGAGCTCGCCGAGCAGGTCGGCGAGGAGTATGGACGGACCATGGCCGAGACCGCCGGCCAGTCCGGCACCCGGTCATTCCGGGCGGCGCTGCACACCGTCGCCGACGCCCTGACGGCGCACGGGTTCGCGGCCCACGCCGAGAAGGACGGCACGGACCTGCGGATCGTCACCGAGCACTGCCCGTTCGGCGAGGCCGCCGTGGAGCACCCGGTGATCTGCGCGGTGGACCGGGGCATGGTCAAGGGGATGCTCGAGACGCTCTACGGCGAGACGAGCGTCGAGGTGACATCGTCCCGCTCGTCCGGGGCGGCCAACGGCGTCACCGACGTCGCCGACTGAGGGTCCCGTGGGCGAGCCGTCGCCGCCCGACGGGCGGGTGTACCTGGACCATGCCTCGACCTCCCCGTTGCGGCCCGCCGCCCGGCGTGCGGTGATCGAGTGGCTCGACGCCACCGGGGTCGCCGGTGACCCGGGCCGGATCCATCACGACGGCATGCGCAGCCGGGTGGCCCTGGAGCAGGCCCGCGAGCAGGTCGCGGAGTGGCTGGGCTGCCGGCCGCGGTCCGTCGTGTTCACCTCGGGCGCCACCGAGTCGATCGCCGCCGCCAGCTGGGGCGCCCGAGAACGGGACCCCGGACGCCAGCACGTGGTGCTCGGGGCCGTCGAGCACTCGGCGGTCCGCCAGTGGGCGGAACGGGGCCCCCAGACCGTGGTGGGAGTCGACCGCACCGGCCGGGTGGACGTCGACGAGCTGCTCGCAGCCGTGCGCGCCGACACGGCGTTGGTGCACCTGCAGTGGGGGAACCACGAGGTCGGCACCCTGCAACCGGTCCACGAGGTCGTCGCCGCCTGCCGGGAGCGCAACGTGCTGGTCCACGTCGACGCGGCGCAGGCGGCCGCCCACGTTCCGCTCCGGCTCACCGACCTGGGTGCCGATCTGGTGTCGGTCTCCGGGCACAAGGTCGGCGGGCCGGCGGGCACCGGAGTGCTGGCGGTCCGGACCGGGCTGCGGATCCCACCCCTGCTCGTCGGCGGCGACCAGGAGCGGGCGCGACGGGCCGGCATGGAGAACGTCCCGGCGCTCGTGGGACTCGGTGCGGCTGCCGCCGAACTCACCGGGGCCGGCGCCGAGCTCGCCGACGCGGCCCGCCGACGGACCGGAACGATCCGCGACTGGGCGTCGTCGACCGACGGTGTCGAGGTGCTCGGCGCCGGCGCCGACGGCGCCCTCCCGCACCTGGTGTGCCTGGGACTCGAGGGGGTCGAACCCCAACCCGTGCTCCTGGGACTCGACGCCCGGGGTGTGTCGGTCCACTCCGGCTCGTCCTGTTCGTCCGAGTCGCTGGAACCCTCACCGGTGCTGGCCGCCATGGGCGTCGACGCCGAGCGGTCGCTCCGGGTCTCGGTGGGCTGGTCCACGGTCGACCACGACGTCGAGCGGTTCCTCTCCGCCGCCGAGTCGGTGCTCGACGAGCTCCGATCGCTCCGGCCCTGAGCCGTCAGGGCACCGGGGCGGCGGCGTACCTGCGAGACTGGGCGCCGTGCAGCACGACGACACCAAGGTCCACGAGGGAACCGACGACGCGCCCGTCGTCCACGAGGGAACCGACGAGGCATCCGCCGCCCACTTCGCCGAGCACGGCTGGGTGCTGACCGACACCCTGGGACCCGACGGCGCCGAACAGGTCCGGGCCTGGGTGGAGGAGGTCGCCGGCTGGCCGCTCGACGGCGGCGACTGGCTCCACCATCGTGAGCTCACCGAGCACGGCCCGGCACTGTGCCGCACCGAGAACTTCACCCCGTTCCACGTCGGACTCCACGACCTGCTCCGCACCGGGGCCATGGTGGGGATCGCCTCGAACCTGCTGGGTGAGCCGGCGGTCCTCTACAAGGAGAAGATCAACTACAAGCTCCCCGGCGGCGCCGGGTACGCACCGCACCAGGACGCCCCCGCCTACCCGTTCATCGAGTCGCACGTGAGCTGCATGGTGGCCGTCGACGACGCCACTGCCGAGAACGGGTGCCTCGAGGTGGTCTCCGGCGCCCACCACGAGCTCTACGAGATGGACGACGGCGTGATCGTCGACGAGGTGGTCGACACCATGGAGTGGACCACCGTGCCGGTGCGGGCGGGCCAGACGCTCTGGTTCCATTCACGGACGCCCCATCGGAGCGGACCCAACACCACCGACACACCCCGCCGGGCGCTCTACCCCACCTACAACGCCGCCTCCGAGGGCGACCTCCGAGCGGACTACTACGCCGAGAAGCTGGCGGCGTTCCGTTCCGGTGGCCGCAACGACGGGATGGTCCGCGTCTCGCTCATCAACGATTTCCGGGGCGTCGCCGTCCCCGAGGACTCGCCGTGACCGACCTCGATGAACTCGTCGAGCTCTACTCGACCCACGGCACCCACCACTACGACGAGTCGGTGACGCAGCTCGACCACGGACTGCAGTGCGCCGCCCTCGCCCGTCGCGACGGCGCATCCGACGAGCTGGTGGTGGCCGCGCTCCTCCACGACGTCGGCCACCTCCTGCACCTGCGGGACGGCGGCACCGGACCCGTCGCCGCGGACCTGCACCACGAGGAGCGCGGCGCCGACCTCCTGGCCACCTGGTTCCCCCCGGCGGTCTGCGACCCGGTCCGACTCCACGTCCGGGCCAAGCGGTACCTGGTCGCCGTCGAGCCCGGGCTCCGCGACACCCTCTCCCCGGGGTCGCAGGCCAGTCTGCTGCGACAGGGCGGCCCGATGACGCCTGATGAGGTCGCCGAGTTCGAGCGGACTCCCGGACACCTGGAGGCCGTGGCGCTCCGGCGGTGGGACGACGCCGGCAAGGTCGAGGGACTGGACGTCGCACCGTTCGCCGAGCACGAGCCGCTGCTCCGCTCGCTCGCACGGGCCTGAGTCGACGTTGGCTGGCGAACAGGTCGGCGCTGTGGCCGACCTCGGGATCGGTGCGGTCGTGTTCGACCTGGACGGCGTGATCCGACACTGGAACGACGACGAACTGGACCTGGTCGAGTCGGCGGTCGGGCTCCCGCCCCGGACGATCCTGGACGTGGCCTTCGGACCGGAGCTGGGCCCGGCGTGCACGACCGGCGCCCTCACCTACCGGGCCTGGATGGACGAGATCCGCCGGCGGGTGGTGGCCGGGTTCGGACCTGACGTGATCCCGGCGCTCGATGCCTGGGAGGCCAACGTCGGTCGGGTCGACACCGAGATGGTTCGGGTCCTGCGGCGGACCCGGCGGGTCACCACCGTGGCCCTGCTGTCCAACGGGAGCACCCGCCTGCGCCGCGACCTGCACGTCCTGGACCTGCTCGACGAGTTCGACGTCGTGTTCAACACCGCCGAGATCGGGATCGCCAAGCCCGACCCGGAGGTGTTCCGGCTGGTCTGTGCCGAGCTCGGCAGCGAGCCCGGTCACACCCTCTTCGTGGACGACCTGGCCGAGAACGTGGCCGGCGCCCGGACCGCCGGCCTGGTCGCCCACCAGCACACGGACCGCGACTCCACCGTCGAGGCCCTGGCCCGCTGGGGCGTCGAGTTCGGCCCGACGGACCCGATGACCGGGTAGTTCTCCCGGCGTGACAGACCGGTGAGGAACCTTTACTCTCCCGAGGAAGGAGCCGGACCGTGGCGGGGCCGCAGTCGGCCGAGGCTCCTGATGGCGATCAGGAGGGTGACAGTTGCGGAAGATGTCGGGCGCTCAGGCGCCGCACGGTCGACGGTCCACCACGCCCATCTACCGCGTGCTGGCCGGCGTCGCCCTGGTTGTGGCGCTCGCCGCCGCCGCCTGCACCCCCACCCCCCGCACGCCGCGCCCCGACACGCCCGTTCCACCCGCCGGTGATGCGCTGCTCCCGGCCCATCTGGACTGTCTGCGGTGGCGCTACGACGGGCTGACCGCGACGCGACCGACCGAGTGGGACGAGGACGGCGAGTACCGGTTCGGCTCGTTCCGCGACGAGACGACCGCCGACTCGCCACACCGCCTCTGCGGACAGGTCGGCGCAGCGGCCGACCTCGCCTGGTCGATCGACCGGGGTCGCCCCGACGTCGTCGTGGCAGTGCTCGACTCGGGCGTCATGTGGCGCAACGCGGAGAAGATGGCCGACCTGGCCGACAAGACCTACATCAACGCTGCGGAGTTGCCGACACCGATCCCGGCCGGAGCCGCCGGCGATCCGGACGACAGCAACGGCGACGGCCGCTTCACGGTCACCGACTTCGGCGCCGACCCGCGCGTCACCGACGCCAACGACAGCGGGTTCCTCGACCCCGAGGACCTGATCCTGGCCTTCTCGGACGGGACCGATGCCGACGGCAACTCCTACGTCGACGACATCTCCGGGTGGGACCTGCAGAACAACGACAACAACCCCCTCGACGACGTCGAGTACGGCCACGGATCGGGTGAGGCCCGCGATGCGGTCGGGGCCCACGACGGCGCCGGCGACTACGGGACGTGCCCCGAGTGTCTCGCGTTGCACGTACGGGTGGCCGACTCGTTCATCGCCGAGGGCGGCCGGTTCGCGGCCGGTGTGATCTTCAGCCTCGACGCCGGAGCGGACGTGATCCTCGAGGCTCTCGGGGCGATCTCGAACCCGCCGCAGGCCCAGGCCGCCATCGACGCGGCGTACCGCCGGGGCGTCCCAGTGGCCGCATCGATGGCGGATGAGCAGTCGCAGCACCCGAACCTGCCGGCGGCGATGAACCACACGATCCCGATGAACTCGATCACCGAGCTGCCGGACCTGTCGACGATCTCCAAGGTCGTGGGCGGCCAGCGCGAGGCGCAGCTGCTCAACGGCTGCACCAACTTCGGCGGCATCGCCTGGGTGTCGGTCCCGTCGACCGGCTGCTCGTCCGAGGCGACGGGCAACGGGGCCGGGATGCTCGGGTTGATCAACGCCGCCGCCCGCAACGCCGGGGTCGCCCCCCACCCGGATCTCGCGGCCCGAGGGCTGGGCGGACCCGGTGACAACGTCCTGTCGGCCAACGAGACGGCGCAGTTGGTGCGGGCCGGAGCGGACGACATCGATTTCGCCACGCCGAACAGCGTCGACCCGGCGAACGAGTTCACCGACCAGTTCGGTCAGCCGCGCTTCGCCACCGCCAAGGGCTGGGATGCAACCCACGGGTACGGCCAGATCAACCTGTACGAATCGGTGCGGGCCGTCGTGGACGGCAGGATTCCGCCCGAGGCGGACATCGTCGGCCCGGAGTTCTTCGAGACGCTCCCTGCCGCCGGCACGGTCGATGTACGCGGCCGCGTCGCGGCCGTCCGGGCCGGGTCCTACTCCTACCGGGTCGAGTGGACGACCGGGCTGCAGACCGGTCCGCACCCGGCGGTCGACGACTGGCGCGTGGTGGAGCAGCGTTCCGGGCTGACCGCCCCGGTGGACGGGGTGCTCGGAACGATCGACCTGGCCCAGGTCGCCGCCGCGCTGCCCGGCGGTGGACGGGGCACGCCCTCGGACGCCTCCGGCCGACCGGTGCCCGACCGGTTCACGGCGCGGATCCGGGTCGTCGTGACCGACGACCGGGGCCAGGTGGGCACCATGCACCGGGTCGTTCAGGTCCACGAGGATCCCGACCGGGAGTCCTACTCGAAGATCGCCGGGACCGGGACGTCGTCCCCGGTGTTCGCCGACCTCGACGATGACGGCAGCGACGAGATCGTCCTGTCCTCGGACGACGGACTGGTCCGTGCGATCCGTGCCGACGGCTCGCTGCTCCCCGGCTGGCCGGCTCGGACACTCGATGCCCCCTACTGGAACCCGGACTCCCCGACCGTCCTCGCCGACGGCATCCCGACCCCCGGTCGGGCGATCTCCGTCGGGGCGCCGGCCGTCGCCGACGTCGACGGCGACGGCGCGCTCGAGGTCGTCGTCACCGACCTCGACGGTGGCGTGACCGTGATCGGCGCCAACGGTGCCGTCGAGGCCAGGGCCCAGACCGATCCGGCGTTCAGCCGGGAGTCCGAGACGGACCTCCGCAACCGAACGAAGCCGGGGATCCTCGGTGGCGCAGCGCTCGGAGACCTCGACGCCGACGGCGACCTCGAGATCGTCGTCGCCGCCCAGGACCGGCACGTCTACGCGTTCCATCACGACGGCAGCGGGGTGGCCGGCTTCCCCGTCCTGCTCGTCGACCCGACGAAGATCTCCGCGGTCGACCCGGTGAGTGAGCGGGTCACCTTCCGGAGCCCGAACTTCACCGGTCAGGGCGGCGAACTCACCGCCACCCCGGCGCTCGCCGACCTGACCGGGGACGGTCGACCGGAGATCGTGGTTGGCGCCCAGGAGCAGTACACCGAGCCGATCAACATCTTCCCCGGTATCGGAGCCGGGAACTCCCGCCTCTACGCGCTGTCGTCGTACGGAACCGAGAACCCGGCAGGCCGTGACCGGTCCTCGGCCCACCCTGACGACCGGGCCTACCTGAAGGGCTGGCCCGTATCGGTCCCGATGGCGATCCTCCAGATCCTCCCGGCGATCGGACAGGGGGTGGCCATCCAGGCCGCGGTCGGCGACGTCGACGGCGACCGCCAGCCCGAGGTGGTGGCCGTGTCGGCGGCCGGGCAGTACCGCGTGTTCGAGCGTGACGGAACGTCCGCATATGGCGGCGCCAGTGGCATCCCGTTCGGCCTGACCTGGTTCGATGCCGCACCACCGGGCACCAACTCGACCGACACCGAGGCCATCCTCGGGGCGTTCGGTGGGCCGGCGCTCGGCCGGATCGTGTCGAGTTCCGGCCTGGACATCGCCGGGCCCACCAGCGGGATCCGACGGGCTGTCGACGCCCTCGCCCCGAACCGGCAGGCTGACGCCGACCCCCAGATGACCGTCTGGCGCGGTCGGGACGGCGGCATCGTGCCGGGCTTCCCCCGGGTGACCGCCGACCTGGCGTTCTTCGTGACACCGGCGATCGCCGACGTCGACGGAGACGGCCGCAACGAGGTCGTCGCCGGGAACGGGATCCAGACGATCGACGCCTTCGGGTCCGCTGGCCCCCAGGCCGAGGGTTGGCCGAAGCTGACCGGCGGCTGGGTGGTCGGGACGCCCGGATTCGGCGACTGGGACGGTGACGGCACGGCCGAGGTCAGTGTCGTCCGGAGGGACGGCCGGCTGATCGTGTGGGACCTGCCGACCCCGTCGGGTGCGATCGGCGACTGGATCCGCTTCGGCGGGAACGACAGGAACACCGGGTCACGCTGACCCGGCCACCACACGGGTCA
>CAYMKW010000073.1:0-14701 GCA_964391365.1 uncultured Microthrixaceae bacterium | reverse complement strand
CGGTCGGTGTCGGCGAGGACGGCCCGACGCACCAGCCGATCGAGCACGTGATGTCGCTGCGCCTGATCCCCGACCTCACCGTGATCCGGCCCGCGGACGGGAACGAGACCGCGGGCGCCTGGCGACTGGCGGTCGAGGGAACCGGCCCGGTGGCGCTCGTGTTGTCCCGTCAGGGCACCCCGACCCTGCCCGTCGATCCCGCCACGGCGCACGAGGGCGTCCGACGGGGTGGGTACGTCGTCCTCGACGACGGTGCCGACCCCGAGGTCGTCCTGGTGGCCACCGGCACCGAGGTGGCGGTGGCGCTGGAGGCCGCCGAGCGCCTGGCCGAAGCGGGCCGAGCGACCCGGGTCGTGTCGCTGCCCAGCTGGGAGATCTTCGAGTCCCAGGACGCTGCGTACCGCCAGCAGGTCCTGCCCGCCGGTGTTCCGACGGTCTCGGTCGAGGCTGGGGTCACGCTGGGCTGGTCGCGCTACGCCCGGGCGTCGGTCGGCATCGACCGGTTCGGCGCCTCGGCACCGGGCGGCACGGTCCTCCGGGAACTGGGGATCACCGCCGAACACGTCGTCGAGGTCGCCGAGGCGGCCCTCCGGGGGGACTGACCGGCCTCCGCCGCGTCCGATACGCACCGGCGACTCCATTCGGTTTCCGAACCGACTTGGTTCGGAAACCGAACTCGTCTACGGTCCGCGCTGTGAGCGCACTCCGGGACCGTGTCGAACGCAGTGATCCGACCCCCACCGGTGACGCCGGGAATCCCGACGACACGACTCCAGCCTGTTCGATCGAGCAGGCCCTCCAGCTCGTGGGCGACCGCTGGAGCATGCTGATCCTGCGGGACGCCTTCCGTGGGATCCGGCGGTTCGACGAGATCCGCCGTGACCTCGGGACGCCGCGGGCGGTGCTGGCCGAGCGCCTGCGCAAGCTCGTGGATGCAGGGATCCTCCAGCGACGGCGCTACCAGGAGCACCCGCCGCGCGACGAGTACCGCCTGACCGACATGGGTCGTGAACTCTCGCCGATCCTCGTGGCACTGATGCACTGGGGCGACCGGTGGCTGCAGGACGCCGGGCCACCGACCGTGCTGGTGCACGGACCGTGCGGCACCGACGTCCACCTCGGGTTCCACTGCCCGGCGTGCGGAGTCGACTTCGGGCCCCTCGAGATCGCGAGTCGACCCGGACCAGGAGCACGACCGTGACCTCGACCCTCCCACCGGCGAACCACCCTGACCTGCTCACCGAGGCCCAGCGCATCCGGCGCACGGCGTTCGGCGTTCGCACCACGTTCTCGCCCAAGGTCTTCATCCCGCTGACCAAGCTCTGCCGTGACCGTTGCGGCTACTGCACCTTCGCCCAGCCGCCGGCCCGACTCGAGTCGCCCTACCTGGAGATCGACGAGGTGCTCGAGATCGCCCGGGCCGGAGCTGCCGCCGGCTGCCACGAGGCGCTCTTCACCCTCGGCGAGGCTCCCGAGGAGCGCTATCCGGCGGCGGCGGAGTGGCTGGCCGCGCACGGCCACACCAGCACGGTGGACCACCTCGTCGCGGCCTGCGCCGCCGTGCTCGAGCACACCGGGCTCCTCCCCCACGCCAACGCCGGGGCCCTGCCACCGGAGGAACTCGCCCGGCTGCGGCGGGTGGCACCATCCCAGGGGATGATGCTGGAGTCCCTCCGCAGCGACCTCGAGTGCCACCGCGGAGCACCTGACAAGACCCCCGAACGCCGGCTCGCCACCCTCGAGGCGGCCGGGGAGCTCGGCATCGCGTTCACCACCGGGATCCTCGTCGGCATCGGCGAGGATCGGGAGGATCGGATCCGGGCGCTCGAGGCGATCGCCGCGTCGCACGACCGGCACGGCCACGTGCAGGAGGTCATCGTCCAGAACTTCCTGCCCAAGGCGGGAACGACGATGTTCCGCGCCCGACCGTGCCCGACCGACGAGTTCCTGGACGCGATCGCCCTCGCCCGCGTCATCCTGCCGCCCTCCATCCACCTGCAGGCGCCCCCGAACCTGTCGGACGACCTGGCGCCGATCCTCGCGGCAGGGATCGACGACTGGGGTGGGGTCTCGCCGGTCACGGCCGACCACGTGAACCCTGAGCGACCGTGGCCGGAACTCGAGCGGCTGCGCCACGTGACCGAGGCGGCCGGCTACACCCTCGCCCCCCGGCTGACCATCTACCCGGAGCACGCTGCGGACGCCGGGCGCTGGCTGGACGAGGCGCTCCGGTTCCCGGTCCTGGACCGATCCGATGCCGAGGCCCTCGGACGTGACGACCCGGGTTCGGTGTTCCCGGAGCGTGTCGGGCGGATCGAGGTCGTTGGCGACGGCGCCGAGGTGCACCTCGTGGGCGACACCTCGACGGCCTGGTACGCAGGTGCAGGGACCGCCGCCCCGCGACCCGCTCGGCGGGAGCCCGCAGCCCGTGTCGGCGGGGCCGTCCGCGAGGTGCTCGACGGCGTCCTCGCCGGCGAGCGGGCCGGACGCTCCGAACTCCGTGCCCTGTTCGCAGCCCGGGGACCCGAGGTGCGGGCCGTGACCGAGGTGGCCGACGAACTCCGGCGGCAGACCGTCGGTGACTCGTTGACCTGGGTGTTCAACCGCAACATCAACTACACGAACGTCTGCACCTTCAAGTGCCGCTTCTGCGGCTTCTCCAAGGGGCCACTGAGCCTCAACCTGCGGGGAGCCCCGTACCTGCTCACACTCGACGACATCGCCGAGCGCGCCGCCGAGGCCGAGCGCATGGGAGCGACGGAGGTCTGCCTCCAGGGCGGCATCCACCCCGACTTCGACGGCGACTACTACGTCGACGTCTGCCGCGCGGTCCACGAGGCCGCGCCGTCGCTCCACCTCCACGGGTTCACCGCACTCGAGGTGACCGAGGGTGCTCGACGCCTCGGCGAGCCGCTCGAGCGCTACCTCACGCGTCTGCGCGACGCCGGTCTGCGGAGCCTCCCGGGAACCGCGGCGGAGATCCTGGACGACAGGGTCCGGGCGATCCTGTGCCCCGACAAGGTGGACACCGAGGGGTGGCTCGAGGCGCACCGGGTGGCCCACCGCGTCGGGCTCCGGAGCAACGTCACGATGATGTTCGGGACGGTCGAGTCCCCGGACAGTTGGGTGGAGCACCTGCTGGTGACCCGCGACCTGCAGGACGAGACCGGCGGGTTCACCGAGTTCGTCGGACTGCCGTTCGTGCACATGGCCGCTCCGCTCTACCTGCAGCGGCGCTGTCGTCGGGGTCCGACGTTCCGCGAGGTCGTCCTGGTCCATGCGGTCGCCAGGATCGCCTACCACGGCAGCATCGACCACGTGCAGGCCAGCTGGGTGAAGCTGGGCCTGGACGGTGTCGAGCAGTTGCTCGGTGCCGGCGTCGACGACCTGGGTGGAACCCTCGTGGACGAGAACATCTCCCGGGCGGCGGGAGCCCAACACGGCACGATGGTCCAGCCCTCGGACTTCTCGGCGCTCGCCGAGCGCACCGGTCGGAGCCTCCGGCAGCGCACCACGCTCTACGGCGAACCACCGTCCTCCGGGACGGTCGTCGACGGTGCTGTCGACGTGGGCGACGGCACCGAGGTCGTGGTGGTCGTCGGCAGGACCGGCTGACAGCCCGATTCCACGAGCACCGCGGCGTCCGAGCCGCCCGCGCCTCCGAGCGTCCCCCACCGGCACGCGCCGCCGGCGAGGTTCAGGAGGACCACGTCGCCGACGCCCCACTCGGAGGCGACGAGCACCGTGGCCGGTCGGGCCCGGTCCCGTCGCAGCACCTGCCGGACGGCCGTCGAACGGTTCGCGAGGGCCTGTGCGCCCGTGGCGGCAGCCGGGTAGCGAACCGCCCCCGCCGCGTCCGGATCCCCGGCAGCTGCATCCACGGCGACGACCAACGGGGCCCCGGAGACGCCCCGCACATCGACAGCGAGCTCCACGGTCGTGTCCTCGGACAGCACCCCGGCCCCCTCGCACGAGCGGAGTCGCACCGAGATCGTCCGGCGACCGGCCGAGGAGTACCGGAACGTCCGCTCGATCCGACCCGCTCGAGGCGTCCCGGTCGTGCCACAACTCGACGGGGGCGCCTCGGCCGCGGCGAGTGCCAGGTAGGGATCGTTCCACTCCACGGCGACCGTCGGATCTCCGGCCGCGGCGTGGTCGGCATCGTTCCAGTCGATCGCCAGCGTGAACGGGGCCCCGACCGTCACGGCCGAGGACACCGACAGGCTTGCGCTCAGCGGGGAACGCGAAACGGGTGGCACGGGCGGGGCCACACCGTCGATCACCGGGACGGTGGACGCCGTCGTGACGGGCGACACCGGCACGACCGCTCCCTGCTCGGGCACCGACGACGGCACCGTGGCCAGGGTGGTGGTGGACGCGTCATCCGTCGCATCCAACTCGTCGCCCCGGTCGCCCAGCACCAACAGGAGGACGCCGAGCACGACGAGCGCTGCGGTCGCGACCCCACCGATGATCCACCATCGCTGGCGGCCCCGTCGCACGAGCGCGTCGACCCGGTCCTCCGCCGACACCAGATCCAGACCGGGAACGGCGAGCGACTCCACCACGAGCTCCGAGCGTGTCGGCGGCGGCGGGACCGGGTCGGGGACGACGATCGAGCTCACGACGAACCCGCCACCCGGCTGCGGCGCTGTCCGGTGAGCCGCTCGGCCACCTCGGCGAGGGCCGCCAGGGTCTCGTCACCGCGCAGGTCGAGCAGAGCGGCGACGTCCTCGGGCGCGAGCCCCGCACCGAGACAGCAGACACCCACGTGACGCACCCGCACGGGCGCGTCACGGAGGGCATCGTGCAACTCACCGAGTCGCAGCCCCGCCGTCGTCCACTCGACGCGGGCGCCGTCGTCGAGGACGTCGTCGTCGGCGAGATCCTCGACCGCCAGGCCCATCGGCAACGGAACCCGGCGAGCGGATCCCTCGATGCGCTCGAGACAGCGGTCCAGGGCCCGGGAGGCGATCCGGACCACGGCGGCATCGGAATCCGCCAGGCGACGCGACCTGGCCCAGGCCATCACCTCGACGGCCATCTGCTCGGCGTCGGTCAGACTCCGGACGTCGACGCCCGGCCGGTCGAGGACCCGTCGGACCAGGCCGACGATCGCCGGGTAGACGCGCACGAAGAGCTCGTGGGCCTCCGACCGACGCGCGATCGGTCCAGCGTGCTGCACATCGGTCTCCACGTCGCCCTCCAGAACAGCGTGCCATGCGCGGAGTCGCCAGCCACCGACCCCGGCCCGGATTCCTTCGCCCGGAGGCCGGCACGGGGCCGAACGCTCCGGACTAGCGTCGGACCCGTGGCGGACGCAGGTGACGGGAGGGTCGAGGAGTGGCTCGACGAACTCGGCGTCGAGCGGGACCGGGAACTCGTCGGTCGCCTCCTGGACGCCGCCGTGCGCCTCGGTACGGCCGGTCTGGACCGACTCGACCTCAAGATCGCCGCCCGGACCCTCGACGAGCAGCTGGCTGCGGCGACGACCTTCGCCCCGTACGCGGGGATCCGCAAGGTCGCAATCTTCGGATCAGCCCGCACTGCTCCGGAGGAACCGGCGTACCGTGCGGCACGGGAACTCGGTGCGGCCATCGCGTCGAGGGGGTGGATGGTCGTCACCGGGGGCGGCCCCGGCATCATGACCGCCGGGGTCGAGGGAGCCGGGGTCGACCGATCATTCGGGGTCACCATCGAGCTGCCGTTCGAACCGGTCGATTCCAACCCCCTCGCCGGCGACCCCAAGTCGGTGGGATTCCGGTACTTCTTCAACCGGAAGCTCGCCTTCATGCGGGCCGCGGACGCCTACGTCCTGCTCCCCGGCGGGTTCGGCACGATGGACGAGGCCTTCGAACTGCTCACACTGCTGCAGACCGGCCGGGAGACGCCCGGTCCGGTCGTCCTCCTCGAGCCGACGGGTGACGCCTACTGGCGCAGCTTCCGCCACTTCCTCGACGTCGAACTGCTGGACGCCGGATTGATCGATCGGGCCGACCTCGACCTGTTCCACCTGACCTCGGACGTCGAGGACGCCTGCGACTACGTGACGGACTTCTACCGTGTGTTCCACTCGGTCCGCTACGTCCGCGACCACCTGGTGGTCCGGCTCGCCACCGAGGTCGACGACGACTGCGTGGATCGCCTCAACGAGGAGTTCTCCGACCTGCTGGTCGGTGGTCGCATCGAACGGTGCGGACCGAGCGACGCCGAACGACGCGACCGGGACCACGTCGACCTCCCCCGCCTGCGTCTGCGCTTCGTCCGCGCCCGCCACGGACGACTCCACGCGCTCATTCGCTCGCTCAACCGCGGCTGAACGCCGCGGTCGTTCCTCAGGCGTCGTCCGGTTCGGCGAGCAGACCGACGGCCTTCTCCACGGCTCGGCGGGCCCGGGTGAGACGACGCTCGTCCACCGGCAGTTCGGTCCCGCCTGCGTCGATCGACTCGCGCAGTCTGACGATCGCCAGGTCGGCGAGCTCCTCGGCGATCAGCTCGAGCCGGGAACGGATGTCGTCGAACTCGCCGGCCACGCCCTACAGCTAGCACCTCGATCGTCCCGACGGCCAGCACCCTTCCCCCGAGCGGCCGGGACCGGGTGCCCGCGTGGTCACGAACGCACCCGACCGGTCGCTACGCTCCGACGCCGTGCACGACGACGAGAGCAGTCGACAGTGGATCTCCTTCGAACACGGAGGTGACACCTGGATGTTCGACGCCACGTTCCTGGCCAGCAACTGGACGTGCATCTTCGGTCGGGGGTGCCGGGGCGTGCTGGACGAGGACGCCACCGAGCTCGGGCACGGGTGCTGCTCCTTCGGCGCACACATGGCCGACAAGGCCGACCGCAAGCGGGTGCGTTCGGCCCTCCGCCGCCTGCCCGCCGAGCTCTGGCAGCACCGGGACGCCGTCGAGCGCCCCGAGGACGCCCTCCACAAGGACGAGGACGGCACCTGGGTCACCCGCGTCCACGACGGAGCGTGCGTGTTGTTGAACCGACCGGGGTTCGGGGCCGGGTCCGGCTGCGCCCTCCACCTCGCCGCGCTCCTGGCGAACGAGCGGCCGCTCGACTGGAAGCCCGAGGTCTGCTGGCAGGTCCCGATCCGTTTCGAGTACCACGACGACGACGTGGGCCACACGACGCACGTCCTCCGCGAGTGGAAGCGCCGTGACTGGGGCGAGGGCGGCGCCGAGTTCCACTGGTGGTGCACCGATGCGCCGGACGCCTTCGTCGGCCACGAAGCCGTGGTCGACGCGCTCCGCGACGACATCGTCGAGTTGGTCGGCGCCGAGGTCTACGAGCGGCTCCGCTCGGAGATGGGCGCCGATGAACCGGGTGTCACGACCACCTGGCTCCCCCATCCGGCATCACGTCGTCCCTCCGACTGAACGGACGAGCGCTGAGGGGACCGGTGGTTCAGGCCGGGATCTCGTCGTCGTACTCGTCGTCGTACTCGTCGTCGACCTGGTCGTCGCCCGCCTCCGCCGCCGGAGCGGTGTCGGCACCGTCAGCCTGGAGCACGTCGAAGTCGTCCGGGTCACCTCCGGGCCGGTCGTTCCGGTCCGACGACAGGTCGTCCAGAATGCCCTCGATGTCGAGGTCGGGGCCCCGCTTCAGGGCCCGGGCTTCCTCGTAGCGGCGATGCCGACCTTTCTTCACGGTGCACTCCCGGTCTTCGACGGCCGAACGGCCGAGTGTAGCCCTGCGAACCCGCAGGATCATGCTGCCATGGAGGATCGCCGGTAGCCTGCCGCCGTGGGCAGCCGGGCGCACCCCCGTTGAACACCTTCCCGCTCCTGATCGCCGCCCTCGCCACGGCAGCGGCGCTCCTGGGTTCGCTCGGCGGCATCGGCGGGGCGACGCTGCTGGTGCCGATCCTGGTGGCCATCGGCAGCGAGCCCACCGCTGCGGCGCCCATCGGCCTCGCCACCGTGGCCGCCGGGTCGCTCGCCGCCTCGTCCCGGCAACTCGCCGAGGGGACCGTCCACCACCGACTGGGGATCACCGTGGAACTGGCCGCCGCGGCCGGAGCGGTGGCGGGGGCCCTGCTCTCGCTCGACGTTCCCGAACGACTCATCGCCTGGGTGCTGGCCGCGGCCGCAGCGGTCGGTGGGATCTCGGCGCTGGCGCGACGCGGTGTCCGCAACCGGCCGCTCGGGATCCTGCAGGCCGAGCCGGCCGGCGAGTGGCCCGGTACGCTCGGGGGGCAGTACCGCAACGGAGACGAGATCGTCCCGTACCACGCCACCCACCTCGAGCGGGGCCTCCCGGCGGCGCTGCTCGCCGGTGTCGTCGCAGGACTGTCGGGCGTCGGCGGTGGGTTCCTCAAGACCCCGGCGATGAGCGAGCTCATGCACGTCCCCGTCAAGGTGGCTGCGGCCACGACGACGTTCACGCTCGGGATCACGGCCGCAGCCGGACTGCTCGTCTACGCCGTACAGGGCCGGATCGAGTCGATCGAGCTGGCCGGAGCGATCGCTGGAGCGGTCCTGGGTGGTTGGGTCGGGGCCAGGCTGCAGCAGTCGCTCGCCCCCACAGCGGTCCGGCGGGCGACCGGCGTGCTGCTGCTGATCGTGGCCGTCGTCGTGGCGGTCCGGGCGTGACCCCCGGACCCGTGCCCGAGGCCGACGGTCCGAGGGACCCGAAGGCCGGCCGGTTCGACCGGACCGTGGGGACGCTCCGGGTGACGACGGGACTGGTCGCCATCACCGCGATCGTTGCCGTGCTGCTGGGTGCCGGGTGGGGCGACCCGGTGGCGTGGGTGGCGATCGGTCTCCTCGTCGCCGCTCCGCTCGTCCGGGTCGGCTGGCTGGCGATCCGTTGGTTCCGCCGGGGGGACACACGCTTCGGCCTCGCAGCCTGTGGCGTGCTCGCGATCATCGCCGCCGGGGTCCTGCTCGCCTGATCCCGGACTGGTTCGGGACGGGCGGGATCAGGCGGGACGGTGTTCGGTGAGCACCAGACCCCGACCACGCTCGAAGGCGAGGGCCGCCTCGCCCTCGACCAGCCGGCGGATCGGTTCGCCCACCAGTTCGGCCCGCCAGCCCGTGGACAGCCGCGCGTCCGGAGCGCCGCGCAGGAGCGCCTCGATGTCGGCCCGGGTAGCCAGCAGCGCCGTCTCGAGGTCCATGTCCCGGGCCTGCTGCGCCACCCACGCCGCGATCAGCGGGAGCGCGGGCCGGAGCTCGCTCGGGAGCTCCGGCACGGGAGCCGACGACGCCCTGGCCGGCGCGCTCGACCGTGCGGCGTCCACCACGGCCAGCAGCTCCTCGGCGGTCCCGTTCTTCAGACTGCGACCATCGAGGCCGCGGAGCGACCGGAGTTCCTCCTCGGTGCGAGGCGCGCTGGAGGCCACCGACACCACTCCGAGGTCGGACATCACGAACCTGGGAGTCAGGTCGCTCGCCGCCGCACGCCGTTCACGCCAACCGGCCACCGCCTGCGCCACCGACAGCGCGGAGCCCTTGAGATGGCGGATCTCCTTGATCCGCCGCCAGGCCTCGTCCGGGTCACGCGGACCCCGGTGCTCGGAGCGCAGCTCCTCGCAGGCCTCGTCCACCCAGTCCGTGCGAAGCCGGGCAGCGAGACGACCGGCCAGCAGCGATTCCAGTTCCAACAGGTGGGCCACGTCGGAGGCGGCGTAGTCGAGCTGGGCCGGGGTCAGGGGCCGCTTGAGCCAATCGGTCAGGCGATCGGCCTTCGCCGTGCGCACCCCGAGCTCGCGTTCGAGCAACGTCGCCAGCGACGGCGTCGTGTAGCCGAGGAACCCCGCCGCGACCTGGGTGTCCACCAGACGGGACGGGACCACCCCGCACGATCGTTCCAGGACCTCGAGGTCCTGGCGGGCGGCGTGCATGACGGCGAGCCCCGGCCCCTGGAGGACCTTGGCGAACGGCTCGAGGTCCACGGCCAGGGCATCGACCACGGCGATACCGTGCTCATCGGCGATCTGCACGACCGCCACCTGCGGGAAGTAGGTCCGCTCCCGGTGGAACTCGGTGTCGACGGCGTACCGATCCGCTTCGACGAGACGGTCGACGAGGCGAACGAACGCCGCGTCGTCCTCGACCAGGTCGAACCCGGTCGCACCACTGGGCGTCTCGTTCACACGGTCACCGTGGCCCGGACTCGACCGGGCGCCCCGAGTCGATCCAGGCCAGGGTGCCACCCTCGACGTTGGCGACCGAACGACCGTGCCCGGCGAGGAGGACGCAGGCGTTCATGCTCCGCGCGCCACTGCGGCAGATGACGAGGAGCGGGTCCCCCTCCGGAACCTCGTCGAGGCGGAGCTCCAGCTCGTCGAGGGGGATGTGCACGACACCGGGGACGCGGACCTCCTCGATCTCCTCGGTCGTCCGCACGTCCAGGAGGGCCGCACCGCCCTCGAGCTGTTCAGCGAGCTGGGCGACGTCCACGACGGGGATCTCGTTGGGCACGTCCGACACGCTACCGCGCACCTGTCCGGACGCCGGTGTTGGTCGGGGCCCGACGTCGACGGGCCGGTCCCGGTCGCGCAGCGCGTCGACGTGCTCGAGTTCGATGCGCCACGCCTGTCCGCCCAGGCAGTCCCGCATGGACCGGACGCCCCGGTCCACCGCGGCCACGACCTCCCGGGCCACGTCGGGGCCGATGGCCACCACGGACCAGGCGGATCGACCCTCGATCAGGGGCACCGCAGCAGGTGCCCCGGAGCGGACCGCAGCGACGACCGGCTCGAGCGCTTCGGCGGTCAGGTCCGGCAGGTCGCAGGCACACACCAGCAGTGGGCGGCCCGGCCGGTGCCGAGCCAAGGTCGCCACGGCGGCCGCAGGCCCCGCACCTGGCAGGTCGTCGGGCACCCACGGGGCGATCCGAGCCAGACGCCGATCGCCACCGACGAGCAGGACGTCCTCCACGCCCACGCCGCGGACTGCATCCGCGACGATGCCCGCCCACGGGGACCGGGGCCAACCGATCGTCGCCTTGTCCCGGCCCATCCGACTCGACGCCCCGCCGCAGAGCACACCTGCGGAGAAGGCAGCTGTGTCGGTCAGGACTCGACGACCCCGCCGTAGGCGAGACCGCCACCGCGGGCCCGACCGTGATCCGCGACAGCGCCGCCGAGATCGGAGATGAAGGCATCGACCACCCGGTCGTGACCCGGCGAGAGCATGACGTGCAGGCCGCCCTGCTGGCGGTCGATGTTCCAACCGCGGTCGTCCATGACGTCGCCGACGGCACCGATGTCGACGGGTGTGGAGGACTCGGGGTCGGGACCGAACTCGAAGACCGACAACTCCGGGTCCGAGGTCACCCGGATCCCCTCGATGCCGTCGATGCCCGATCGGAACCCGCGGGTGGCGTTCCGCACCCGTTCGGTCAACCGCAGGTACCCCGACTCCCCCAGGTGGGTCATGGTCGCCCAGGCGCCGGCGATCGGTGGACCCGGACGGGTGCCGGCGGCCGACATCGAGGCGTACAGGCCCCCCGGCCACGAGTCGTACATGAACAACTGCCGCTGCTGGAGGTCGCGGTCCCGGTAGAGGATCGTCGACACCCCCTTGAAGCAGTAGCCGTACTTGTGGACGTCGGCGGAGATCGACGTGACCCCCTCGACCCGGAAGTCCCAGGGCGGCACGGGCTCACCGAGCCGCTCCCAGAACGGGAGGAGGTAGCCGCCCAGACAGGCGTCGACGTGGCAGAGCGTGCCGGCGGAGGCGGCGATCGCAGCCAGTTCGGGGATGGGGTCGATCACACCGAACGGATACGAGGGTGCGCTGGCGACGACCAGCGCCGTGCGCTCCGAGATCGCCTCGGCGAACCGGTTCGGGTCGGCCCGGCCGTCGGGTCCGACCGGCAGCGGCCGGAACTCCACGCCCAGGTACTTGCACGCCTTGGGGAACGCCGGGTGGGCGGTGGCTGCGCAGAGCAGCTCCGGGTCGAACACCCCGCGGGCCGCCGCCTCGTCCCGTGCCGTCTGGACGGCGAGGAAGATCGACTCGGTCCCGCCGGAACTGAGTCCTGCGGCGCCGGCGCCGAACAGCGAGCGGACCATGGCCAGCAGCTCCGACTCCATCCGCAGGAGGGTCACGTAGCGGAACGGGTTCAGTGCGTTCTCGTGCAGGAACATCGAGGCGACCTCGTGCTGCAGGGCCTCGAGTTCCGGGTCGTCGACGTTGTAGACGAGGCTGAACGCCCGTCCGTTCCTCCAGTCGAGGTCACCCGCACGCTCGGCGCGGAGCTCCTCGAGAAGTTCCCCGGTCGGCCTGCCGTCGATCGGGAACGCACCTGCATCACTCATCGGGTCTCCTCGGTTCCTGCGCTCACGTCGGTTCGTGTGCTCACGTCAGATCCTCTGCTCGCGGCGGACCGGAGTCGGCCTGATCGGATTCAGTCTCATCTGGTTCCGTCTGATCAGAGTCGGTAGGTGTCGGGGTCGAGCTGGACCAGGAAGTGGCGGCACCGCTCGGCCTCGTCGTCCTCTCCGATCCTCGACGCGGTGTCGGCCAGACCGGCGAGCGAATCCAGGAAACCCCGGTTGCCGGGCTCGTCCGCCCGCAGGTACCCCGTTCCCCTCCATCCGGAGGCCCTCATGAGGTCCAGCCCACGGTGGTAGCCGACCCGAAAGCACGCGTACGCCTCGACGTCGTCGCGGGCCAGGGCCCCGAGGGCCGCCCAGGCGGTCGACGATCGGGGCGCACCGGCCACCACGTCGGCGACGGCGTCCCGCCGCTGTTCGTCCGGGAGCGACAGCGCATCGGCCAGGGCCGCGCGGATCTCGGGGGCGTCGAGCGGGAGCACCGTCGTCGGCGGGCCGGAAGCGGACAGGTTCACGGGTGAATCGGACACGGGCGCATGCTACGGCAGCGGATCGGGCGGGTCGTCGAGTTCGGCCGGTGGCTCCGGCTCGCCCTCGGTGCGCAGGACGGCTCCCCCCGGGTCCACTGCCGCCCGTCGGGCATCGGCGACCCAACGACGGCTCAGCACTCCGTCCCGCAGACGGTCGAGTGCGCCGGCGGTGCCACGGCGGTCGAGCTCACGGGCCCGATCGGCGAGGAACGCAGCAGCGTTGCGATGGCCGCGGGCGATCAGCTCGGCGCTCTGGGAGAAGTCGTCGTAGCGGATGTCGGGCCGCTCACCGGGCGGGAGGATGATCGCCTCGATGCCGGCGGGCAGGTTCATCAGGTCGTTGGCGAACCGTGCGTTACGAGCCACCCAGTAGGCCTCGAGCGCTGCATCGAGCGGTCGCCGGATACGGGCATCCGGCCGGCCGTGCAGCCCGACGTGCAGGACGATGATCTCCCGGCAGCCGAGCTCGACGGCCCGTGCCACCGGCACGTTGTTGACGACCCCACCATCGAGGTAGCGCCGTCCATCGATCGTCGTCGCGGGGTAGACGGCGGGCAGGGACGAGGACGCCATGATCGGCGGCACCAGGGGGCCGGAGTCGAACCAGGTCTCGGCGGCGGTCTCCACCTCGGCCGCCACGCACTGGAACGGAACGGCGAGGTCCTCGAAGTCCGCATCGGGACCGTAGAGCCACTCGAGCCGGGACCTCAGCCCGTCCGGGGAGTGGAGGGATTCACCCTTCCGGAGCAGCTGCACGAGCGGGGGCAGACGTGAGCCCGGCATCACCCGTTCCCCCGACTCCGGGCGCGTCCAGAACGCCACCAGCCGTTCGATGCCCTCCTCGTCGGGCGAGCGGGCGAATGCGGCCCCGTTGACCGCCCCGATGGAGCACCCGAGCACGACGTCGGCGGAGATGCCCGCCTCGACGAGCGCCCGGAGCATGCCGACCTGCAACGCACCGAGGTTGCCCCCGCCCGAGAGCACCACGGCCCGCCGCGGCCGACGTCGGATCCTGGTGCGGAGGGCCACCACGCTGCGATCGTACCGTCGGCCGCGGGCGGGACCGTCGGGCCAGCACAGGTCCGCGGTGCGGTGGTTCAGACGGGAGCCACCAGCCCGCCGAGCCAGGCGGCAACGCCGTCCGGGTGACTCAGGTGGGCCCCGTGGCCGGCGCCGGCCAGGACGGTGACGTCGCCCCCGCCGAACAGAGCCGCCGTCTCGACAGCGGTGTCCCGGTAGTGGTCGCCGCTCAGTTCGCCTCGTCCCACCGCAGCCGGTCGGAGCGGAGGCCAGTTCAGCACCGGCAGGTCGGTGAGCGATGCGAGCTCGGCGCACAGCGCGGCACCCTCGGCCCTCCGGGCCGAACGGACCTCGGGCCGGAGCCGCTCCCAGGCCCGGTCCCCCAGTACCGCCCGGGAGAACCGCTCGGCAGCGGCCGTCGGACCGCCGGAGGTCGCAGCGTCGAGCGCTGCGGCCGCCAGGTCGTTGCGGTACGAGGGCAGTTGCGGCAGCGGCGACTCGAAGACGGCGACGGCGAACGGGTCCAGCCCTCGGTCGACGGCTCGAACGGCCACCGTGCCACCCAGGGAGTGGCCGAGCACCACGACACGCGAGGGGGCCAGCTCGACAACCACCGCCGTCAGGTCATCTGCGTGCTGGTCGATCGTTCCGGGACCGAGTGCGAGCGAGTTGTCGTAGCCCCGACGGTCGTAGGCGACCACCGACACCTCGGCCCCGTCGGGGACGGTGGCCTCGGAGAGCCGGCGGGCGAGCCGGGTGAAGCTCGCCGAACGGTCCATGGCTCCGTGGACCAGGAGCACGACGGTCCCGGCGTGGCGCGGGCCGCTGCGCCAGCCGACCAGGCCGGGGCCG